>CAZGXZ010000059.1:0-13799 GCA_964530035.1 uncultured Methanoregulaceae archaeon
TCCCGGGCGACGATGTCCGGTCGATCGACTGGAAGGTCTCGGCACGCCTCAACCGTCCGTTCATCAAGGAGTTCACCGAGGAACGCGACCAGACCTTCTACTTCGTCCTCGACGTCTCGGGGTCGGGCGAGTTCGGGTCCCGTGTCAGCAAGGGGCACAAGGCGCTCGAGGTCCTCGCAAGCCTCATGTTTGCCTGCCTCGTGAACAACGACCGGATAGGACTCTGCCTTGTATCAGACCACGTCGAACGGTTTGTCAGGGCAAAGAAGGGACGAAAGCACGTGGTGTCGCTCTTAAACATCGTCCTGTCGCACCGGCCTGCCTCGAGGGGGACGGACATCGGTGCCGCGGTACGGACGCTTGCCCATGCCCTGAAGCGGGAGTCGTCCGTCATCATCCTCTCTGACTTCGTCTCGCCGCCATTTGCACGGGACCTCGCCATCCTCGGGAGACGACACGAAGCGATCGCCGTCAGGATAACCGACCCGGTCGAACACGACCTCCCTGACGTCGGGTACATCGAGCTCGAGGACGCGGAGACCGGCGAGCAGCTGCTCGTGAATACCTCGGACCCGGAGTTGAGGCGGTTGTACCGGTCCTTTGCCGGGGAGGCAGATACGAAGCTCGGACACGAACTTGCGCGAAGCGGCGTCAGGCAGGTCCGGCTCAGGACGGACGAACCGTATGAAATCCCATTGAACCGGTTCTTTTCAGGGATGAAGGAGGGGAGGGGGCCTCATGGCCGGCTTCGCTAACCCGCTCTGGCTCCTCGGGCTCCTCAGCATCCCGGTGCTCGCCTACTTCCATTTCCTTGCGACGAAGCGGAGGAAGACCGAGGCCATGACGTTTTCCCAGGTCGCGTTCCTGAAATCGGTGCTCGGAGACACGCGGAAGTCCCGGCGCCCGCAGCTCCTCTTCGTCATCGCCCTTGCCATACTCGCCCTCCTCTTCATCGGCCTTGCCGACCCGCACATCCCCCTCGAGCAGACCAGGGAAGGCGTCAATGTCGTCCTGGTGATCGACGATTCGGGAAGCATGCAGGCCCGGGACTACCAGCCGACCCGCATCGAGGCAGCCAAGAACGCTGCCGGGGTCCTCCTGCGGAGCCTCGACCCGAAGGACAACGCCGGGATCGTGCTGTTCGAGTCAGGGGCGACCACGGCCGCCTACCTGAGCCCTGACAAGGACCGAGTCATGCAGAAACTCATGGGCATCGCTCCGAAGACCGGCCAGACCGCCCTCGGGGACGGCCTCGCCCTCGCGGTCGACATGGCAAAGTCCCTGCCGAGCAGGAAAAAGGTCATCGTGCTCCTCTCGGACGGCGTGAACAACGCAGGGGTCATCTCCCCGGACGAGGCGGCCGGGTTTGCGAAGTCGTCCGGGATCCAGGTCTTTACCGTGGGTATGGGCTCGGAACAGCCCGCGATGCTCGGGTACGACTGGACCGGCACTCCCCAGTACGCGACCCTCGACGAGGACACGCTCAGGTCCGTCGCCGAAAAGACAGGCGGGACCTATTTCAAATCTGTGGACTCACGGACGCTCTCGCAGATCTACGCCGGGCTCCCCGAGCAGATAACACGGGAGAAGGAAGAGACGAGCATAGCCGCATATTTCTTCATCGGGGCGCTCGTCCTTGTATTCGTTGAACTGTACCTCAGGTATGGAAGGGGGAGGATCATCCCATGAAACACACGGCACTTATCCTGCTCCTCCTGGTTGCCGTCACGGCAGGCGCTGCAACAGCAGCGGAAATCACCCTGACCACGGGCCAGAAGGACTATTACTTCCTCCTCGGGGACCCCGGTCTGGTCCCCGTGGAGGTCACGAACACCTACGACCGGGACATCCCGGGAATGCTCGAATCGACCGTGAGCGAATCGACGACCGGCATGGGGCTCAGCCTGTCGAGCAGCTCCTCGAACGCCCGGTCCTACACGGCCCGGAAGGGGTCCTCGGTGGTCACCATCGATGCCGGGTCGTCAGACGTGGAAAAAACAGTCAGGATTGCATTTTCCTTCGAGTACAGCGACCCTGACCCGAAGCGGCAGGCACTTGAAGACATCGCCATCCACTTCGTGAAAGACGCCTCCCAGGTCAGGAACACCCCGGAGCGGGTTGTCAGCCGGAGCGGGACGCCGGGGCAGGGGACGACCGGGACCTCCCTGTTATCTCAGCAGGACGAGGTCCTTCAGCAGATGATGCAGCAGTCCGCCACGATGGGCTTCAGCTTCGGGTTCCCGCAGGGTTCAGAAAACGACCAGATGGCCCAGGACACCTCGGCCTTAAAACAGCAGCTCCAGCAGGAGCAGGAGAAGGGCCAGGCTGATCAGCAGGAGTTCTCGCAGAACCTCGAACAGGACCAGACGGTCCGGGCGGTGGACCAGTCACTTCAGGAACAGGGGTACTCGCCCACCTCGACGGACACCTTCCCGGAGTCCGGGAAACAGGGCTCGTTTTCCCGTTCGTATACGAACCCGGCCGGGGATACCGTGAAGGTCCAGGGAAGGCTGGAAAACGGTTCGGCCCGCGAGGTAACCGAGAGCACGACGGCCAGGATCAGCCCGCCCGGGCCGCTCTCACAGAACCAGACATACCAGGAGTCGGCCCGGGACCTTGAACAGCAGGGCTATTCCCATTCCTCGACCACGATTAAGAACACCCCGTCGGGATCGGTGGTCAACCAGACCTTCAAGGGCCCGCAGGGGGCACAGGCCTACCTGAACGCCACCGGTACCCGGACCAACGTGACCTCGGTCTCGGTCACGAAGGAGGAGAAACAGGTCGATTACCTCATACCTGCCGCCCTTATCGCACTTGCTGCCCTGCTGGTAATCGTCGGGTACGTCCTCTGGAAGAGGCCGAAAAAGGCCCACCCCGTCGTCGTTGCAAAGCCACCGGTCATCCCTGCACCTCCGCGGGACTACCGGAAGGAGGCCCTGGAGCTGCTCGCACGGGCGGAGAAGGAGCATGCCGCCGGCAACACCCGCGAAGCCTTCGGGACCGCGGGGCAGGCACTCCGTTTCTGCCTCTCATCAAGGTACGGGAACGGCTCTGAAATGACGAATGACGAAGTTCTGGAACTCCTTGCAGGGAAAGGAAGACAATCCCGCACCATCGAAGAAATGCTCGGGCGCTGCAGCCTCATCGAGTTCGCGAAGGCAGGCGAGGAGCCCGGGGAGTTCGAACGGTTCGGGGAGTCCATCAGGGGGATCATTAAGGAGGCGTGACCCTCCCTTTTTTCATCCGGACAGATGCTCCCCATTCCCGGCTGTTCCACGAGGTCCGGCAGGAGTCCTGGTCCTGGGAGATAACGACCTCTTCAGACCCGCATCTCCTGCAGGTATCGAATAGAACCCAATTATCGCCTTAATGGCGGACAGGTACCAGGAAGTCCATCCCTGTGGATGAGGACGGTGCCGATGATGATGAAAAAAAATTAGAACCTGGGCTGCCGGTGTTTCGGCAGGCAGTCCCGGCAGTAGACGGGTCTTCCCTCGGTTGGCTTGAACGGGACTTCACATTCCTGACCGCAGTCTGAACAGACTACCTTGGTCATTTCTCGGGGGCCGTAATTACGCGGGCCGCTCCCAAAATTGGATTTGTACATGATTCTGCTCGAACAGAGTTAAAATTCACTGATGACTTTTAAAACTGCGGTATTTACCATGATGCCAGGGTATTTAAATTCCCGCTTTGTACGAATTTCCCGGGAGATTCGCCTATCGTTGGCTTTATGGAAATCTTCTCTGTCTTCATTTTACTCACCCCGTTCCGAGAGGTCTTCATCAGCGGTATTTCCGGTCATATGACACCTGTGAAAATGCTAAAAAAGGGCCTCATAACAAGGAAATTTTGGATAGGAATTTTCATGGTCCGCGTGTGAATTTCCGTTCATTTGCGTTTCAACCGAGCCGATATTTTTGTTTTCACCTTGAACAGTGAAAGGATGAGAGGGATGATAACCGGGGGCTGCCGCCCCCAGACCCCCTGCGTGTGATAGCCGTGGCAATCCGTAAGCGGTTTCCTGATACCCGTATTTTCTGGTGTAATTTTCTGACTTTTCTCTATTGTGGTGAGGCTTTTTCCCTCTCGAAAAGCCGTGATACCGTCGCCGGGGCGCCCTTCGGGGACAGCAGGCTATCTTTTCGGGGGTGCGGGGGCATGCCCCCACTGAAGGGTTGATGGGTATAGGATACCGGGAGAGGTGAGGCTCCTTGTATCCAGCAAGGTCTGGGATCATTCCGAAAGGTCTGAAAAACATCATTGCAGTCATATGCCGGGATGCATCCTTGTCACTCCTCTATCGGTGACACCATGCTCTCCCTATGTACGAGACCCTTTTCAGGTGACCGCAGGCTCAAACCGTCGTGGGTATATTTTCTTTCATATCATCCAGGAGGTACATGGGAGAACGTTCCGCATGACAGGGCCTTCTGCCAGTGCTTAGCATTACCGGAAGACAACTCCGCACTGCATAGGTTCTTATTCCGGGCAGAATGAGTGTTCCATGTCTGAGAATCATCAGGCACAGGGGGGTATCATATGCATGGTCTTCAGGAAGCCGAAGATCTCGAAACTCTTGGGGAAAGAGTTGATGCGGTCAGGAAACTGTCTGCTCTCGGGCAGCGGGGAGTTGAGTACCTCATCATCGACTTAAGCGACGAGGACAAGTGGGTGAGGATAGCCGCGGCTGATGTCCTGTCAGAGTCAGGAGATACCCGTGCCCTCCCCTACCTGGCAGGGATGGTCACGGACCCTGACCGGGACGTCCGGTTTGCAGCGGTCGCGTCCCTTGGAAAACTGGGAGACCCGGGCGGCTGCCAGGCACTTGCCACGGCCGTCAACGACGAGAGCTGGTTTATCAGGATAGCCGCCGAGGAGGCAATCCTTGCAATCCGGCGGGCCAGGAAGGCAACTGCCGGCAGGAACGGTGCGGGTAGCGGAGGGCCGCCCCTTCCTGCCGCCATGTGACCTTTTTCACTGTTTTGCTTTCGCGTGACGAATACTGAACGGCATGGCCGGGTTTATCCTCGATACTGTCGGGAGGGTCCCCGTGAAATCCTGTTTTCTCGTGTCAGGGAGCACTGTCCCGGACCTCTCCGGGAGGCTCCTCACGGGTGAAGGTCCGGAACGAGGGAAATGCGGAGAGGAGGTTGTTGATGATGATGATATTGAGCGGGATGCAGATGATCGCACGGATCGCGAGGTAGGGGATCTGGTCTGAAAAACCGAGAATTGCAGCCAGGGTGGCAGCCACCACGTAGCCGCAGAGCATTCCCATGGCTGACCACGAGATATTCTTCCCTTTTTTATAAAGGTAGTCGGCGACCAGGCCGACTGCAATGCCGCCGGTCGCAAATGAAGCGATGTCAAGGAGCGGTATCCTGGCAGGAAACCCTGCACATATCCCGATCGCGAGACCGGCTGCCGGGCCTCCAAGAGCAGCCCCGATGGTCACGAAAAAGTCCCTGAGATCCAGGATGAATACTCCGCCAAGCGGTGTGATGAGGTTCGCCGCCCTGATGATGTAGGCCAGGACGCCGAAAAGGATGACCACCAGGACCTTGTTGCGAACAGATACCGGGACCATTTTAAATGCCACCCAGACCATCTTCAGGTTATCCGCGGCACATTCCCTCCTGAATCGGCCAATGATACATGTGGGGCGGATGTAAAAGAAGTATTCGGATACCGGCGACGACAGGGTTATCAATGCCGCAGGACCACATGCTCCCTGGAGAACCGGCCCGGCAAGGACCTGGATACAGGACCACGCTCATGCAACGCACGAATGCTCGTGACAACCAGGTCCACACCAGGACGAAAAAACGATTCCCCCGGGTGGGCGGAACTTCCCGGGACATGGTCTGATAGGGACAACCCGGTTTCCGCCAGGCCTTCCGGCAGGGCTGATACCCCCCATGAAGGCTGAAGAACTTCAAGGTGACTGTAATACATGGAATCCCCTGCGGTGGCATTTGTCTGGGAATCCCTCGCACCCGCCCCCATATCAGCCTGGCTCGCATATCTCACGGACCCGGCTATCTTTACCCCCCTGGTGCTCATCATCATCGTCATCGCCTCCTTTTTTATCGCGCTCAGGCTCGAGGTCATGAGAAAGACCGCCGAGCTGTCGCATGAACTTGAAGGGCGGAGGAGGATCGAGCACCAGCTCCGGCAGGCCCTCGACCGCCTCTCCGAACTGGACCGGATCATCACAAAAAGCCCTGCGGTGGCATTTGTCTGGGAATCCGCACCTGAATGGCCCGTTTCGTATGTTTCAGACAACGTCGCCCTGTTCGGATATGGTCCCCGTGAGTTCACCGAAGGGAAGATCAAATATGCCTCGATCATCTTCCCCGACGATCTGCCCCGGGTCGCTGAAGAGGTCACACGGTTTAACGCTGAGGGCAGGAACGACTTTACGCAGTTCTACCGGATTGTCACCCGTCCCGGGGAGGTGCTCTGGATCGAGGACCGGACCACGGTGGACAGGGACGGAAACGGGATGCCGGTCAGGTACCAGGGGGTCCTGATCGACATCACCGAACGAAGGGCAAGGGAGGAGGAGATAGACCGGCTGAACCGTGAGCTTGAAAAACGGGTCGCCGAGAGGACGGCTGCACTGTCATCGGCAAACAGGGAGCTCGAAGCATTCACCTATTCCGTGTCCCATGACCTGATCTCCCCGCTGCGTGCGGTTGATGGTTTCGCGGCACTGCTCGCACGTTCGCTCGGAGAGGATACCACCCCGGAAGCAAAGGACTACCTCGCCAAGATCCGGGGGAACACGAGGAGGATGGCCCGCCTGATCGACGACATGCTGGAGTTCTCACGGGCCGGCAGAAAAGCGCTCTCTCTCTCGGTGGTGGACCCTGGTCCCCTGGTATCGTCCATCATCGAGGACATCAGGCCCGACCTTGCCGGCAGGGACATCAGGTTCGTTGTCGGGGACCTCCCGCCCTGCCATGCCGATCCTTCCCTCCTCGGGCAGGTGTACCGGAACCTGATCGGCAATGCGGTCAAGTTCACCAGGACGCAGGAGTCGCCGGAGATCACGATCGGGTCAAACGGCACGAAGGGATACCCCGAGTATTTTGTCAGGGACAACGGGATCGGGTTCGATATGAAATATGTGGACAAGATCTTCGGGGTCTTCGAACGGCTCAATATCGCGGAGGCGTACGAGGGGAATGGCGTCGGCCTTGCCATTGTCAGGCGAATCATCGAACGCCATGGCGGGACCATCCGTGCGGAAGGTGTTCCCGGCGCCGGGGCGACCTTTTCCTTCACCCTTGGGCATGATGAAACTGACCTGTCCTCACATCCCTCGTGAGGGCGCATCCAATGCCCGGCCCCTGTCCAAAAGCTGCCTGCTGAAACGTCGCCGGGGAATAAAAGAGGGGATCCTGGTGGTTGCCGGCCTGGTCGCCCCCGGTTTCACCGGTCTTTGTTCACCTGCCAAACCGGAAAAATTCCGACAACCCTTCCGGATGAGAGGAAGTATTATCATGCAAAAGGGGGAGGGTTACGGTGGTTCGCAACCGCTTTTCCACTGGAAGAAAAGGGGTATCCGGCTTATACCCGGCCGGTTCTCAAAAATGAACATTTTGGAAGTATTTCACCTGATGCGGGCACGACCATCCCCGGTTGGTGCATGCCGTTTCATCAGAAAGGTTCATTTCCTATGAATACATGGATGCGACAGCCGGAAGATATACGGGTGCCCATATGAAGCCATGGGTGGCCGGAAGGGTATGGTGCTGGCCTGGCCCAGGGGCTTTTGTCCCATGATCTCTTCCGGGATGAAACCATATCCTCTGGATGACTGAAGGTTCAATGGACAACCCGGACATCAGCTCGGAAGGACCTTTGCGGCACGACGTCGTGGTCATCGGAGGCGGACCGGCAGGACTGTTCCTCGCCCTGCAGACCGGGAGGTCAGGAAAGAGCGTCCTGCTCCTGGAAAAAAAACCGTCCTGCGGCAGAAAACTCCTCATTTCAGGTTCCGGGCAGTGCAACCTGACACATGACGGACCGGTGCAGGAGTTCATCCCCCGCTACGGTACACATGGGACATTTCTCCGTCCAGCACTCATGACCTGGACGAACCGGGACCTGGCCGCTTTTTTCAGGGAACGCGGCCTCGCCATGGAAACCGATCCCGGTGGCAAGGTATTCCCCGCGACAAGGAAAGCCCGGGACGTCCTTGATATCCTCCTCGCAGAGTGCCGGTCGGCAGGGGTCAGGATACAGTGTGACGAGCCGGTGACATCCGTCGTACCCGGGGAGGAGGGGTTCCTGGTCGGGACATCCCGGGGACAGTACCTGGCTCAAAACCTCGTGATAGCCACGGGGGGTGCATCCTACCCGGCGACAGGGTCCACGGGTGACGGATTCCGCATCGCCCGCGAGCTCGGACACCGGGTGGAGGAGCCCGCCCCGGCTCTCACCCCGGTGTATATCGACGGGTTTCCGTTCTCCGGTCTTGCAGGCATCTCCTTTGAACAGCTCCCGGTCCGCCTGTACCGGACAGGGAAAAAGGTCAGGGACCATGCGGGGGACGTCCTGATAACCCATGCCGGGTTGTCGGGCCCGGGGATCCTCGACCTTTCACGGTACATCGTGGCCGGCGACATCCTCGAGATCTCCTTTCTCCCGGGAATGGACGCCGGGGCCCTGGACCGGCGTATCACGGACATGGCCCGGGCACATGGCAATCGTCTTGTCAGGACCGTCCTCTCAGAAACCGGCCTTCCCGACCGTTTTTTAAGGGCCGTCCTCGCGCTGTCCGGGATACCCGGGGATCTCCCTGCCGCCCGGCTCACGAAATCCGCCCGCCAGGCCCTAGTCTCGCACCTTACAGCCTGCCGGTTCAGGGTGGGACGGCTTGGCGGGTACGGAGAGGCGATGGTCACCCGCGGCGGGGTTTCATTAAAGGAGATCAACCCGAAGACCCTCGAGTCGAAACTGCACCGGCACCTCCATTTCCTCGGCGAGGTCCTTGACATCGACGGAGACACGGGCGGTTTCAACCTCCAGGCCGCCTTTTCGACGGCATACCTTGCATCTCTCCATATCAGCGGGAACCCGGGGAAGTCCTCACCGCCTTCGTAAAGCCGGGACGAACGCCAGAAAACGGTGTATTTTCATGCATTGGAGAAAAAAGGCCTGATCCTGCCACGGCCTCCCGGTATGCCCGGCATACCTGCTGTGCAAATGACTATTATTCAGGAACGGGATGTGATTTCTGTGCACCTGGAGATGGTTTCTCCGGGAACACCGGGGTCAGGTACATCCTGCCTCCGCATGGGGGGTACTACCAGATGACAAAAAAACACATAATCTCTGCTGAGGTCCAGTATCTCATCAGGCATGCCAACGAGCTCGCGAACAAGGGCCATTACCAGCAGGCTGTCGAACAGTATGACAAGGCCATCGAGCAGGTCCCTGACTTCGCCTGTTTCTGGAACTGCAAGGGAGTGGCGCTCGAAAAGATGAACCGCATCACCGAGGCGCTTGCCTGCTATGAGAAAGCGGTTGAAACCGACCCGGCCCACCTCGAAGCGGATTTCAACCGCGAGGTCGCCCTCCGCAGGGCTGAACACCGCTAGGACTGACCGGGGGCCAGTCTTTTTTTCCATCCAGGCACCAGCGAGGTCCCGGACCGGTCCTAACCAGGTATTCCGGTGATAGAGGGACCTTTTCCCGGCGTCATGTCGCAGCGGCAGGACAGCCGGAAACCGATGGGGAATTTCCTGAAGGTCCTGGCTCATCAGCTGGAGCCCAGGGAACTTACGGACTATCCATAGAATTTTTTAGATGCCCGGAGGATATAGAGAGACACGGGTTTCCGGCATGATCACGGTTCTCTATGTGGACGATGACTCGCACCTCCTCCAGCTAGGAAAGATCTTCCTTGAGCGGAACGGTGAGATTGCCGTCACCACGGTGATGTCTGTCGCAGAAGGCCTGTCGGAGCTTGCGTCCGGCCGCTTCGATGCGATCGTTTCCGACTACCAGATGCCGGGAGAGGACGGGATCGCATTCTTAAAGCAGGTCAGGGAGAGGTACCATGACCTCCCCTTCATCATCCTCACCGGCCGTGGCAGGGAAAGCGTCGTCATCGAGGCGATCAACAACGGGGTCGACTTCTATATCCAGAAGGGGATGGATGCAGAGGCACAGTTTGCCGAGCTCGCACACAAGGTCCGCCTGGCCGTGGAGCAGAGGCGCATCAGGACGAGCCTCAAGGACCTCGAACGCCGTGAAGCCGACATCCTCAATTTTCTCCCCGACCCGACCTTCGCCATCGATGCAAAGGGCACGGTCATAGCCTGGAACGAGGCGATGGAACGGCTGACCCGGGTCCCGGCACGTCAGATGGTCGGAAAGGGAGAGTATGAGTATTCCCTGGTCCTGGCCGGTGAACGGAAGCCGACCCTCATCGACCTCGTTATGGACCCGGACTCCCCTGCCAGGGAGACGTTTTCTTCCCTCGAAAGAGATGGCAGGTCCATGGCATCCGAGGTGCAGTTCCCCACCCTTCATCCTGAAGAGGAGCGCTGGTTCCGGGTCACCGCCTCGATCTTCTATGACTCCGAGGGGAGGGTTGCAGGAGCGGTGGAGTCGGTCAGGGATATCACCGAGGGAAAACAATTCAATGCACGGCTCAAGGAGTCAGAAGCCCGGTACCGGGCTATTTTTGAATGCACGGATGCCGCGACGGTCATCATCGAGGCTGACGGGACCATCTCCCTCGCAAACCAGGCGTTCGCCACCCTTTCAGGCTATCCTGTCGGGGAGGTCACCGGGAAGAAAAAATGGATGGAGTTCGTAGTCCCCGAAGAACTGGAGCGGATGTGGGAGTACCACCTGGCACGGAGGACGAACGGAGGAACGGCCCCGGAAGTGTACGAATTCCGGTTCAGGGACCGTTACGGGGTCGTCAAGTACATCCTCCTCCATATCGGGGTCATCCCCGGGACCAGGAGGACTGTTGCCTCGCTCCTCAACGTCACGTCCCTGAAGAAGGCCGGTGAGGAGCTCCTCGAGAAGAACAATGAGCTGTCCCTTGCATACTCGCGGCTCGCCTCCCAGGAGGAGAAGCTCCGGGCCCAGGTCGGGGAACTCGAACGACAGCAGCAGGCGGTCCTGAAAGCCCACCGTGAAATCGAGCAGATCATCGATTTCCTGCCTGATGCGGCGTACGTGATAGGGAGGGACCATATCGTCACCTCGTGCAACCACGCGATGGAGGAGCTCATCGGCATGAAACGCTCAGAGGTGCTCGGGAAAAACAGTGATCCCATTATGAACGCCCTGTACGGAGAGAAAAGGCCCGGGCTGATAGATTTCGTGGTTGACGGCGATGTCTCCCGGGCAGCGGTGTATTACTCTTCCCTCCGGACAGAAGGTGACATGCTGGTTGCAGAACCGGTCCACGCATCTCCCCTTGGCAGGAGCATGGTCCTCTGGATCAAGGCCAGGCCGTTCTATGATACGAATGGCGCCGTGACCGGGGCCATCGAGACGATACGCGATATGACCGGGCAGTGGCTCCTCCGCGAGTCCCTGGAACAGGCCAACCGCAAGCTGAACCTCCTCTCCTCGATAACCCGCCATGACATCATGAACCAGGTCACGGTCGCAATCGGCATGAGCGTAATTTTAAGGCAGGAAATAGACGACCCTGCGGCCCTTAAACACCTTGATATGCTTGAGAACGCGATAAAGACGATCAACACCCAGGTCGATTTCACGAGGAACTACCAGGATATCGGGATAGAAGCACCCTCGTGGCAGGACATCGGGAACATCCTGTCGAAGTGTAAAAGCAGCCAGCTCACGTTTTCCAATGATGTGCATGGGATCGAGGTCTATGCAGACCCCATGCTCTCCAAGGTCTTTTTAAACCTCCTTGACAACTCGGTGAAACACGGGGGACACGTGACCAGGGTCCATGTCTCCGCGGTTGTCACGGGCCGGAACCTTGTCGTTGCCTGGGAGGATGACGGTGTCGGTATCCCCGCGGCAGACAAGGAACGGATATTCGAGAAGCACGTCGGGAAGCACACCGGTCTCGGACTGTACCTCGCACGGGAGATCCTGGGCATCACGGGAATCTCCATCAGGGAGACCGGCAATCCGGGCCAGAACGCCCGGTTCGAGATCACCGTCCCTGCAGGAGCGTTCCGCACCCTCCGGCCTGCACAATAGGACCTCCCGGGGTGCGACCATCCCGTGAAACCGGGATGATGTTGTTTTCCCGTCCTGTGCAGGGGGGACCTCACCGGTCCGCCCCGGTTGTTCCTCCCGGCAGGTCTCATCCTGGACAGGACAATACCTGGTCCTCCTCTGTCCCGGCCGTGAGGGGAAGCTGTTTTCCAGGGCACGACACGTGAGACCGCCTGATACCGGTTTCCCACTCCCCCGTGCCTTGAATAAAATATCCGATGCTATGGGCCTGAATAGACTTTCAAGGCTTTTTTACCAGTGATTTGTCATGAAAAACATAGGGGCGGGTGCACTAATGAGATCTGTTGTTGTAAAGTAATAATAGAATGCAATGAACAGTAAATATTTATACTATTACGATAATGGTTGATCTAACCTCAGGTGTCAAGCATCATGGGATACCCGGAACCGGCAACTGGTCTGCATGTCATCGCGGCTCCTTACCAGGAGTCCGTGGGACCTGCCCGGTCCCTGGAGACACTGCGGGGAGCTGCCAGGTGTCCTTCTCCTGCACCGGCCGGACTCCCCCCGGTGTTCCCGGACTCCCGACTCCCTGGCAACCGGTTGCACGGGCCGGCTGACAGGAGGGAAGGGACCCCTGTTCCCATCGGCACTTCCTGGTTCGGGGGTACTCCTACCCCTCGTATCCTGCCACGGGACCACCAGGTGGGCTGGCCGGAGAGCGGAGGTGCCAGGTGCTCTCCGGTCACTGGCATTCCCGGGCAGGAATGGAAATGGTTTCATGAAAAGATCCGCCCTGTTTGCGTGACAGGGCTCATGTGAGGTGATGAAACAGAAATACACGAGCCCCTTGCACTTGCCACTTCCTCTAGTCCAACCTTGGTGCCTGGAAACACCCTGCACCGGACCGTCTTTTCTCCGATGGCCCGGCCAGCAGAACAATTTCCTCCTAGAAACCCGAAACGGGATACATGCCGGGAAACACAGCACGGCCCGGCCAGGTTCTTTTTCAACAGGCGTTTCAACCGGGCAGAACATTTCAATTGTAACGAATAAATCTTCCATACCTGAAATCCATCACCATGAGCCCTTCTGTGGGGGCACACCCCCCACGCCCCCGAAAAGATACCCCGCCGCTCCCGAAGGGAGCCCCGGTGGCGGTCTCACGGCCCTTGATGAAGATACCGGACAAAAAAACGCTGAAGAATGAAAATTCCTATCCAAAAGCTCCTTGTTATGAGGCCTTTTTTTTCGCATTTTCACAGGTATCATATGATCGGAATTACCGTTGATAGAGACCTCTCGTAAGGGGCGAATAAAATTTAAAGCAGAGAGGGTTCCAGCAGAGCCGGCAGCCAACAAAAAGGCCAGCAATCCGGCCTGGAACGGCATGAGGTGTGGATCATACCCTGCCCGGGTCATTGATCCACAGGTCAAGGAGGGCCCGGGAGATCGATACCCGGTTCGGGAGCAGGGGAAGGTTGTCACGTGAGAACCAGCCGGCCGATACAACCTCGCTGCCATCAGGCGTCACCGTACCCCCCGCGTACTCGGCCAGGAAACCGATCATGAGCGAGTCGGGGAACGGCCAGGGCTCG
>CAZGXZ010000060.1:0-13371 GCA_964530035.1 uncultured Methanoregulaceae archaeon
GAGAAGAACGGTGTCGGTAATCATTTCAGGGGCTTAAATGCGCGCGGATGACTGCGTTAACAGGTATCAATCCTGCGATACCCGGGTTTCGGTCATTTGTCTGAATGACACGCGATACCTGTACGAATTTCAAAAATTCATACAACGGGAAAACTTCAAGGTTACTCCTCAGCAAGCACCCCCGGCACCGATGCGACGTCACACCGCCGCAGGAAAAGATCGCCGAAAAACTCCTCCTGCCAGAACTCTATTTTCCCTTCAAACATGAGAAAAAGGAGAGGGATATAGGTCTGCTGGATTGACCACCCCATCTGTTCCGCAAGGTCGGCGAGCGATACCATCTCCCATCCCTCCCCAGCGCGGGGAAGGCTATCAAGGACTTCGTGTGCCCATCCCTGGTACCCTTCCTCATGTGCTATGGATACGACATCATCAGCAACGACAAGATTCTCAAACGGAATTCCATTGACCCGCTGTCTCCTTCGTTCCTCTTTTTCTGCATTTCTGAGAAGTGCAATCAGTTCATAGAGGGTGATGGGTCGTTTCCGAAGATTTTTCCTTTCGAGGCGTCTCCGGATTTCCCGTTCAAGCTGCTCGATAGGGCCGAAAAGCCGTTCTCCTCCGGGCCCCTCCCCATCCCCCGGTTCCCCGGGGTCATCCTCAAAAAAACCACTATCTTCACCGGAGTCACATGATGGCTCAACAAGATACTCGGATTTCATCCTGAGGAGCGTTGATGCGAAAAACAGGGTCCTGCCGGAAACCCTGAGGTCAAGTTCTTTCAGGCGGTCCAGTTCTTCGAGAAAACGATCGGTCACGAGGACGATATCGATGTTCCATGGATCAATCCTCCCCTCTTCGGCGAGCTTAACGAGGATTTCGATGGGATCTTCAATCATTGACCTTGACACCGGTAACAAATGAGCTCTTGTCCGGCCGGATGGTAACCCCCATTATCCTGTCGGCACCCTCTATCATTGGTTTTCTAAGTGATACAATGATGAATTGGGATGTTCCGGCCAATTCCCGGATCATTGCGGCGATACGTTCGACATTCGAGCCGTCGAGCGACATATCGACTTCGTCGAAGGCATAGAAAGGTGCGGGAATCGCTTTCTGAATAGCAAAGATGAATGCAAGCGTAACAAGGGATTTTTCGCCTCCCGATAGGGCAGACAGGAGATGGACTGTTTTGTCCTGGGGCTGGACAGCAAAGGAAAGTCCGCCATTGAAAGGGTCCTCCTCGTTTTCCAGCACCAGGTGCCCGCTTCCGGCAGTTAGTCTGGCAAAGACTTCCCTGAAGTTTGAATCAACAGATTCAAATGTCTTCATGAAAGCCTCATATTTCATCATCTCGAAACGCTCGATACGCTCAATCAGGGTTGTCCTTTCCCGCTGCAACACATCCTTGCGTTCTGACCGTTCCCTGTGACGGGCCTCGACACGGTCATACTCCTCGATCGCAAGCATGTTTACGGCACCAAGTTTCCGGATGGCTCGCTGGTTCTCCCCGATGATCTGTTCCAGTTCCTCGGGAGACTTTTCGGTTGTAAAACCCGCAGCCCGTTCCCGGAGCGGTTCCATTTCCTGGACCAGATGGTCCAGGCGCCCAGATATCGCGGTGATCTGCACCATGGCACGTTCGGTCGCCGAATTGAAATCAACAAGACCTTTTTCCTTCTCCTGGATCGTCATCTGAAGGGCCTGTCGCTTCGTCCTCGACTCTTCCACCTCGGCGGAAAATGCCTTCTGACGGGATTCCAGTTCGGCTACCTTGCCCTCATTCTCCAGAATCGATCGGTTGTGCGCGGATATCAGGGAGTCGATGCCCGCAGACTGTGTTGCTATTCGCTCCCGCTCTCCGCTCAATTCTTCTACCCGGGCATTGAAGTGCTGACGTTCACGCTGGATATCGAGGATATCGGCGTCCTTGTTCCTGAGACGGCGCTCGACATCCTCAACCTTCCGTCTTTTCTGATCCAGGTCATCGGTAAGTTTCGGGAGGGATGTACCCTCAAGAATCCTCTTCATTTCGTCAATCCTGGAAGTATTGTCAAGAATATCCCGGTTACCCGATTCAAGCTGCCGTTCCACTTCCACCCGGTCCTCGCCGGGCCCTTGGCCCTCTGACAGGAGTCCGGCCTTTTCAGAGGCAAGCGACTCCATTTCAGATCCCATGGCATCCGCCTGCCGCGTCAGTTCCTCGAGGCGCGCAACATCACGGGAGGATCTCGCCCCAAGATCATTCCTCTTTTGCCGGATGGACTCCAGGGCCTCCTCGATCCGTGCAAGTCCCTGCTCATAATCATTCCATTCCTCCTCGAGTGCGGACAAACGGGACCGTGCACGGTTCATCTCGTCGTCTACTGACCTTCCAAACCCTCGCGAGGTCTTTTTCAGGAGCCCCCCGGTCATTGCCCCGCTTTTTTCAATAAGCTCCCCTTCAGGGGTGACCATGCGGTACTTCCCCATGAGTCCCCGTGCCCGGCCAAGGTCCTCCACTACGAGGGTGCTGCCGAAGACCACCCCGAACGCTTTTGCAAACAGGGGTTCGTGCGAGACAAGGTCTGCAGCATACCCGATGATTCCCTTTTCCCTGAGGGGAGTGCGGGGGACAGGGCGGAGCTTGTTCAGGGGGAGAAAAGTGACCCGGCCGATACGTTCGCTCTTGAGATACTCGATCGCGCGTGCGGCTACTTCATCGTCTTCACAGATGACATAGCCCAGTTTTCCGCCTGCTGCTACGTTCAGTGCAGTTTCGTACCTGCTCTCAACCCTGCCGAGTTCTGCAACTGTCCCATACACACCCTCCATGGAGAGGACCGCTTCGACCGCCTTGCCATATGCCTCTCCCCGGGCCTGCCTGTGTGCCTCAAGCGCGAGGATTTCTCGTTCCGCGTCCTTCATCTCCTTCCGGATCTGCTCAAGAGAGGCCTTTCTCGCGTATCGCTCCGTATCAAGTTCGGTAAAGGCCTTTTTCAGCTCCTTTTCCTCGGATACAAAGGCCTCGACCGTCTTTTCCATCTCTTCACGTTC
Source organism: uncultured Methanoregulaceae archaeon (assembly GCA_964530035.1). Classification (GTDB taxonomy): domain Archaea; phylum Halobacteriota; class Methanomicrobia; order Methanomicrobiales; family Methanospirillaceae; genus KLAP105. Next base: position 3,037 of record CAZGXZ010000060.1, read on the forward strand.
TTTCCGGACGTTCTTCAGGTCATTTTCAAGTGCCTGTATCCGGTTATTGAGCCGCTCCGTTTCTGTTGTTTTCAGGCGTCTCTTCTCGATGAGGATGTCCTGCTGGTGGACGAGGAGTGAACGGTCTGACCTTCGTTGTTCAAGCGTTGAGTATTCATGCATGAGGGTCTCCCGTGCCCCCTCCACATCCTTGCTCAGCCGGGATATCTCCTGTTCAATCCTGCTGTATTCCGCCTTGAGCGCGGCTACCTCCATGGACAGGTTCGTCCTGTCGATAGTCAGGGCCCGGATCTGGTCAGTTGTCTCTCTGACCCGGGTCTCCGCCCGCTTGGTGTCAAGGTATATCCGGCTCACGGCTTCACCAAGCTTATCTTTCTCCTGTTTCTGGCGCTCGATATCCTGCCTGGAAAATTTTATAGCATTTTTCGTTTCCTCCAGCGCGACAATCAGGGAAAGATAGTCTGAACCGCTTTTCCGGTTTATCTCGTCATCGAGCTCTGCCAGGTCCTCACGCAACATTCCTATTTCATGCTCGAGATGACTTTTTTCCGTTGAGATACGCTCTATTTCCTTTTCATGAGCATTCCGCGCTTCAGTGAGGGATCCAGATTCCCGTTCCTTCGCTCCAAGGAGGGCGGCCGCCATGAGTCCTTCGAGTTTTTCTGCCTGTTCCGATAATTCACGGTATTTCAGGGCGTCCTCACGTTCTTTTTCCAATGCAGAGAGCCGTTCGGTCAGCTCATGCAGTAGTAGTTCCTCACGTTCAATGCGTTCCCTGACTATCTCGAGCTCAGCAAGCGCCTGGTCTCGTTTCTGGTCGAACTCGGCAACTCCGGCAATTTCGTCAATTATTTTCCGCCTTTCAAAATCACTCATCTCGATGATCCGGGTGATGTCCCCCTGCATGACCACGTTATACCCATGAGGCTTGATACCATAACGGGCAAGGAGGTCCACGATATCACCCTGCTTACAGAGCCGGTCATTGAGGTAGTTGTAATTGTAATACCCGTTTTGCGTCCTTTTTATCCGTCTCCGGATTACCGTACCGTCCGAGAGGGTGATGGCTACCTCTGCAGTATTCTTTCCCGATCCCAGGTTGATAAGATCAGTAAGCTTTTCGGCCCGGAGAGTACGGGACGTCGTGAGGGCCAGGCCAAAGAGGAGGCTGTCAATGATATTGCTTTTCCCTGAACCGTTTGGTCCGGAGATTACGGTACAACCTTCGAAAAAAGGTATTTTTGTCTTTTTTGCGAACGATTTGAAATTATCGATCTCAAGCTCGGTGATGTGCAAGCGGACGGTCCCCGGGTTCGCCTACGAATTCGATTGCTTGTCCTCGTCTTCAGCGATGATAAGGCCACTACCCCGCTTGTTTCCGGATTCCCGGGACTCGGCCTTCTCCCTCCGGTTTTTTCCATATGAGGCGGAGGCAATAATATACTCGTCAGGGCGTCCTTTTTCCTCCTTCAAGGTACCATCCGGCTGCATGATCATCCTGACCTTGTCCACAACCTCGGGCTCTGTCATGCGTTGCGAAGTCCGCGGCTCCTGTTTCCTCGGGCTGACGAGGGTCGAAGCACCGCCCTGCGTTCCTGTTGCCGGGGGCCGTGAGGCCTTCAGGTCTGTTCTCGTCCGTTCCTCGTTGACCTTTGAGAGTTTCATCGCAACCGATTTAAGGTCGAGGACCTCTTCCATGAGCCCCTTGACAAGGGCTTCAAGGTCACGGACCTTTTTTTCGAGGGTGTCTACCCGGTCCTGGTTCCCTGCAGGTTCCGACCCCCCTTCCCGGATAATCTCCACCGTTTGTTCCTCCGTTGTAATTTTTAAGCCGGGCGGACCCTCCTCCTGACCATTTGAAGTCCGATGCCCGGGTTCCAATCATAGAATACCCTTTATGAGAGTATAATGATATTGGTCATTTTACGGCAGTTTCTGACTGATTGGCTTCGCCTTCTTGGATAGTGACGAACTGATCCCATCCATGGAGGGTCTGGCAGCACATCCCCCGCGCATGAGTATGCGGATGAAATCCATCTGAACCGCATCTGGTGTTTTTCTGACCCTCACGCATCCTCCATCCGCGATACTATCTTTACCCAGCCAAAACGACCTTCTTCTATATGTCGTACCTGTCTCATACTGACCCGCAGATCGCTGACATCATCGAGAAAGAACGGCAGAGACAAGTGGGGGGGCTCGAACTGATCGCCTCTGAAAACCTGGTAAGCAGGGCCGTTCTCGAGGCGATGGGTTCCATCATGACGAACAAGTACGCCGAGGGGTATCCCGGGAAGCGGTACTACGGGGGTTGTGAATTCCACGACATGGCGGAAAACCTGGCAAGGGACAGGGCCAAACAGCTCTTCGGCGCTGAACACGCCAATGTACAGCCACATTCAGGCACACAGGCGAACATGGCAGTTTATTTTTCCGTCATGAAATGTGGTGATCCCCTGTTGAGCATGAGCCTGTCCCAGGGGGGTCACCTCTCTCACGGTTCCCCGGTTTCATTCAGTGGTACCTTTTATAACGTCTCCCAGTACGGTGTCGACCTGAAGACCGAGACTTTGGACTACGGTGTCGTCGCCGAGATGGCACGAAAGGTCCGCCCGAAAGTAATCGTATGCGGGGCAAGCGCGTACCCAAGGGTTATCGATTTCAAGGCGTTCCAGGAGATAGCCGATGACGTCGGTGCCGTCTGCATGGCGGATATCGCCCATATCGCAGGTTTGTGCGCAACCGGCCTTCACCCGACACCTGTCGGTACAGTTGATTTCACCACCTCGACCACCCACAAAACACTTCGGGGTCCCAGAGGAGGGTTTATCCTCTGCAACAATGACAGGGCGGTCGCCACAGACAAGGCCATATTCCCGGGCATGCAGGGGGGTCCGCTGATGCATACCATAGCCGCCAAGGCAGTCTGTTTCAAGGAAGCCTTGAATCCGTCGTTTGCCGATTACCAGCGGCAGATCGTAAAAAACTCGAAGGCCATGGCGGAGGTCCTTTCGAACGAAGGCCTCAGGCTTGTTTCAGGCGGGACAGACAACCACCTGATACTTCTGGACCTTTCAGCCCAGCATATCACCGGGCTTGAAGCCGAGGTGGCACTTGGCAAGGCGGGGATAACCGTAAATAAAAACACCATTCCCAATGAAACCCGCAGTCCGTTTGTCACCAGCGGTCTTCGCGTCGGTACGCCGGCCGTAACGTCCCGGGGTATGAAGGAAGAGAATATGCGCCAGATCGGGCATTGGATCGCGACGATCGTCAAGGATATCAAGAACGAGGCTGTCATTGGGAAAATCCGGACCGAGGTGGAAGCGATGGCAACCCGTTACCCCCTTTATCCCGAGTGACCATGATACTCGATGGGCGAGCGGTTTCGGAACGACGTTTGACCCTCCTGAAGGAAAAGATAGCCGAACTGGGTGTTTCACCAGGTCTTGCCACGGTCATTGCCGGGGATGACCCGGCATCGAAAACCTATGTCAGGATGAAACACCAGGCCTGCGAAAAGGTGGGCATCAGGTCGACAGGCATTGAGATTCCTGCCGATACGACAACGGAAGAAGTTATTCATGAGATCCACAGGCTTAACAGCGATCCCCGGATAGATGGCATCCTCGTCCAGCTGCCGCTTCCCAGTTCAATCGATACCTCTTCCATAATCGAATCAGTCCTCCCGTCAAAGGACGTGGATGGATTTCACCCATGCAACCTTGGAAGGCTCTTTTCAGGAATGGACGCGCTTACACCCTGTACTCCCCTGGGCATCATCAACCTGCTTGGCGAGTACACCATTCCGATTGAGGGAAAAGACGTAGTCATCATCGGGAGAAGCGTTGATGTAGGCCGTCCCCTGGCAGCGCTTTTCCTGAATAACGATGCAACGGTCACGGTATGTCACAGTCGGACAAAGTCCCTTGCAACCATAACAAAGAGCGCAGATATCCTGGTAAGTGCTGTTGGCCGGGCCGGGTTTGTCACCGGGGAAATGGTCCGTAATGGAGCCGTTGTCATTGATGTTGGCATCAATTATGTCAATGGAAACCTGTGCGGAGACGTTGATTTTCCCGGGGTACGTGACAAGGCATCATTTATCACCCCTGTCCCGGGAGGGGTGGGCCCGATGACGATAGCAACACTCATGGAAAACACCCTCAAGGCCGCGGTCAAAGGGCAATGAGCACCTGCCGCATCAACACCCTTACCATCGGCGGAAAGAACAGCGGCCCAGCCATTATGGCCGTAATCAACATCAGCCCCGAATCATTCTATAAGCCGTCCTTTGTCAATCAGCCGGACCTGCATGAAAGGGCATGGGATATGATCCACCAGGGAGCCGCGATCATTGATATTGGCGCACGCAGCACTGCTCCAGGATCACACCCGATTGACCTGCCTACCGAGCGCCGCCGTGTAACCGGGGCACTCAGGACACTGGACGGAACGGGTCTCACGATTTCCGTCGATACGATGTATCCGGAGGTCCTGGAAGCATGCCTTGATTTTGATATACATGCACTCAACGACATCCGGGGCCTCGCTGACCCGATCCTTGCAAATATGGCCTCTGAAGCAGGAATACCGGTAATAGCCATGGCTTCCTGCGATACCCCCGGAGATGCCACCTGCCTTGCTGAAATTCATCGGAATATTCGCCTGACCCTGGACAGGGCGCAACGAGCCGGGATCGGTCAGATCGTCCTCGATCCTGGTATCGGGGTCTGGAACAACAACCGCACACCCGAACTGGACTGGGATATCTGCAGGTCTTTTCCTGACTTTCTTCAATATGGCAGACCACTCCTCGGAGCCGTATCAAGGAAGACCTTCATCGGATCGCTCCTGGGCAGGGAGCCCGAGGAAAGGCTTGCGGGTACCCTTGCTGTAACCGCTGACCTTGTGAAGAAAGGAGCTGCCCTAATCAGGGCCCACGACATTGCACAGACAAGGGACCTTATTGAGGTATACAAAAAGCTCGGGTATCAAAAATGATCAAGCCGTATTCTGTGTATCCTGTCCCGACCGGGCTCATCAGGCCTGATGATGACATTACCGGTGCCATCCTCCTTTCTGCCCGGGAAAACGTGCCAGGGGGCATCCAGGACGAAGATATCATCGTGTTAGCCGAATCGGCAGTTGCCACGGCGGAGGGCAGGGTGATCACCCTCGGCACGGTACATCCCGGCCCCGATGCATTCCGGCTGGCCGAACAGTACATGATGGATCCGAGGGTCGTCCAGCTGGTCATAGATGAAAGCGAGAGTATCGTGGGCGGGATTGACGGATTTATCCTTTCAATGACACACGGTACCCTCCTCCCGAATGCGGGGATAGATGCATCGAACGCACCGCCAGGTACCGTCGTCCTCCTCCCAAAAGACCCGGACCACTCGGCTGATGTCATAAGGAACACCATCGAAACCAGGACCGGTAAGAAGACAGGTGTTATTATTGCCGACAGCCGGACCCACGCAATGCGCGTGGGGTGTAGTGGTGTGGCGATCGGGGTATCAGGAGTCCAGGCTATTATCGATGAGCGGGGGAGGACAGACCTGTTCGGTAAAGTCCTTCATGTTACCCAGCGGGCCGTTGCCGATAACATCGCCTCTGCAGCGGAACTGGTCATGGGTGAGGCTGATGAACGTACCCCGGCGGCACTGGTCAGGGGTTTGTTCCTGAAAACAGGGGATTATGCGGGTATTGAAACAATGGTGCCTGAAGACTGTCTTTTCATGGGGACCGTGAAACGTGGAGGTTTCAATCTGTAAGTGGCAGGGAGTCCCTGTGAACCCTGAGCCGCCCGTCGGTTATTTCCAGGGAGAATCCGATATCATCAAGAAAACGCCTGCTTTCGCCTCTCCCATGAAGGAGGACCTCGACAAGGTCGTACGGTTCATCAATATCGATGTGCAGCCGCATCGAGTCGGTCACTTCTGTGGTCATCCCATGTTCGGCACAATAGTCCCAGTGTTTTTTGAAACTTGCACCATAGTAGCTGGCCCTGAACCTGTGTCCCTCGCGTATTGAAAGGCAGTTTGTGCCTCCCCCCCTCCCGGGTACGATTGCAACGTCAGCACCAGAAGACACCAGCCTTATTATCGATTCACGGTCTGCAAGGGGAAGGTCTGCCATTATGATGCAGACATGGCCTTTATACAGGGGAAGGACCTGGTTGAGCGTTTCATTGAGCCCCGATTCCACGACCTGGACCTCGGTATCAGGAAACGAAAAGGGATGCGTACTTAAAATACGGGGGGTACACCCTGCAGCCCTGACTGCACGGGTAACATCGGTGAGCATGGCACATGCAAAACTGGCCCTTTCCACCCGAGACATGACGGATGACAACCGTGTCTTCGGATTTTGAGGTTTGAAGGGGATTATTGCCGTGATGGGCATTTCATCTGTGTTTGCTCGTATCAGCCAAAAAATCATCGTTCCCTGGCTGGAACGGGTATCACCTCACCTTGAATACCGCAGACATCATATAGATATACCGTGGCGAGCCGTGTCATTACGTATTCGCGTAACATCTTCATTCCGCTGACACATGTCTGCAGGAATACCTGCGGGTACTGTTCGTTCAGACAGCCGGTTTCAGAGGGTGCGCTGATGAAACCTGATGAAGTCACCGGTGTCCTGAAACACGGTGCACGACTCGGGTGTACAGAGGCACTCTTCACATTTGGTGAGCGTCCCGAGGAGGTTGATGGCTTTCTCCCATTTCTTCATGCGCTCGGTTATAGGACCATTCTGGAGTACTGTCTTGACATGTGCCGTGAAAGCATCAGAGCAGGTGTCCTCCCCCACACGAATGCAGGAGTCATGACATACGGAGAACTGAAGAAGCTCGCACCTTATAATGCAAGCATGGGGCTCATGCTTGAAACGACCGCTGACCTGCCTGCCCACCAAAAATCCCCGGGAAAAAAACCTGAAAAACGGTTATCTGTGATTGCGAATGCAGGCAGGCTGAAAATCCCCTTCACTACGGGCATCCTGGTAGGAATAGGCGAAACCGCGGAGGACCGGCGCAGGTCTCTCATGGAGATTGCCCGTCTCCACCGCAGGTATGGCCACATCCAGGAGGTCATTATCCAGAACTTCACCCCGCGTGAAGGTATGGCAATGGCTGCAATTCCCGCACCAGCCGTGGATGTGATGTGCGACACCGTGAAAATGGCACGGGAGATCCTGCCTGATGAAATCGCGGTGCAGATCCCTCCAAACCTCGCCGAAGCCCGCACCCTGCTTCCCTGCGGTGCGACGGACCTTGGCGGGATTTCACCTCTGACCATTGACTTCATAAATCCTGACCACCCATGGCCTGAATTCGATGCGATGGTCAAAATGACTGCAGGGTACCACCTGAGGGAGCGGCTATGCATCTATCCCCGGTTCATCGCGAAGGGATGGTTCCACCCGCGGTTACATGCACTTATTCATAAACTCGAGCGAACGATCAGAGAACGGGAGACCGAATAATGGACAGCGAAACCCCCCTCTACTCAGGAAAGGCGAAATCCCTCTACCGCACTGCAAACCCTGGCGAGATGCTGATGCGATTCCGCGACGACATTACCGCATTTGATGGTGGAAAAAAGGATACCCTTTCCGGAAAGGGTTCCAGAAATGCCGCGGTGTCATCGTATTTCTTCAGTCTTCTCGAAAACAATGGCATCAGGACTCATTTCATCAGGATGGAGTCTGAGAACGCGATGATTGTCAGGGACCTCACGATGATCCCCCTGGAAGTCATCGTCCGGAACATCGCCGCGGGTTCGCTGGTCAGGAACTACCCCTTCACCGAAGGGATGATTCTCAAGCCACCGGTGATTGTCATTGACTATAAGGACGACACCAGACACGACCCTATGCTCAATGATGATATAATCCTGGCACTCGGGCTTCTCGACAGGGCATCGCTCACCCGGCTGAAACAGATTGCGCGCCGGATCAACAATGTTCTTTCAAGGGATTTGAAAAAGAAAGGGATCGTGCTCGTTGATTTCAAACTGGAATTTGGTTTCATCGGGGGGGAGATCCTGGTAGGTGATGAGATCAGCATGGACTCAATGCGACTCTGGGATGGAAAAACGCATGAGTCCCTTGACAAGGACGTGTACAGGTTCGATAAAGGTGACGTCCTTTCGACATACCGTTCAGTTTCCGACAGGATACTGACCGGATGAGACTATCACCGGAACGCCTAGCTCCATGATAGCCTGATGACAATGAATATCATGCAAAGGCATGAACAATGAAACATGACAGCAGATGAAGAGCCGGTAACCGCTGAGGACCTGACCTCATGGGCCAGGCGATATGCCTCCTCAAAGGGCTGGAGGCTGAATGACGACCAGGACAAACTGGGTATTGTTATTCGGGGCCTTTTACGGAACAAGGAGAGGTTCGGCGAGCGATATTGTCCATGTCGCATCCGGAGCGGGGACAGGGAGAGGGACCAGGATATCATCTGCCCCTGCGTCTTCCACGTGGATGAAATCGAACAGGACGGCCAGTGTCACTGCAACCTTTTCTTCAGGTAATAACTTTTTCTCAGCCGTGGCTGGTACCAGCCGGGCAGGGTTCCACTATGGGACTTCTTCTACCTGTACCTTAAAGCCTGCCAGAGAGCCCCAAATCCTACTATAACCGCAATAACATATCCAAAAAGCGCCATGTAGAACACACTTTCCGGCAACGCAATACCCGACCCGGACAGGACTAATGACGACCCGATGATGAGGGCTGCAATAATCATCCCGGTAAGCACTTTGTTGCTTGAACGATCAAGGGATTCCTGGAGCTTTTTTATATCTGTATCAACGATCTCGATCCTGAAGGTTCCGCTGGAAATCCGCCGCATCATCTGCGAGAGGACCCTGGGAAACTCGAACATACCGTCGATGACCTCAATAGCAGATCGCGTGACCTTGTTCAGCACATCAGACGAAAGAGTCTGACTGATGGATATCCGTTTGAGGTATATCCTTGACTCTTCAAGGAAATTGAAACCAGGGTCGAGCTTGGCAGCGATATCCAGAACCATGACCATGACCTTGAGCATCAGCATAAGGTTCGTTGGGACCCTGATCTGATACCGCCTCAAAACATCCGTGAGGCTAGCGACAAGCCCTCCGAATGAATAGCACCCTGCTGTAAAACTTTCTGCATCAAGCAGTGTAAGGTACAGTTCGTCACGGAGCGACTCACGATCCTCTTCCCGGATGGTGATCCCAAGCTTTTCAAAGCTCTGGAGGAGGAGGTCGCAATCGGCATTGATGATGGCAAACAGGATCCTGATGAAGTATTGTCGTCTCTCAGGCCGTAGTACTCCCATGACGCCAAAATCAAGGAATATTATGTCGCCTGTCGTGGAAACCAGAAGATTTCCGGGATGAGGGTCACCGTGAAAAAAACCATCTTCGAATATCATTTTCATATATGCCTCAAATCCCCGCCTGGCAAGGTTCTTTGGATTGATCCCCATTGCCACGATATCTTCTGTCCGATCAATCCTGACGCCATCAACATATTCCATGACCAGGAGGTCGCTGCTGCTGTATTCCCAATATATCTTGGGAACTCGTATCCCGGGAATTCCAGAAAAATATGCCCTCATCCGGTCGGCATTTTTTCCATCGTGAATAAAATCAAGCTCATGCCTGATCTGTGATGCAAAATCATGGACTATCCCTTTCGGATTATAAATCCTTGACTCAGGAAATACTGATTCAAGCCGGGATGCGAGTGACTGGAGGACCGCGATATCGGTTTCCACCAGCTCGTCAACACCGGGACGCTTGATCTTCAATGCAACGGTTCTTCCATCAAGGAGGACGGCACGGTGGACCTGGGCCAGAGAAGCGGATGCTACTGGCACCTGGTCAATCCCGCTGAATATCCCGGGAGGGGGGAGAGCGGCGCCCCGTTCTGAAGATAAGATCTGGTCATAAGGTACCGGGCTGACCTGGTCCTGGAGCTTTTTCAGTTCTTCGATCAGCAGGGGTGGGAGAAGTTCCTCCCTGGTGCTCATGATCTGACCGAACTTGACAAATGTCGGACCAAGATCCTCGATAGCCATCCGGATCCGTTCATAGACCGAACGTCCGGCATCAGGAGACGTCTGCCGGAACCGCAATGACCTGACGCCGGGCAGGATATCCGCCAGCAGGACGCCAAAGCCGTACTTAACGAGGACATCAACAATCTGCCCGTATCTCCTGAAGCGAGTGACCATTTTTCCTCCCGGGCGCATCCTGGGGGATGACGCCCGCCCTCGTTAACGGTGAGTAAAATACGCTACGATACCTTCAAGGT
>CAZGXZ010000061.1:0-10904 GCA_964530035.1 uncultured Methanoregulaceae archaeon
ATACTCCCGGAGGTCGGCAAACTCGACCCCCTGTCCCTTGAACACGGAGTGGTGCTTCCCGGCCTGGAGTCCCTGGACGCGGGCCCGGGTGGTGATGTCGATCCGGCGGATCTGGCGGATGAGTTCTTTCCGGCTGGTCATACCGGCCTCACCGCCGTGTCACGGCACCTTCACCGCACGGAGCACGGTGCCGGTGATCTGGTCCCCGGTGACATTGTCGGCTTCGGCCTCGTAGGTCAGGATCAGGCGGTGCCTGAGGACATCGTGGGCGATCGCCTTGACGTCCTCCGGGAGGACATACCCCCTGCCCTTCAGCATGGCGTGGGCCTTGGCACCGAGGACCAGGTAGATGGAGGCACGGGGCGAGGCGCCGAAGGCGATGTACCCGCCAAGGTCGAGGCCGTACTGCTCCGGGTGCCGGGTCGCATCCACGATCGAGGCGGCGTACTCCTTGATCGCCGAGTCCGCGTAGACCTTCCGGGTAAATGCCTGGACCTCGAGGAGCCGCCCGACCGGCATCACCTTCTGTGGAATTGCCGAAATGCCCTCGGTAAAGCGGTCGAGGACGGTGACCTCATCACGTTTTGCAGGGTAGGTCATCATCACCTTGAACATGAACCGGTCCACCTGGGCCTCGGGGAGGGGGTAGGTCCCCTCGGACTCGATCGGGTTCTCGGTGGCGAGGACGAAGAAGGGGCGGGGCAGCGGGTGGGTCTCGCCCTGGATGGTCACCTGCCGTTCCTGCATCGCCTCGAGGAGGGCGGACTGGACCTTGGGAGGTGCCCGGTTGATCTCGTCAGCAAGGACAAAATTGACAAATATCGGGCCTTTCACGGTAAAAAACGAGGAGTCCTTCTGGTTGTACACTTTCGTCCCCATGATGTCCGAGGGGAGGATGTCGGGAGTGAACTGGAGCCGCGTGAAGCTGCAGTCGATGCATTGCGAAAGCGTCCGGATCGTGAGCGTCTTCGCGATCCCCGGGACGCCTTCGAGGAGGACATGGCCGTCGGCGCAGAGCGCGATGAGGAGCCGGTTGATAACAGCTTCCTGGCCGACGATTACCTTGTGCAGTTCATTGCGGAGCTGGGCGAGGTCTTCTGCATAACGCCTCGCCTGCTCCGTCAGCAGGAGGATATCGGAATCCATTGAATCACCGCCTGAAATGGTGGTCGTGTCTGTCTGCCGGGATGGTCCCGGCAGCGGATATGTGAGCCCTCACCCGTATCAGGTACAAAAAATATTCCGATAAATGCTTTCCCTGTCCGGGATTCCGGGTGAGGACCCGGGACTTTTCCGGTCATGGCCGTTTCGGGCATCCTGGCGTGCCCGCCGCAATCCGGAAGCGGTATGAGGCGGGTATGGCCGGCCCCGCGGTGGATATGCTCAAATAGGTTCGGGTGCGTATGGTTTGACGAGTATGTCCGGGACACCAGGACCCCGCGGGGTTGAACGGACGGTCATCCTGGCAGCCTGCACGTTCATCATCCTGGCAGGCATCAGGATGTTTTCCGACTTCTTCGGCCCCCTTGCCATCTCGGTGATCGTTGCCGTTTTATTCACCCTCGTATCAAGATGGCTCCAGAAAAAAGGCTTTTCACCGGCCGTTTCCGGCACTGCTGCCTTCGTGCTCTTCCTCCTCTGCATCGCCGGGATCGTCGCCCTCGTCATCCTCTCCCTCCTCCCCCTGATCAGTCATATCCCTGCATACGAGGACGCCCTGGCCAGGAACCTCCAGGGTGTGCAGGTGACGGCCGAGTCCCTCGGGGTCGTCACGGACGGGGGACCTGACTACCCCGGACTGGTAAGGTCCTATTCCGGGGCGGTTCAGGGACTCGTGTCCGGTATCATCAACCGGGTGGTGCTCATCTTCATCGTCATCTTCACCACCTTCTTCCTCCTCCTTGAAGCAGGGGGCTACTCCCGGAAGATCGACCGGATCCTGAACGAGGCGAACCCGGCGCTCAGGGACAACATCGGTGAGTTCCGCCAGACGCTCGTGGACTACATCATTGTCCGCACCAAGGTGAACCTCCTCGTCGGCGTATTGTTCGGGGCTGTGCTGGCGCTGCTCGGCGTTGAAGGAGCGGTACTCTGGGGCTTCCTGATGTTCATCATGGGCTACATCCCGTACATCGGTTTTTTCATCGCCCTCGTGCCCCCCGTCCTCCTCGCGTGGATAGACCTCGGTGCTGGGGCGGCGGTCCTCGTCCTCGCGGTCGCGGTCATTGTCAACGAGCTCGCGGAATACCTCCTCTTCCCGCACCTGGCAGGAAAACAGCTGAACATCTCGGCAACGGTGGTCTTCCTCTCGCTCCTCTTCTGGGGGTTCGTGCTCGGCGGGTTCGGTATCCTCGCCGGTGTCCCGCTCACGATGCTCGTCTACCTCGTCATGAAAAGTTTCGACGAGACCCGCTGGATCGCCGACCTCATGGAGGCCGACACCGGGGACGGTCACGAGGACGGCACCGGCAGGTCTTCCTGACCGCCAGGTACGGGTTTCAGCTGTTCAGCTTTCATGGCCCGTGCCCCTCTTTTTTAGGGATGGATCCAGGATCGATATGACCGCGTCGCGGTCCAGGAGAGAAAACCGGTCCAAGGCCGGTCCTCGCGGACGAAATCCTCGAGTGGCAGAGGGGTCTGTCATTCTGGATGAATACACCCCTTACTCATACCCTTTTAGAATACCTGTCCCGCCAGGGAAGGCCAGGAGGTGAATCATGAGCCGATCCTCCTGGGCTTCCCCTTCCCTCCGAAGGATTAATGTAAAGCCTCTGGTCCACGCGCCTCCAATCAATACCTATTAGTCATTGGCATACGGATTCTCACTCATCACAGGTACGAGGGCGGATGGATGCAGATGAAAACCGTAACCGTTATCGGGATTTTGTGTGCATGTTCCGTAGCCGTTCTCGCAGGTATGTGGTATTATGCATTTTCAGGTCCCGGGCCGCAGGGACCTCCTGATGATGTCAGCGTCGGTTTTCTATCAGACGAATCATCAGGACTCGTCTTTATCGCCGACGAAAAAGGGTTTTTTACCACCCATGGACTCAACCTGTCCCTGACGAGGTATCCGAACGGGGCGACGGCTATCCAGGCGATGAAGAATGGTGAGGTCAACCTCACGCTTTCATCCGAATTTCCCCTGGTGGCCGAGATCATCGGCGGCCAGGACATAGTAATCGCCGGAGCAGTCGACAAATACTATGGAACGGCTATTGTTGCCCACCGTGACCGTGGGATCCTCAATCCCTCTGATCTCAGGGGAAAGACCATATCCATGTCAAAAAACAGTATCGGAGAGTTCTACCTCGGCCGGTTTCTTGACCTGCACGGGATCAGGCTGAGGGAGATCAACATTACCGACCGCCCCCCGGATACGTTCATGACCGACATGTCCGGTAACAGCACCATCGATGCGGCTGTGGTAACCTCCCAGAACGCCTGGCTCCTGCTCAGCCAGCCTGGAAACCAGTATATCACATTTCCTGCCGAGAGCAACCAGGCCACGTACAAAGTTGTTGCCGGCAAGCGGGACTGGGTGGAAAGGAACCCCCGTGCCATGGCCCGTTTCCTGCAGGCCCTTGATGAAGCTTCACAGTTTGCCGTCACGTACCCCGGGGAGGCACAGGCCGTTGTCAGGAAACACCTGAATAGTACGGACGACCGCATCCGGAGTGTCTGGCCGGAGCATGATTACTCCCTCACGCTCGACCAGTCAATTATCCTTGCGATGGAGGACGAAGCCCGGTGGATGGTCCGCAACAACCTGACCAGGGCGACATCCGTCCCGAATTTTCTCGACCACATCTCAACCCGGGGCATGGAATCTGTAAAACCGGGCGCCGTAACCATCATCCGGCGGAGTGAACGATCATGAAGATCCGGACCCGCCTCGTCCTGAGCATGGCTTTCATTTTCCTTCTTTTCGTCGTCCTGAGCATATCGGCAGTCTCCACCTCGTGGCAGGAGGGACAGATGGACCAGCAGCTGGCACTGATAGAGAAGACCCAGCTCGATACCTATGCACTGAACCAGCTGACGACCGACTATCTGCTCAACCGGGAAGACCGGCAGAAGGTCCAGTGGGAAACGCAATACTCCACCGTTTCTGCTGATATCGAGGGGCTGAAACCAACCGGGCCTGGCCAGCAGGCACTCGTCGGCTCGATGAGGAAAGACCTGCAGCACCTGAAGGAGATATTCTCTGAAGTCTCACCGACCATCGAAACCATGGAGTCGTCCGGCAGGGTTCAGCCCGGTGACACCTTCACCACGACGTCATGGAGCCGGATGGAAGTGAGGAACCAGGGGATAATCGCCGATGCATCACGGCTCGCGGGGTTGGTCAGGCAGGAATCGGAGAGGGTCCGGAATGCCAGTACCCTGGTGATGTATGCCCTGCTCGGGACCATCCTGGCCATTCTCCTGATGAATTATTTCCTTCTCTACCGTCGGTTCTTGACATCTGTCGATGACCTCCGTACCGGTACCGAAGTCATCAGATCAGGAAACCTCGACTTCCGGATACCGGAAAAGGGTGACGATGAGTTCCATACCCTGGCCGCATCATTCAATGAGATGACCGCGTCCAGGAAAAACGCCCAGGAAGCCCTGCAACAAAAGACCCTGGACCTCCAGGACGCCAACCGGCAGATCATATCAAGCAGGGAGGAACTCCGCAGGAATTATACCGAGCTCGCCCGGAGCCAGGAGGAGCTGGAGGCCAGCGAAAGGCAGTACCGTACCATCCTCGAGACGATGCAGGACGCGTATTTCCGGACCGACGCGAGCGGGGTCATCACCCTGGCAAACCCTGCCGCCGCCACCATGTACGGGTATGCCTCCCCGCGGGAGATAATCGGGACCCCTGCAGTCAATCTCTTCAGAAGTCCTGAGGATTACTTCGGGATGCTGGGAAACCTCAGCCCGGACGGGACCCTGCACGATTACACCTGCCAGGCAAAGCGGAAAGACGGCAGCCTTTTCTGGACATCCGGCAACGTCAGGGTCAACCGGGGTGCTGACGGCAAAATATGGTCAAGCGAGGGCTTTGCCCGCGATATCAGTGAACGGAAACAGGCTGAGATAGTGCGGGAAGAGCAGTCCAGGCAACGCCAGCTCGCACTCGACGCGGCCCGCCTCGGCTGGTGGCATTATGATCCCGTGACAAGGGTCTCAACCTATGATGCCCGGTCCCGGGAAATATACGGGATCCTGGAGAATGAAAAGTCCTACGATGAAATCCTCGCGCTTATCCACCCTGACGACCAGCCCAGGATCATTGCCGCGGTCGAGGCTGCGTTAGACCCGTCTGAGCCGAAACCATACTCGCTTGAGTACCGGGTCTGTGCCGCCGACGGGGTGAAACGATGGGTGAGGGCTTTTGGAATGGCGTTTTTTGAGAGTCCCGGCAGCGGTTGTAGCGGGGTCAGCCTGGTCGGGACGATGGAGGACATCACCGAATCAAAGAACACGGAACAGGTACTTCGGGAAAACGAGGAGCGTTTCAGGGAAATCTTCAATAACGCCAATGATGGGATCGAGCTGATCGAATTCAGCGACGACGGCACGATCGGCCGGTTTATCGAGGTGAACGAGATCACCACCAGGACCCTCCTGTACACACGGGAGGAGCTGCTTGCGATGAGCCCGGTCGATATCAATACCCGTGCCTACAATCCCCCCCTGCACGAAGTGATGAAACAGTTGCAGGCCACCGGGCATGCAACCTTTGAGACTGAACACAGGTGCAAAGACGGGACGGTGTTCCCGGTCGAGATTAACACCCATATCATTTCATGGAAGGAAAAGAAGGCCCTCCTCTCGGTAGTGCGCAATATCTCCGAACGGAAGGAGGCTGAAGAGATGATCCGGGTTATGAACTCCAAGCTTGCCCTCATGAACGATGTGACCTACCAGGACATCCAGAACAAGCTGACCGCCATCAGGGGATATATAGACCTCTGCAGCCGGATACCCGGCGAAGAGGAGAGGATGAAGGCTACCGAAAAGATTTCGGTGATCCTTGGATCAATCCATGCCCTGATCCAGAAGACAAAAGAATACCAGAGCATGGGAGTTGCCAGGCCCCGTTGGATTGAGGTCGAACCCGTGGTCCGTTCCCAGTTCTCGAGTCTCTCCGGTAAACCTCCGATAGTTCTGGAAACTGACGTCCATGGGCTCCAGATATATGCTGACCCCGCGATTGACCGGGTATTTTATAACCTCATTAAAAATGCCGTAACCCATGGTGAAAAAGTAACCCGGATTGTCGTTCGCTGTCGTGAGGCAGGTCCTGGCCTATTCCTGACCATCGAGGACGACGGGACAGGGATCCCTGCGGACGGGAAGCCCCACCTTTTCGACCGCGTCGTGGCGGGTGAAGGGAGGTTCGGGTTGTTCTTTGTGCGTGAATTCCTATCCATCTCCAGGATGACCATTTTCGAGGACGGAGAACCGGGAAAGGGTGCCCGGTTCACCATCACCGTCCCTCACGGGATGTTCAGGTTTTCACCGTCCACGTGAGACGAGGGATACCAGGTGGGGGTAGTGGGACCTTTCCACCCATATCGTACGTATTGAGAACCCTGAACGGTGCATCCCCCGGAAAAACGCATCCATGAAAGCTGGCGACGGGATGGTGGGCGTGCCTTTGAGCACCCCGTGACGGGCATAGCTGTCCGGGAATAGTCATGACTGCACCCGGGTCATGGACCGTCCTGCTGGTCCCGGGACGGGGGTGTGCCCTCTGCGAGTGCCCGCTCTATCCGTTCGAGTTTCGCTGCAATCTCGGCGTTGAGCCGTTCCTGCCGTTCCAGCGACGACTGCAGGTCCCCGGTCCTCCTGACCAGGTCCTTCATGAGATCGGCCTGTTCCTGCTCTTCCCGTGCTTCCTCGTCCTCTTCCTGTTTCGAGGGAGCAAGGAGCTTGTTCGCGATGAAACCGGCGAAGGTCGCGAATATGCCGACACCGGTCGTCATGACGAGCATGCCGACGAGCCTTCCTGCGCTCGTGACCGGGTAGCGGTCGCCGTACCCGACCGTCGTGATGGTCACGTATGCCCACCACATCGCGTCTATGGCTGTCCGGATGTTGGCATCGGGAGACTTGCTTTCAACGGAAAGCACAAGGACCGACCCGCCCTCGAGGATGATGATGACCGCGAAGATCAGGATGTAGATCGCCGATTCCGCCCGGTTGTACATGAGGTAGTCGCGGATCCGGGCAAAGCCGTGCCGGTTTACGAGCCGGTAGGCCTTGAAGATCCGAAAGAGCCTGAGGAACCGCAGCAGGGGAAAGCACGCGAGGAGGTCGGCCCAGCCGAAGTCCCGGAAGAAGTAAAAGGTCCTCGATTCAGCCGTGATGATCCGGTACCCGAAGTCCCCGATGAAGATGAAGGTGAGGAACAGGTTGATGATGTTCACCACGTTGACGGCATCGGGGTCCACCCCCGGGACCAGGACCAGGAACAGGTTGAAGATCGACAATACCGAAACGAGGGCGATGAATATCTCGTACCCGAGGCCCTTCTCGTCACTTTGAGTCTCGCCGGAAACCATGGACATCCCTGACTGAGAAATCGTACGGCCCCCTTCATAGAATGTCCGGTCACGGGCCCGGGGACTGAACAGGATAGCCCTTCTGGCGGGACTGCCGGCTTTATAAACTGGAACTTCGGTCCTGTGAATGGATCAGGACTGGAGGACCGGTGTCCGGGAGACCGTTACGGTCTCTTTGCGAGGGGTTGCCGGGCAGTGACGGGACCTGCCGCGGACCAGTCCCTACCGTATTAAATCGGACGAGGAGCAAGGGATCAGATATGGCATGTGTGGGCGTGCGATGGCACCTGGTGGTCCTGTGTGTCCTGGTTGCGGGTAGCGGACTCTGCTTGTGTCCCTGCAGTGCGGGGACGAAGTATTTCTCCGGCGGGCCGGACCTGTACGTCTCCCTCGACTCAAGCGACGAGCTGCTCCCCGGGACCACCCTGGAGCTGCCCCTTGTCATCGAGAACCGCGGCACCATAACGATGGAGTTCTACAACGCCTACACCATCCAGCCGCAGTACCTCCCGACGACCGCCCTCGCCGCGACCGTGAGGCTCCTTCCCGGCGACGCCCCCGTCCGGGTCAGGTCGAAGGCCCAGATCGCCGGGGACATCCCTGCCGGCCAGGTCATCCAGGCACCGTTCGTCGTTGAAATCCCGGAAGACGCGCCGGCCGGCGTCTACACGATGCAGGCGGTCGTCACCTACCAGTACGTGCCCTGGGTCGAGCAGCAGTCCTCTGACAACATCGAGTACACCTTCAAGGACGGGCAGGTGGTCCTGCCGGTCATGGTCTCAATCAGACGGATGGTCCTCCTGTCCGTGGACGAGGCGGACACCCACGCCATCTCCGCGGGGGGAGAGGGGTTCATCACTTTCACGGTGCGGAACACCGGGAAGGACACCGGCAACCGCACGTCGGTGTACATCACCCAGGACAGTACCAGCCCGGTCGTCCCCTTCACGAACGGCATCTATATCGGCGAGTTTCCTCCAGGGGCAACGGCCCGGCCCAGCTTCAAGGTCTCGGTCTCAAAGGACGCCGAGGCCGGGCAGTCCTATCCGCTCTCCCTGTACGCGGTGTACCGTGACTTCCAGGGAAACACGGTCACGTCGTCCGCGGTGAGCACCGGGGTGACATTCGGTGAGAAGGTCAGGTTCGGGCGGACGAGCGGCCCTGCCGTGCTCCAGCCCGGCAAGACCGGTATCGTGAGCGTCACGTACAGGAACGACGGCACCTCGACCGTGTATAACGCCCAGGCACGGCTGAGCGTCATCGACCCGTTCTCAAGCGACGACGACACGGCGTACCTCGGCGACCTGGCGCCCGGGCAGTCGGCCGAGGCGCTCTTTTCCGTGAAGACCTCTGCGGGTGCGACGGCCAAGTCCTATTCCGCCGACTCGGAGGTCCAGTACACCGACCGTGACAACACCGTCTTCACCTCCGACAACATCCCGGTGGTCATCACCGTGGAACCGGCGCCGGGAATCCTCCTGTATGCAGGGGTCCTCCTGGTGATCGCGGTCATCGGGGGTGTGTACCTCTGGCACAGGAGCAGGAAGGCGGCGGGTCCGAAGTGACGGGTGGCATGGGAAAGATACCGGTTTCCGGCCTGTTGGGGCGGCGGTCCGGTCATATCGCGGTCATGGCGGTCCTTGTCCTCACCCTGTGCTGTGGCCTTTGCCTCGCGGCCGGGTACTTCTACCTCGACACCGGGACCCAGCCCGACCTTGTCGCCCACGCAACCGGGGAGAACCGGTTCTCCCCAGGGGACGGCTTCGAACTCGACATCGTCCTCTCGAACACAGCAAGGGACCCGGCGGTGCAAATCGAGCCGTTCATGGCGCCCGGTGTGTACGACCCGGCCACCGCCCTCGGCGTCCTGGTCACTCCCGACAAGGCTGAAGCACCGGTCACCCTGCATACGCTCCCCACGGTGGCCGGGGACATCGGTTCCTGGGACCGGGTGCCGGTCACGGTCAGGGGGACGATTAACCAGGACGCCACCCCCGGGCCCCACGTGATCCTCCTGAAGGTCAGTTACCAGTACGTCTATGCCATCCCCATGACCGGCACCGGGTATTCGACCCTGGACCTCCTTTACCGGAAAAAGGAGCAGACGCTCCCGGTCACCGTCCGGGTCACCAGGGAGGTGAGGCCGGCAGTCCTTTCTGAAACGGAGGAGAACCTCGTGCCCGGTACCCAGGGGTACCTGGCGCTCCAGGTCAGGAACACCGGGTATGCCACCGGTTCCGAAACGGTCTTCCGTATCGTCCCAGCCGACAACGCGACCTTCCAGGTGGTCGACCAGGGCGTGTACCTGGGCCGGTTCGCCCCCGGTGACACGGCAACGGTCAGGGCCCGCCTGGCGGTCAGGGAGCATACCGGTCCGGGGTCATACCCGGCGACGCTCGAAGGCCAGTACCTCGATGTCAACGGGGTCCTTACCACCACGGCCCCTGTCCCTGTCGGGATCCGGGTGTCACGGGGCGCCGTGATCGAAGTGAAAAACCTCAACCAGACCATTGCCCCGGGCGGGCATCAGTCCGTCACTGTCTCGTACACCAACACCGGCGACACCCCTGCGATGGACGCCCGGGCCCGGATCATCGGGAGCCAGGTGGTCGTCCCCGTGACGGAATCGGCGTCGCTTGGCACCCTCGCCCCGAACGAGACGAGGACGGCGGAGTTCGAGGTGTCCCTGAAGTCTCCCATCGAAGGCAAGCGGTATGTCATCGACACCGAGGTGAAGTACCGCGACGGGCTCGGGGCCCTGATGCTTTCCGACCCGCTGAGTTTCGGGGTCGTCGTTGCAGAACCCCGGGGAACGGCGTCCCTCGTCTCCGATCCTGCCGTCCTCGTACTGCTCGGCGGTGTCCTGTTGCTCCTCGCCTATGCCGGCTGGAAGCTCCTGGGGCGGAAATCGGGGCGGAAAGGGGAGTGAGGTCCCTGGTTTCTTTTCATGGGTTATATCCTGCTGTGAGCTTTTTTCGAGGTTACTCCCTTCCTGGAAGGGAATGCTGATAGTATGTTTCTCTTCCCCCAGAAACTGACATGGGTTGGAATGGAACCGCTCCGGGTGGCTGCTGCCCCCCAAACCCCCTGCATGCGATAGCCATGGCAAGCCGTAAGCGGTTTTCTGATACCCGTTGTTTCTGGTCTATTTTTCTGACTTTCCTTCTACATTAGCGAGGCTTTTACCTTCTTAAAAGGCCGTGGGACCGCCGCCGGGGCGCCCTCCGGGGGCGGCGGCATATCGTTTGAGGGATGAGGGGGCGAAGCCCCCACTAAAGGTAGATTGTTTGCCGGGAATCTATAAAGAATGGGAAAATGAATTGAAACGGATTGGACCCTGGG
>CAZGXZ010000061.1:10914-13345 GCA_964530035.1 uncultured Methanoregulaceae archaeon
CGGCATATCGTGTGAGGGATGTGGGGACGAAGTCCCCACTGAAGGGAGATATTCGTAGGAACTCTGGAGAGATTGTAAACCGTATCCAAAAAATCGCTATCTTTCAAGGTCACTGGTGGACGTATTCGAAGCCGTCACCCCTCCTTCTCCTCCCGTCCGCCGAGGAGTGCGAGGGTTGCAGGCATGACGACAACGGCCCCGATAAGCGAGAAGATGACGACGATGACGGTCGCAAGGCCGAAGCCCGACAGGATGGGGAATGACGAGAGCAGGAGGGCGGAGAAGCCGGCCGCGGTGACCAGTGCCGAGACGACCACGGCCGCCCCGATCTTCCTGACGGCGTTCCGGATAGCCTCGTTCCGGTCCCCGCACCTCTCGTGCTCCTCGATGAACCGTTCCATGACGAGGATGGTGTACTCGGAGCCGACCCCGATGGTCATCGAGCCGAGGACGGCGGTAAGAATGCTGTACTCCTGGCCGAGGGCTATCATCGCGACCGGGTTCCAGCCAATCACGCAGATGATCGGGACGAGCGGGGTTAGGGCCACCGCCTTCCGGTAGACGAGGAGCAGGAAGAGGAGAATGAGGACAAACCCGATGAAGGTCATCAGGTCCTTCTTTTCCTTGATCACCTCGGTCAGGATGGTGTAGAGCGTGAAGTCGCCGGTCAGGGTGACCTCGGTCCCGGGCGGCGGTTCAAGCCAGGAGATCTCCCGTTCCACGTTGTCGGAGAAGGCGCACTGCTCGTTGATCGACATGTACTCCGTGTTGATGGTGATGACGGAGGTCGTCTCGTCAAGGGTGTACCGCTTCAGGAGGTCCGGCGGGATGGTCGCTATGACCCGGTCGAGGTCAACCTGGTTGACCGGGAGGACGCCGTTGTTGTACAGGCGGACGAGCGACGGGATGCTCGATATGCTGTCGATCTGGTCGTAGTTTTCCTGGAGGTCCGTGCAAAGGCGGTCCGTCCACCACACCCCTTCCACGGAGAGGCCCCGGAGCCCCCGGACGTAGAGGGGGAGGGGGGTCAGGGACCCGCTCACCTCTTGTACGGTATCTGCGGCGAGCTGCGCAGGCAGGTCCGGCGGGGCAATCGAGGTCTCGGAGGCGTCCACCGGGATACCCCGGTCGAGGACGAGCCCGACGGACGCGATGACGAGGGCAATGAGGACCACCGGGACGGCGGCCTTCACGACTCTCGGGGTGAGCCAGGAGAGGGCGATGTCATACGCCACCATGATTCGGGCGGCAAAGGAGGTCCCGGGCGGTTTTGGTTCGTACTGGAGGACGTGGGCGAACGCCCCGAAGCCGAAGAGGGAGGTGACATAGCAGCAGGCGATACCGAGGATCGAGACCGTGGCGAAGGTCTGGATCATGGGGATGGGGGTGACGTACATCGCCAGGAACCCGAGCGAGGTCGCCCCGAGGGCCGCGAGGACCGCAGGGCCTGTCCGGGTAATCGTTTCAGACAGGGCCGGGGCCATCTCCAGGCGTCTCCGCTCGTCATCGAACCGGGAGTGGAACTGCACGGCGTAATCGATGCCGAGCCCGAGGAGGATGGGAAACGCCGCCACGGCACCGTCGTTTGCCGGTATCTTCAGGAGGCCCATGATGCCGAAGGTATAGAAGAGGCCGAAGGCGAGGAGGACGATGGGCAGGACCCAGAACCGTATCCTCGAGTAGAGGATGTACTTGACGACCAGCATGAACAGCATCGCGGCGATGACGAGGACGGCAAAGTTCTGGAGCATCGCGTCCTCGAGCTCGAGGTTGTACGGGGTGTTCCCGGTCAGCTCGACGGTCACGCCGGGAGGGAGCGTTGCCTGGTCGAGCGTTGCCACGACAAGCGGCTCGATCTCCTGTGAGGCGTCAGTGGAGATCCCCTGGTCGATGAGGACGTAGGCGAGCCCGGTCTGGGGGTCGGGGAGGAACATGTCCCGCTCCTGCTGGGGCATCGACATCACGACGGCGTGGACCGCCGCACTGGAGCCCGGGATAGTCCCGCCATTGCACCTGCGGACCGCGTCGGCGAGCGAGACCACGCTGCTGACACGGTTGATGCGCCGTATCTGCTCCTCAAGGACGAGGAGGTCTTCGAGGAGGAGCGGGTCCCCGGGGTCCTTCGTCCGGATGAGCAGGATGTAGGTGTCCTGTCCGTACCGGTTGTTGTAGAGGTTGTAGACGACGCCGGACGGTGAGTTCTTGTCCATGTACTCGTCGGACATCGTCTGGAACGGGATGGCCGGCATGAAGGCGACCGCGATGACGGCCAGTAGGACCATCACCGCGAGTATCGTCTTCGGGTGGCGGTTTACGAGGCCTGCAACTCCGCCAAACACGTCCCCGACCGTCATGTCGTGAACATTTCCTCTCACTTCACCTGTATTCGGGAGATGGGTAATAACCTGATCTAATCGTTTTTTTAGAGGTC
>CAZGXZ010000062.1:0-13188 GCA_964530035.1 uncultured Methanoregulaceae archaeon
GGCAGCCCTGATTTTGCACATGGCAGGAGAGAATTTCCTGACGGTATTCATACCGCTATTCATCCTCACACCTCTCCTCCTCCGGGTCCTGACCCCGTATGCCAGGCATACCATCCTCTACCTGAGGGACTCCTAAACCCCACAAGACCTTTTTTTAACTGCAAGGGAAAACCCGGTCCCTTTTTCTTTGATTGCCAAAAAATTCATGTTCAGGGACCCTTTATGCATCACTGGTGAAATTGTCATTTTTTCCTGGACCGTGCCTCCCTTTTGCAGGTGATCCGGCATCGGATGGATGCCACCGGGAATATTTTCGGGGACCGTGTGCAATAAGGGGGAGTTTGCCTGAGTGACAACAACAGGAATGGTTACGGGCTGTCCGAATGGCACATAAAACTCTCCACCCTGCTTGTCACGGGCGATAAACACCAGGCTGTATTTCAACCGGTATGATCCGGGTTCCCGGGGTGCGGTAAGGGAAAGAGAGCTTTTCCAATCTTGTTCTGGAAAAATGACCGTGTCTACGGGAATCAGGATTTCAGCGGGGCCGAACAGGGAGGCATCATCAAACCCCTTGATAAGGACGGACGAAGAGGTCCATGAGGTCTTTCCGGTATTGTGGGCCCCGAATACAAGGGTAAGGAATTGCCCGGGAATGATCACCGCCGGGGCACCCGAAACGTTTATTGTACCGTCATATGCGGGGTCGAGCGGTGTTTCCTGAATCACAGGCAACTGCTCCCAGGAAGGGTTTCCTGGCACCAGGGGTACGGGTTGAACCTGAGTGAGGGGATTTTTATCCCAGTTACCAGACCCGAGGAGGTATGGCGCATCACAGATACCATTCTGATCCAGGTCCTCACAGGTCTGTGAATACCCTCTACATGATGGATCAGCCCAGTAGTTTCCTCCGAGGAGCGGTCCGCCGATGATGTTCGGACCCTCCTTCAAGGTAACGTTCCAGTCGGTAAACCTGTTCCCCTGGCCAAGGATGACATTATTCCTGTTATTGAAGTAGTTATTGAAAATCCAGCCATTATATGAATTGGAGAGGAAAATGCCGGAATTACTGTTGTCAATAAAATAATTGTCATAGATGAGGTTGCCCGAATCATTGAGGACCTCCAGGCCAATACCATTCGCTTCGATCCTGTTGTTGCCGATGATATCAACGAGCGAGCCATTGATGAGAACTCCCTTCTGGTTGTGGTCTATCATGTTCGATACAATTCGTGCAATGTCTGAAGGATGGGTTTTGTTCTGGACACTGACCCCTGCAAGGCGGTTCCCGGTGATCCGGTTCCCGGAAATGAGGGCGGTATCGGAATATTCAAGGTATATACCATTGCCCTGGTTGTTGCTGACAGAGCAGCCGGTTATCACATTATTATCAGCATTGATAAAAACCACGCCGTTATCCCGGTTATTTCGGACATCGCAGTTCTCAATGGTTGTTTCATCTGAATTAACAAGAACAATACCATTCATGTTGTTTTCTGCAGTGACGCCGCTGATGATGTTATCTATGATACCAGGTGCCGAATAGTCCATCAGGATGCCGGTATCCCAGTGTTCAAGGGTGAGGTTATAAATCTGTATGCCCATCGACAGTTTATCGACAAGGATCCCGCTTGACTGGGGAGTGTCCTTTCCCTTGAGGCCTTTACCCATCCCGTCAAGCACCACCGATGAGGCATGGATCCAAACTGCGAAAGGGTTGTCAGTTTCAAATGATTGCCCGGAAAAATCAAGAAAATAACTGCCTGAAGTATTTATTTCCCAGTACCGGCCTGAACCTGTTCCTGAAAGGTTTCCCTCGTTGAGTGGGGGGTCGATAAGTACGAGACCGGACGAATCATGTCCATTCTGGCCGGGTTCCTCTGGAGAAGAGTTCTGGACTGTGAACGTCACAGCAGGGATTTCCGGTTCAGGGGTGTTGCAGCAAAGGACTGTCTGGAGGGGGGAAGCAAGGCCTGATACGGGTTCTTCATACTCCGGTGCCACAGGAACACTGGCCGCAGTCACCGCCCCGGGAAGCGTCGGCGCGGTTTCACCAGTCGTGGTTTCCCCGTTGAATATTTCAATTTCCGCCGCCTGGGACTCGCCGGGTGCCAGGTCCTGTTCTTGAAGACTTCCTTCCCGCATCAGGGCGTCGGCAGGGCTGCTATCGGGTGCATCTTCGCCCCCACTTTCTGGGAGTGCCTGTTGCTCCTCCAGGGATTCATCGTTCAGACCGGCCGGGCTGGGAAATAATCCCGTATCCTGAAGGGGACTGTCCGTTGGAAGGGTCATTGTTTGCTGGGCCATCATCAGCCCCGTGCTCTCTGAAGGAGTGAACCCAACCGGCTGCACAGTCTCATTAGGCTCGGCAAGCGAACCCAATGGGATCATCAGGACGAAAATAATGACCCCGGCCCAGATCGCCATCTCCACTTTGAATTGTAAAGACCGCTTCGTCAGGGAATCACCTCCAGAGCCCAGGTTCATCATCCAATCCTGACTTGTACATGTTGACTGTCTTAATGACCGATCACGCTTGGCTGCGGATGCAGGACCTCGCCTTACCCCCGTGAAGGAACGGGAACCCGGATGAAGATAAGCGGCGATACCGGATTGAGGCCGGATTGTCAGGCAATCCTCCTGCTGCCAGGAAAGCCGGTGTGGTACAGACACGACCCCTTTCCCGGACGGTCAAGGCAATTATAACATGAGAAACCTTTTGTGGTAAGACTCCTGTTTGTATCATGAAATCACCGAGGTATGTATGGACCATATTCATCGTTTCATCTGTATTGCCTGTATTGTCCTCATGGCAACCGCGGTTGTCCTCCCGGTATCCGGCGCACTCAGGTTCCCGGTAACACCCTTACAAGGGAATCAGCTCCCGTCTCCGACCCCTTCAGCGAGTCCTGGCACGTGGGAGTCCCAGCCAGTAAACACGGTACATTTCTGGATCTGGACCTCTGACGGGGAATTCGCGGTAGCCCGGGCAGGCATTTACACGATCGGGAAAAGCGGGTCGAAAGTATTCATCGGCCAGGCCGACCAGAATGGCTATCTTGCGGCAAGACTGCCTGTTGGCACGACACGTGTCCAGGTTGACTCACCGGTTTATTCGAGAAATGGAAAGAGCTGGTATTATTCCGGGACATCTGATGTCAAGGTTCTTTCAGGAAACACTACGGCGGAGATCCGTCTCAAGCAGAAACACACCATCAGTCCCCCACCAACGGTCCCGAAATCCTGATAGGACGAACCGGAGTAAATCTACCGGAACAAGGGAGGTTATCCCTCGTGTTCTGCCGGTTCTCCCTATTGGCTCTCACACTCTTTTCAGGGCATGCGTTTTCATTGAGTCCAAGGTAGTGCTATTCCTGGTTTTCCACCTTGCTCAACCTTGTTATCCTCCCTTTTCGCTGTGTTCCGGACGGGAGACAGACCCGGTCTGAATGAACCGGGAAGCGCGCTGACCGGGCTGATTGCGATATTGACTTAAATAGGGTTTAGCGGTATTTTCAAGGTCTTTCCTGGTTTTTTATTAACCCCCTGTGGAGGGACCACCCTTTCTTCATCATGCTGTCTGCATGATGGAAAACTACCTGATTTTAGGAGGTCTCCGCAAATGAATCTCCATTATAACTCGATACCAGTCCGCGATATCTGACGTTTGAGGAGAAGCATGGGTATAGTGGATTACCAAGCACGTATACAGATGAATGGCACGAAATCTCTGGCAGGAGCCGCTATTTTTGTTATAGCCGCGCTTCTCGTATCGTCAGCAGCTGCAGTGGTTTCCTATGGGAGCCTTTCGGTGAATTCGACCCCCGGCTATGCAACCGTAACCCTTGATGGAAAGGCGGCCGGCCTGACTCCTCTCTTCATCAGCAACCTCACCGCCGCCAAGCACACGGTCCTTATCAGCAAGGAGGGATACAAACAGGTGAAGAACACCGTTGTCATCAAGGCGAACAAGACGCAGTTCCTGAACACAACCCTTGTCAAGGTCAGGCCAACCAAGACCCCTACAGTAAAGCCCACCAAGACCCAGACCGTTCAGCCCACTAAAACCGCGATGGTCACGCCGACCAAGACGGTGACGCCCAACAACATGACTACGATGTTCCCGACGGCAACCCCGGCGGTCGTCAACAGTACCATTGTCGTGTAGGTCTCAACAATCCAGAACCGGAGGGAGGCGACTGGTTTTTGAGTTCACTGAAGAATCCGTTTCTTTTCTGACCCGGTTCTCACCTGGTCATTTTCTCTTTTTTATAAGGTGGGCCCGGACCTGATAAGTCCGGTGACACTGATGGTAATCAGACCGGTTATCCTATCCGGCAACGCTAATCCATTCAACTGGTCAGGGTTGTCGCATTGAATCCCTGATGAACTGTCTGGCGAACAGGTCGGAAAAATAGGCATGGGTGTAGGTGCCGATGGTCCGGTGAACGTGCAGGCCGTCCCATCCGTCCCATATCCCCTTTCCCCGGTTCAGCCTGATCCCAAACCTGGCATCCCTCGCCGGTTCAACACGGGAGTAGTGAAACTCGTGGCCCCTGACATGGATGCCTGAGTACGGGGCGCTGTCTGGCTGGAAAACCCCTTCGGTGTAGCCGAGTGCCTGGACCCTTCCACTCATGGAGGTTGTTGCGGGAAGGACTCCTGACATCGGGACGGACTGTTCATCCCTCATCGTCAGTTCCTCGGTCATGAAGATGAGCCCGCCACATTCAGCAAGGACAGGACTCCCCCTGTCTGCGAACGTGCGGACCTCCTTGCAGGAACTGGCGGTTGACAAAGCAGCTGCATGGAGTTCCGGGTATCCTCCACCAAAATACAGAGCATCGGCCTCTGGTAGTCTGTCATGCAACGGACTCCAGAATATCAGTTTCGCCCCTGCCTGGCGCAACCGGTCGAGGTTGTCCTGGTAGTAAAAGCAGAACGCTTCGTCCATGGCGATACCTATGCAGGTCGTTTCGGGAAACGACTCCCTGTCAGCGGAACATCCGGCCAGTGGAGGAGCAGACGCCGCGCAGTCAAGGATGGCATCGATATCACAGAACTCTTCGATGAGCGGGGCAAGATCCGGGTCATCGGATGACTCGAACGCCATCCGGAGACCCAGGTGGCGGCTTGCCACTTCGAATTCGTCCCTCCTCATTATCCATCCAAAAACCGGGACCTCGGTCCCCCTCTCGAGCAGCATTTTATGGCGCAGGCTCCCGATCCTGTTGAATACAACCCCTCGTAATGGAAAATGTGAGTCATACCCGGAATACCCCCTGATGACCGCATGTGCCGACCGTGCCATACCCCTGACATCCACAACAAGGATCGCAGGGGCATCAAGGAGTGATGCTACATGGGCAGTGCTTGCAAAGAGTGACCCATCAAGGCCGTCATAGGTTCCCATCACCCCTTCGATGACTGCAATGTCCGCTCCGGCAGACTGGCGCATGAAGGTATCCACCACCCCCTCCTCTCCCATAAGGAATGGGTCGAGGTTGCGGGACGCCCTGCCGCAAATCCTGGTATGGTGGGTCGGATCAATGAAGTCAGGGCCGACCTTGAATGGCTGGACCACCAGGCCCCGCCTGACAAGGGCCTGCATGATCCCCCGGGCAACGGTTGTCTTGCCGCATCCGCTGTGCGTCCCTGCAACAAGGATCCTGGGGATATGGTGTCTGTTGAGGTCTTCGGATTGAGCAGTCGCCGCGATCATGTCCAACTCCGTGTTGTGTCTTTCAGTTCAAACGCTTCCAGCGATATCGATCCCGGGACGGGAATGCAGGCCCCGGGTCCCGTGGAGATGATACAACGTGAAACTGTTTATTCAGCGGATGTATGAATATAACCGTCCCAGGGCTACATTCCAAAATCGAACAGGGTCGTCCTGGAGGGGTCGACATCAGCCCAATGCCAGCCCAGTCCCTCCAGGATCCGGGAAATGGGTTGCCGTATAGTCTTTTCGAGCATCGTCTCCCTGTCCACCACAAACTCAGGAGGGACCTGGTCGGGATACTCGAAGCATATCACGTCAGTTTTTGGGTATTTAGCAGTGACATTCTTTATATAGACCCTTTTTGGCTTCGACCCCTTGGCAAACTCCATCCCGAGGTACTTGTTCGCGTACTTGGCTCCCCTGACATGGGCATCGTCATTTTCATAGTCATCCAACTGCTTTCCTATGCCACCCGGGATCCCGATCTCCTCAAGGGAGTACTCACCGGCACGGTACCTCCGGATGACCTCGCCAAGGTATTTTTTTACGGATTCGTACTGCTCTCCCCTGAGGACCATGTCCATCACCGTACGTTGTACATCCCGTGTGATCAGGGGTGAGTCCGACCGTCTCAGCTCAAACCCTATGACATCGATCTGGTCGGTATTTTTACCCTCTTTCCAGATAAGATGCCCGGCGTACCTCTTCTTCCTCCCTGCCTGGAAGAACCGGTGATAGACCTTTTCAAACTTGATGGAGAAGTAATGTGTATCAGCGTTGAGAACTTTTTTTGCAAAACCGGAATAACTCTCGTTAACGGCCGCTTCAATGGTCCTCGCTGTTTCGATGGTATCCCCGAGATCCATCCGGGGGAGCTGGACCATGCAGGAATCAGTATCTCCATAGATTACCTGGTAGCCCTTTCCCTCAATGATGCCTCTCGTATGATCAATGATAGCCCTCCCGACCGAGGTCACAGCAGCCCCGATCTCACGGTCGTAGAGCCTGAACCGGGCATACCCACTCACGCCATAGTAAGTATTCATGATGATCTTGATGACATTCTGCTGGATGTCATAGAGCTTGTACTCAGGGGATCCGAACGGGTATTCATTCCTGCGTTTTTTCTTTGCACTCCGCTCATCCAGCAGCTCCGAGATTATGCTGCGGGTCAGTCCGTCCGGCTCCTTCCTGAATCTGATGCCATTCGGCGCCCGCAACTCTCCGTCCGGTGACTTGGTCTCCGGGGAGGCGTTGATCGTCATCATGGCCATGGGATAGAGCGAGGTGAGGTCAAGGACCACGACATTCTCCTTTATTCCACTGCTTGGTTCGAAGACGGTCGCACCTTCAAACTCATCTCCGGCCGCAAAGCCTTTCGATGGCAGGACATACGTACCAAATGCTTTCCGGAGGATGTAGATGTCAATGATGTTCGACGAGTTTAATGTCCTTTCAAGGGGCATCCCGACATACCGGGCGATTTCTTCGTAAAAATCGATGATGCTGTTTTTTTGGTTGATTCTGACGCAGAGCTCGACATCCTTGTAGTTGTATCCGACAAGCTGGCCAGGGTGTTCACGAAGGAGGTCAACAAGGAGCCCCGTGTACCTGAACTTTGTTTCGCCGAGTTCGGATTCGGCGATAGCGTCGAGGCGATACGACTCTCTCTGTGCTCCCTGCATTTTTTTATACCCTGCGAGGAGGTCGAACACGGTCCGGCCCCGGGCCGAAGTGCGTTCGGTAGCACCGGGAAGACGAGCGAGGACCTGGGTATCAAGTCTTTGCACCTGGAGCCTCCCGATGATATAGGGAATATCGAACTCTGCGATATTCCAGCCTGAAAAAATATCGGGATCCTTTTCCCGGATATACTCTCCAAATGCGCGGAGCAGGGCACGCTCATCAGGACAGGGCAGGACTACATGATGCCTTTCTGAAAAACAGCCCTCCGGCAGCCCCTTCTCTGAACGGCACCTCTGGATCAGATCCTCCTGGCCGTTTGAAAGGATAAATGTGGTATACTGGTCGTCATACGAGTCCCAGCAGGTAATGCATATAATCGCATCCCGGTCGGACTGGGGAAATCCCCTCATATCCTCGCATTCGATATCCACCATGCAGATACGGGACCGGGCGTCCACGGAACATGGTGTCAGGGCTTCAAAGGAGACGTATTTTCCGTGCGACGAGACTCCTCCCCGGATGTCCCTGTCAATCATGAACCTGGACGCAAACGGGATATCCGCTTCGTAATGGTGGTACCGGTCGCGTATTTCACGTACGTCGGTTGGGCGCAGGGTATAGAGACGGACAAGCGGTTCCCCCTTGATAGAACGGTATTTTCGTCCCTGTTCAACCGTGACAAAGGGGGGATGCTCCATCCTTTCTGCCTCGCCATCAGGGATATAAAAGTACGGCCGGTACCCTGTGATTTCAAGGTGGTGCGCCATTCCTGAAGGGTCCCTGCCAAAAATATGGATTATCGGGCCCGATGGAGAATTCGAGTACTCTACCTGGGTAATGGCGATGGAGACATCCCCCGGTCCTGCCCCGGTATCCGTCATATTCATGAGAGATCGAGTGATCTTGTCATCGAACTCACGAACGTCCCGGTTTCTGACATTTTTTCGCGTTCCCAGGCGTCGAGGTCCCACTCTTCGATACCGAGGACCCCCTCGCGACCTATCCTGGCCGGGACACCTATGGAACAGTCATTGATGCCATATTCTCCGGAGAGGATACAGGAGCAGGGGAGAACCTTTTTCCGGTCATTCACAACCGTATCGATCAGGGATGCAATATGCCAGCCGGGACCGAACACCGTTCCGCCCTTGCCTGATATCACTTCCATGCTTGCATTGCGGAGGCCTGCAAGAATTGATTCCCGGTTTGCGTTCGATACTGCTGGATTACACCGTGAGAATACCGGGACCTGGTATTCGCCGTGCTCACCCAGGACATGGGCGTCGCCGGGTATCAACCTGTTTTTTATGAGGGCAAGGCTGAAGCGTGCGCTGTCCAGTTGCCCGCCGAATCCCAGGCAGTGTTCTTTTGGCAGATTCGCCTTTTTATGAAGATAATAGTTGTTCAGGTCCATCGGGTTTGTGACAGTTATGAGGATCCCGTTGAAACGGGTCAGGACCTTAGTGCACAACTCTGCGACAGCCTTGTTTGCCTCGAGGAGGTCTGCCCGTGTCTTGATGGAAGGGTTCCTGGGGGTACCCGCTGTGAAGACGCAGATATCTGCCTCCCTTACGGTTTTGATCTCGGTATCCACCTCGATTGGCAGGCCGGTATGGAGGAGGTCAAGTGCCTGTGCGCGGAGCAGGGCGGGGACGTTGTCATATATCGTCAGTGAATCGGCGAGACCAAGGCAGGCAGAAAGGAATGCCACCTCCCCACCTACCTTTCCCGTCCCGATTACCGCAAGGCGTGTCATACCTTACGGGTGGTACCGCGAGGCATAAATACATACAAGAACTGATGAGTTCTGCTTATATGCTCCTGCTGAACAAAGCAAACCCGGACGTAGGCGGCGTCAGGCTGAACAACCACCTTGTCCTTGCAGCAGGGGTACTCGGGACGACGGGGGCATCTCTTTCCCGGATGCTCGCCAGGGGGGCAGGAGGGGTTGTTACCAAGTCCATTGGCCCGGTTCCCAGGGAAGGACACCCGGGGCCGTGCCTTGTCCCGCTTGAAGGCGGCCTCCTGAATGCCATGGGACTCCCGAACCCCTCGCGTGAATTTGCTGGTGAGCTTCGTTTCATCACGGGAGGACCTGTCATAGTCAGCGTTTTCGGAGGTACTGCTGAAGAATTCGGAACAGTGGCCTCATGGTTCACGGACCGTGCCGACGCCTTCGAGCTAAACCTTTCATGCCCCCATGCGGAAGGGTATGGGGCGGCTATCGGTACAGACCCGGAACTGGTGGAGGAATGCACGCGGACGGTCGCACGTCATGGCCTGCCCGTGTGGGTCAAGCTCACACCCAATGTCACCGACATAACGGTTATCGGGAGAGCCGCAGAGAAAGGAGGAGCGGACGCTCTTGTCGCCGTCAATACTGTCAGGGCCATGAGAATATCCACTGAGCTCCGGCGGCCGGTCCTGGGCAACCGGTATGGTGGCCTGTCGGGGAGGATGGTATTCCCGATAGCAGTCCGGTGCGTGTATGAACTCTATGATGCGTGCCGCGTTCCGATCGTCGGGTGCGGTGGTGTTTCATCCGCTTCGGACGTTGTTGAAATGATGCTTGCCGGGGCTTCCGCGGTCCAGATTGGTTCGGCGGTCTACGAGGACGACGGGGTATTTGCCCGGATAAGCTCAGGACTCTATGTCGATGACGGGATTGATCCCCGCGAGATCATCGGGGGCGCCCATGGGAGATAACCTGCCTGCTGTTGCAACGGTCACGAGGGTCAGGCGGCTGACCCCTTCCTCGTGTCACATCAGGTTCGACTTGGGCCTGTCATTCCGTCCCGGCCAGTTCGTCATGGTGTGGGTACCAGGGAGTGATGAGGTGCCGATGGCGCTCGTCGAGACGAAAGGCATCATCGTTCAGGAAGTGGGAGATACAACAAGAACATTGTGCGAAATGTCGCCAGGTTCCCGCATCGGGATACGGGGACCATTCGGAAATGGGTTTCCTTCATGCAGCAACGTGCTGGCGGTTGCTGGAGGGGTCGGGGTGGCACCGCTGCTTTCAGTTACCGGAAACGGGTCAGTTTCCCGGTTCCTGCTTGGGGCACGGACAGGCAGCGAGATTATTGGTGGCAGGTATATCCTTTCAAAGACTGACCTCCAGATAGCCACCGATGACGGTTCCCGGGGCCTGCACGGCACAGTGGTCGATCTTGTCAGAAAGGAGGACCTTCGCCGGTATGACGCGGTCTTTGTATGCGGTCCTGAGCTCATGATGTCAGCGGTCCTGCGGGTCCTGAAGGAACGGGAGTGCCTGGAGAAGGGGTGGTTTTCCGTTCACCGGTACATGAAGTGCGGGGTCGGTGTCTGCGGGTCCTGCTGCATGGATCCCGGTGGAGAACGTGTCTGCCGGGACGGTCCTGTTTTTTCAGGAATGGTCCTTGTCAGCAGTGAACTCGGGAGGCACATCCGCGACGCATCAGGTAGAAAAAGGGTTTATAAGGTTTAATTTCGCCCAAACCCACCATATTTCCGGATGAATCCCCTGACTTTTTCGGATTCCACCCAGCCCATGTCCATGCGGGTAATGAACTCGTCGATGATCTTTGCCTGTTCAATGATCCTGTCCCTGAACTCTCCCCCCTGGAGGTCCGCGAGCCCGACGATCACGGTAAGGGGGTTTCTGATATGGTCCCCGATAATAGCAAACTGCTCGATGTTCTGCTCGATCTGGCGAAGAGACCTGCGTTCGATCTCCTCCCGCATCTTCTGCTCGGTGATGTCTCTTCCGATCGCCTGGAACTCTCCAAGGTTGCCGACCGGGGAAAAGCGTGCCCGGTATGTCCAGCGTGTCCAGCGTGCATCCCCTGTGGACACTATGATCCGATGGTCTATCCGGGCTGATGGGATTTCTGGTGTCAGGCTGCCGATAATTGCGTTTACCTGAACCCGTTCTTCGTTCGGGATGAGTGAATAGAGTGAAAGTCCGGGCAATTCCTCAGCCTTTCTCCTCATGAGAGCGGAAAATGCGCTGTTGGCGAAGTTGATTGTCCCATCGGGAAGGTACCGTACGATAAGTTCGGTCTGGTCCTCGACGATTGCCCTGTACCGTGCTTCACTCACGGCGAGGGCGTCACGTGCCCTGACCTCATCAGTAACATCCCTGACAACCGCCACGGCCTGGTCAGTTCCCGACGGGACGATCCTTGCTTCAAAGACACGTTCATGGCCACGTATGGGGAGGGAATATTCAATCTCCTGGTGCTTGTGGGTTTCGAAAAGGTCGTCAAGGGCTGTTGTCATTTTTTTGGCGAGAAAACCCGGAAGGACCTCTGCATAATGCCTCCCTACGAAAGCGCCAGGGGGGAGGTAGAGATCAGCCGGTGACTGGGCATGATACCCAAGAAACGTACCTGACCTGTCAAGGGTCAGGACCAGGTCGGGGAGTGCTGAGAGTATGGCATTCTTTCGTGCCTCGCTTTCGGCGAGTTCCTTCTCCTTGGCGCAGAGAGCCGAAATATCGGAAACCGTGAACACCATGCGCCGGTCACGCAGCACCCCGGTGGAGACGATGACCGGGAGAGACGTCCCATCCTTCTGTATCATGGTCGCCCGGTATTCATGTACGGACTCTCCCAACCCGATGCGGGTAAGGAACGGCGATCGTTCGGTTTCGTCAGGCCAAAGGTCAAGGAGGGAGAGGTTCTGGATTTCCTGCGGCTTGAAGCCGAATATCCGGGCTCCCCGTTCATTTGCTTCTTCGATGGTAAGCCGGAGCGCATCGCACCGGACAAGAAAAATACCTGCTTCTGAGCGCTCGAAGAGACCCCTATATCTGTTTTCGTTCGTCTTCAGGTCTCCGGACAGGATGGATATCAGGATACCGACCAGGACCAGACTGTAGAAATGGGCCGTACCGGCTGCAATGGAAAGACCGTCATTACCGGCCATCCCGTAGACCATCCCGAGGAAGACCATCCCAAGGACCACGGAAAAAAGGACAGACTGTTTTGGATAGCGGTAACCGGTGATTATTACAGGGATATAGAGAAGGGAGGGTGGGATGAGTGTTGTGCCGATGATGAGGCCCAGGATGTTGACAAGAATCGCAATTCCCGTCGAAATGAGAATAATCCAGAACCAAAGTTCATCGTTTGTCCGTACTCCGGACACCGTACTCAACAGCCTCGAAATATGCGCCACCCTTCACCCTTGATAAACAATCCGGTAGGATATGGATTAACCGTTACCCTTTTAAAGTCTTCCTGTCTCACCCGTTCGCTCAGCAATATGTGAACGTACTCATCCAATCGGGAATGAAAACACGATCAATTGCAGTTGTCCTCTATCCCAGGAATAAATGGCCTGCAAAAAAATCAAACGACCTGTTTTTCAAACGGCCGGTCTCGAATGAATAATACCTGGTGAGATCAATCAGGAACGCTATCCGGGACCTGTACGACCGTGGCATGAGCCTGTTGAACTCCTCCTTCGTGATCTCGTCCGTCCCGGGAAGCTCAGGAATGCCCAGACGACCGGCGTCTTCCGGTCTCAGCCCGGCCAGGTACCAGGACTCGATCTCCCTGATAACAATAAATATCCTGCTCCATTCGGCATCATCGAACCGCCCCCTGACAATTCCTTTTTTCACCTGCACCGTCGGCGCCTGGTCTATATCGGCAGCGATAATGTAATCATGACCCATCTTCCTGATGCCCTTGACGAACTCGGTTGCCTTTTCATGCTTCATGCAGGCATACATGACGATCTCAACGGACCGGTACCGGTGTTTCAGTCGTGGTTTAACAATTGAACGGAAAAAC
>CAZGXZ010000063.1:0-3647 GCA_964530035.1 uncultured Methanoregulaceae archaeon
AGGTGACGTCCCCGCCGGTCCTTGAGAGCATGACCAGTTCGTTGAGGAACTCCCGGAAGTGGGTGGAGGGGGTGTAGGACTGGAGCGAGATCATGGCTTCGTAGAGGTCCTCCCCAAACAGCTCGACGTCGCGGACGACGATCCCGAACTCCCTCGAGACCTCACCGAACAGCTCGCTCTCCTCGTATACCCTCCTGATGACGTCGTACAGGGTTGTCGTCGTCGAGAGGGCCTGCATGAAGGTGATCGCGTATGGCAGGTCGATGTCAATCCTGACCTTCCTCCCCCGGGCAAGGATCTGGGGCTGGTAATACATCGTCAGGAATGTGCCGGGGACGACCGCGACCATGAGGAGGACCAGGGACGGGAGGTGCGGGAGAAACCCGAAGAGTTCGATTTCAAGCCCGGACCATGACATGATCCCCGCGAGTGCGAGGAAGGCTGCCGCCGCCCCCGCCGTCGACAGGAGGATCTCTCTCCGGTAGTCAGCAGGACTTTTCGGAATGTGGGCGGCCCGGAGGCTCTTCCTTAAATCGGTGTCCGACAGGAACCCCCTGCCGCTTCCGCTGAGTATCCCGGCAAGGCGTTGCTGTGTACCGCCTGTGCCTGATTCATTCCTGGATCCGAACAAGGCCATGGTGCACCCCCGGGGTCCCTAGCCGGCCCTGCTGTCCACCCGGGAGTCCTGTCTCCCGAGGGAGGGGCGTGCCCCGCGGCGTTTTCTTCCCTCCTCGATGGCGAGGGCTATCCTTCGTGTGCAGTCATGGAACGACTGGATCAGTTCCCCGGGTTCCTGGCCGCCCGATTTCCGGAGGGCCAGGAGGTGGTCCCTCCTCATCGAGAGCTGGAGGGCCAGTTCATCGTTGTCCCAGCCGTGGATGTACGCGACCTCGGCAAGGACCTTCGAGGGTTCCTTTGTCCTTTCAAACTCGTCCGTGTGGGGGTTCCACGTGAAGATCGTCCGCCACCCGATCGCCTCCCCGCGTTCGACCACCAGCTCGTGGAGCGACTCGCACCTCCTGACGATGCGGCCGTCCCTGAAATGGATGGACTGGATGGCCATCATGTCAAGCGCCCCGAACATCGCGGGCGGTACGCTGATCGGTTCATTGATGAGCCTGTTCACCGCCTCGTCGATTGACCCGGCATGGAGGGTCGAGAAGGTCGTGTGGCCGGTGTTCATCGCCTGGAACAGGGTCTGGGCCTCCCGGCCCCTGACCTCGCCCACGATGATGAACTCGGGCCGCTGCCGGAGGGAAGCCCGGAGAAGGGAGAACATGTCGATATCCGCCCGTGTTGCCGCAGCCGCGTTCTCCCTCGTGAGGGTCGGGAGCCAGTTGGCGTGGGGGAGCTGTATCTCCCTCGTGTCCTCCAGGGAGACGATCTTCGCGTTTGCCGGGATGAAGAAGGATATCGCGTTCATCGAGGAGGTCTTGCCGCTCGCCGTCCCGCCGACCAGGATGAGGCTCTTCCGGTTCTCAACCGCGAGCCAGAGAAATGCAAGGACCTCCGGGCTGTACGTCATGAACTCGACGAGGCTCACGGGCGTGATCGGGTCGGACCTGAACTTCCTGACGGTGAATGAAGACCCGCGGGGCGAGACAATGTCGCTGTACGTCAGCTGGACCCGGGACCCCTCGGGCAGCGAGGCATCGAGGAGGGGTGAGGTCAGCGAGATCTGCCGGTCGGCCTTCTGGGCGAGTTTCTGGACGAACCGGTTCATCTCCTCGGGTGCATAGGTCAGGTTCGTCGGCATCGAGGCATACCTCTTGTGGAATACGAATACCGGGATGTCGTGGCCGTTGCAGGAGATGTCCTCGAGTTCCTCGTCGTGCATGAGCGGGTCGAGCCTGCCGTAGCCGAGGAAATTACGTTTCAGGTAGTAGTACAGCACGCGTGAACGCCTGTCGCTGATGGCAGGGTCAAAGGTCCTGATGACCGGGAGAGCCCGGCTGTAGGGGAGCGTCAGGGTCCCGCGCTGACGGGGGGCGTCGAATATCATGACGTCCTTTAAGTAGGCATGCGACTCCTCGAGGATGACCACCTCGTTCGGCGTGATCCAGGGCTCGATGATTTCGTACTTCACGCCATGCAGGAAATCACGGACGATACGGGCGTATGCATACCCAGGGACGAGCCAGTACCGCTCGATGACGCCGTTCTGGTCGTCATCATGGAGCCTCGGGAGGGGCGGGACCTCGGTCTCGTCCGCCTGGAGGGGGTCGGGGGTCGCCCGTAACGGCGTCTCCTCCCGGAATATCACCTGTTCCCAGATCTCGGCATCGGGAGCTTCTTTTCCCGGGAGGAGCATGAAGTCAGGGTAGGTGTCAGGAGTCTCTTCGATCTCCCCGGATGAGGCATCTTCCGGTTTTTTCCGGCTAAGTGCCGGTACATGGATTTTCTTCACGAATGACCTGAACGACCCGGGAAGACCGGGCAGACGTACCCTGAAGAGCGAGGCTGTCCCGGAGTCGGTCCTTACCGCCCGGGGAGTCTTTCTCCTGGAAAAAAAGGAAAATGATAGGAATTTTGGCAGGAGGGGCACTCTCTTCGTCCCGCGGTTCACCGTTTTTTTTGCTGGTGCCGGGGGGACTTTCTTCTGCACAACAGGACGCGGCATTCTTTTTGCTGCGGGTTTCTGGCGTTGCAGCTCGGAAAAAGAGATGACCATGAGGACGATGACCGCCCCGAGCATGACCCCGAACACGGCGAGCTTCAGTTCGTAGGGGACGTCGATGAACACCACGGATATCCCGGTAGCCAGGATGGCAGCGACCAGCACCACGAGGACGACCGGCATGGACATGAGCGGTGAACCGCGCCTCCTGCCGCCCCTTTTCACGTTCATAACGAATCACATCCCCCTGAAACAGGTGCTTTTCCTGTTGTCCTGCAATGATCCGGGAAGGATCTCCCTGGTAATAATGATAGTAATGATTGAATTTGTTTTACAATAGTATCAGAATTAGAAGATAATATATCATTTGATATGCTACAAAAAGTAGATTTTGTACTATATGATGTGAGGATTCGCATGTGTGTACGGTCGAGAAAAGCATGCCACTTCAGGGGCCGGAATATCAGCAGGAGACAGAACCGGCGGATTTTATACCTGGCGGATGACATTTTATAATAATGGTACCCCGCGCCCTGGCCCTGGTCATCCTTGTTGCCGTTGTCCTGTCGGCGTGCACTCCGGGGTGTGTGAAGGTGAGCAAGGCCGGGGAAAAGGAGCCTGGGTCCGGACAGCCCGAAGATGTCCCCGAGCCCCGGGTCATTCCCAATGAGGAACAGGCCCCTCCTGCAACCCAGCCGCCCGTTATCCCGGCTGGGACACCTGTTGCGGTTGCAACGACCCCCTATCCCGGCAGCTCGGTGACCGATAGCCTCCCTGACCTGCCGCCTGACCCGTACCAGGTGCCGAACGGTTCCGTCCCCGAGTCCATCGAGACCGGAAAGGCCATCCTCACGCCGATATACCATGCCTCCTTTGCAGACATGCGGAACGAGTCCCGGGGGCTTCTCGTCGACGTCGTCACCCCCCCACTCCGGATCTCCTATACTGTGACGAAGAGAAACTGGGCTGACTACAATGACAAGCCCCTTTCCGACAACCCCCGCTGGAGTTATTTCGTCGTGACCGTCCG
>CAZGXZ010000063.1:3657-13148 GCA_964530035.1 uncultured Methanoregulaceae archaeon
AGAGCGCATCTCGGACGGCGAGATCATCGAGGTGCAGCTGCTCGGCGAGGACGGTTTCGGGTATATCTACAGCACGGACGAGAAGAAGGAGATGTACTTCTACCGGCAGGGGACATACCATGTCACCTTTACCGGGAACATGGTCGATGCGACGATCATGCTGTCCACGGGGGACGCCCCAGACCAGGTACGGCCCCTCGTGACACCGACCCCGCTCCCCCCGCCTCCCGAGGAGGAACTGCCGGTCGGGTGATGACGGTTTCATCCTTTTTTCCTCTCCCCCTGATGGTGACGGGTTCCATCCATTCCTGTTCAAAAGCCCCCGTTCTCCCGGATACACGCACCCAGCCCATGAAGCGCCCGGGCGACCTCCCCGGGGATGACCGTTTCCGGGGGGCCCTCCGGGACCGGGACGGGTGCACCGGGGTCCCTGATCGTGGCGTTGATGATCCTCAAAGCGGTTTCCTTCGCCGTATATCCGGGGATGAGCCCCCACGCGGCCTCGTCTGCAAGGTGGAGACATGCCGCCGCTGCCGCGACGAGGGCCGGGTCGGTTGCACGGGCATGCCCGGCGGTCCCGGGGGGCGACCGGGTATCGGCCGTCTCCCGCCTGAAACGTGACAGGCGGACATCCACGTCCATCTGGGAGGCAGGGGAGAGCCCGGTCTCCCGTTCGAGGGCAGTGGTCACGGCCCGGCCGACCGCGTCCGCTATGAGCCATCCAAGGACCGAGTGGGTCCCGGCGTCCGTGAGGCTGACCGGCGAGGCCGGGTCGGTCACCACCGCGATCATGTCGGTACCCGAGCCGGTCGCGATCCCCGTCGAATACCGGCTCGGGGCCGCGAGGGCCTGCAGGGCTGCCGCCTTGGCCTCGGTTGCGGTCATGACCGCCCGCACATGGGCGTACTCCGGCAGTGCGGCGTTGATGACGAGGATGGTGTTGATGGTCCCGGCAACCGGGCTGAAACGTCCGTTCTCCTCATAGTAGGACGGCGGGTCACCGGCCCTGCACCCGTTGACGTCGATGCCTGCGGTGACGATGGCCGACACAGACAGGTCCTGGTGGTGTCCTCCGGTGAGAACGCTGTTGCCCATATCGGCCGCGGTCATGAGGCCGGCGGAGGTCCCGGGGTCAAGGCCGGCAAGCAGGGCGGTTTTCGCCAGGTATTCCCTGATGTCGGGCACCGCGTCGCTGCTGCCGCTGCAGAAGTCCTTCGGCACCTGGTGGTTGAACACCGCGGCGAGGTCCCGGCGGAACCCGCCGTTCAGCCATGACGTGCTGAGAACGTGCCTTGGCCCCGGGAACTTCAGGACGAGGCTGTCCGGAGACCTGGCAAAGACCTCCTTTCCCGGGAGGAGACCAAGGACCGGCATGGACCGGGGGATGGACATGTACCTAGGTCCTCCCGGGAGGGGTGCCACACGGCCCGCAGCGACCGCCGGGGTGCCCGTCCTTCGCCGGAATACCCTCAAGGAACGTCCTGCTTACATCGAATGCCCCGGGTTCCCGGACCTCGATGATCCGGCATGCCTCGTCAGGCAGGCGTTCCATGACCATGCTGAAATCGATGGTACCGGTACCGCACGCCGCATGGGTATCGCCCGTGCCATCATTGTCATGGATATGGACATGCCCGGGAGAGCCTTTCTCAAGAAAATCCCCGAGCATTCCGTTGAGGTGGGCATGCCCGACGTCAAGGACGAACAAAAGGCCCCGCTCGGTGACCTGGCTGATGAAGTCCGGGTGGCGGAAATGGCAGCACTCCCATCCCCCCATGTTTTCCACGCCAATCCTGACGGAATGCTCATCCTGCACCTGGGTGAGTTCGTCGAGGGATCTGAGGAGTGCCTGGAAAGACCGTTCCCGCGTCGTCTCCCACGAAGACATGCCGGGGTGGACCACGAGGGTTTTCGCACCGATCTCGTCGCATATCGTGCAGAGGTCCCGGATCACCGCGATACCCGAGGCCCGGAGCTTCCCGTAGACGCTCCCGAGGTTGATCTCCGAGCAGGGGGCATGGACCGAGTACCGTGCGTCGAATGAAAAGCAGGCCTCGTACGAAGTGAAGAGGTCGTGGTTTCCATCGGAGAGGATCTCTATCGTCCCCGTCCGTCCGCTGATCTCGTCGAGGGCGTCCACGAGCGGGAGGCCGGTCAGGCAATAGGTCGAGCATCCCATCTCGTTCATGGCACACCCCCGGCCCCGTCCTGGACCGCAGAGACTACCCCCCGGGTACCGGGCACGACCACGGCTCCCTTCTCCTTCAGTCGTGCGATTATCGTGGTGGCTTCACCACCGGAGTAGTCCCACGTGCCCTCCGGGTTTCCGGGCGGGTCCATGATGATGACCCGGTCCCCTGGCACATGGTCCAGCGCCCGCAGGTTGCCGATGTTTCCCGGCCCGAAGACCGACCTGACGAGGACGACACGGTCAGAGCCATGGATCATGCCTTCCAGCTCACACAGTGCCCTCGTGGAGACCGGGGAGAAGGGTGGTTCACAGACGGCAGGTATGCCGAGGGCCCGGGTGGTGACATAGTCCGAGTCATTGGTGCACAATACCCCGCACGTTACCCGGCAGGCGGCGGCGTGGAGGGCCTGGATAACCCCCGACCCCTCGCCCCCTCCCGATATCACGTGGACCCTCGGACGCGGTCCGTTCCCTTCCCGGGGTTTTTCAACCGGGGAGAACACCGGTTTCCCGGAGACCGGGTCCCGGCTGATGACGACATCGATGCCAAAGGCTGTCCTGACCGTCACGGGGGTTATCACGGCATCGGGTGGCCCCATCGCCAGGACCCGGTGGTCGTGGAGGAGGACCAGCCGGTCGCAGAAGGAAACGGCATGGTGCAGGTCATGGAACACCCCGATAACCGCGATCTCTCTGGACATCCTGGAAAGGGTGTGCAGGATCTCCAGCTGGTGCCCGATATCAAGGTGCGAGGTCGGTTCGTCAAGCAGGAGGAGCCTGGGCTGCTGGGCGAGGGCCCGGGCGATGACGACCCTCTGGAGTTCACCA
Source organism: uncultured Methanoregulaceae archaeon (assembly GCA_964530035.1). Lineage (GTDB taxonomy): Archaea > Halobacteriota > Methanomicrobia > Methanomicrobiales > Methanospirillaceae > KLAP105. The sequence goes on from CAZGXZ010000063.1 coordinate 6,677, forward strand.
CCGCTCAGGGTCTTCACCGACCGTTCCGCGAGGTGAAGGGTCGCCGTCGTCTCCATCGCCTTGCGGCATATGGCGTAATCGGACGGCGTGAGCTGGCCGAACCTGCCGGTGTGGGGAAACCTTCCCATCATCACGATGTCACTGACCGAAAAGTCGAATTTCACGTCGGTGGACTGGGGGACGACCCCGACCGTCCGGGAAAGTTCGTCCGCCCGGAACTCCCTGACCTCCCTGCCGTCAAGCATGATCGTGCCTGATGACGGCCTGATGACGCGGCTGATGGCCTTTAACAGCGTGGTCTTCCCTGAGCCGTTCTGGCCGATTATCCCGAGAAATTCCCCCGTGCCGGTATTGAAGGAGAGGGATTCGAGGATTTTCCTGGCACCGTACGCGATGGTGACGTCCCGAAGCTCGATCACGACCTCACCCTCCGTTTCAGGAGCATGATGAAGAAGGGGGCCCCGAAGAACGCCGTGATGACGCCTACCGGGACTTCGTTTCCCACGGTCCTCGCCAGGGTGTCGGACAGGACGAGGAGGATCCCTCCTGCAAGCATGGTCGCCGGGATGAGGATACGGTGGTCAGGTCCTACGAGGAGCCGGACCATGTGGGGCGTGATCAGCCCGATGAAGGCGATGCTCCCGGCTATGGCGACGGCGATCCCCGTGATGAGCGAGCTTCCGAGAAGGAGGCTTTTTTTCAGGAACTCCGTGTCGACACCCAGGTGGACCGCGTCCTCCTCGCTCACGGAGTAGATATTGAGTTCACGGGCGAAGAGGAGGAGGCCGAGGCTTGCCGGTATGATGATCAGCCCGATGGTGACGTCGTTCCAGGAGATGGTCCAGAACCCCCCCATGAGCCAGAGGAATATCTGGTGAAGGCTCTTTCCCGACGAATACATGAGGAATGAGAGGATTGCCGACAGGAACATCGAAACGGCGATACCGGTCAGGAGCAGCTGCTCGACCGCCATGGCCCTGCCCTCCCGGGCCAGCCCGTAGACGAGGACGCTCGCCCCGAGGCTTCCGATAAAGGCCAGTACCCAGTGAAACGCCCCCCCGATCAGGACGATGGAGAGCGCCGCCCCGAGGGCCCCGCCCGAGGACGTCCCGAGGAGGTAGGGGTCGGCCATGGCATTCCTGAAGAGTCCCTGCATGACCACCCCGGCCGTTGCAAGGCCCATCCCGACCAGGACGGCCGCTAAGACCCTGGGGAGCCTCACGCTGTACAGGATGGTCGATCCGGCCGGAGTTCCCTCGAGCCCGAGGTACGGCACGCCTGCAGGGCCGACGAGGGTACAGAGAATGATGATGATAACGAGGGCGATCCCCAGGACCAGGACGTACAGCATGTTTCCCTGCATGTAATTAAACTAATATTGTTTTTAGTAAAAAAAACTTTATTATTTTATACGATGGAGAAAAAGAGCGCCCCGGCCATCTTCACCCCGGCAATCATCAGAAGGGGAAGGTACCGGGCCATGTGCCATGGCCCTGATGACCGTCTGACAGTAGTGATTATTCGCTTGTTCCCGACACCCGCGCTGTTTCATCGACGAGCGCCGCGAGGATGAACGAATCCACGCTGGCATAGGGCTCGCGGGTGATGACTGACGGTTTTTCTTCCCGGGTGTCCTCCCGCAGGGTTTCCTGGTGTTCCTCGGGACGGTGGACGTACCTGACCTCGTACACGGGTTCAGGACCGCGGAGTTCCGGGTGCTGCGCCTTCCCATATGCCATGGCGACCGTCCACCGGTCGTCGAGGATATCGACATAGACCGACGGGAGGAGGGTTCCCCCCGGGATATGCCTCTGGACTTTTAATTCAAACAATTCTACGGCACTTTTTACCGTGCTTTTCGGTTGATAACCATAGTAGCGTGACATGCATTGTACCTCGTATCCGCTGCTGGGCCTGCAGTGGTTTGTCCTGGGACCCGGGCCGGTGACCCGCCCGGGGGGAGCACCCCGGTACCCGGAAGTTATCCAATGGCCTTCCTCATGGCCAGGAGCCCGGCCAGCGCTGCCAGCCCGACGGTTATCCCGTCCGGACCGGGCGAATGCTGCGGCTCCCGGTGACCCGTTTCGGGAACAGCGGCGCTGTTCAGATCAGGGTGGATGGCGGCTGCGAACAGTTCCAGGGCATCGACGATCCTGGGCCCGGCACGGTCCACGACGTCCGCGTCCACGATGAAGATCCGGTTGTTCCTGACCGCTGAGACCTGCTGGAACCGGGGCTCGGTCCTGAAGAACAGGGCGACACTGTCTTCTCCGCCGGTCATGCCGCTCCCGGAGTTCACGATGATGACCTCCGGGTCAGCCAGGATGAACTCCTCGACTCCGGTGTTCTTCCACCCTTCAAGGTGCGAAAAGGCATTTGTCCCCCCGGCCGTCCTGATCATCTCGTCCTGGAAGGTGTTGTTGCCGCTTACGTACACCGGGTCATGCCAGATGACATGGGCCACCCTCGGGTGTTCTCCCGTGGACCGGCCAGCCTCCTTCACCCGCTCAACCCTCGCCGTCAGGTTACGTACAAGGTCCGAGGCGGTGGCCTGCGTCCCTGTCGCCTCGCCGACGAGCGTGATGTCGTGGAGCACGTCATCGATGGTCTTCGGGTTGAGGGCGATGACGGTCAGGCCGAGGTCACGCAGGGAGGAGACCGGGTCATCGCCGTTGCCGTATGCGGCCACGATGAGGTCCGGGTCCTGTGCAAGCACCTTCTCGATGTTCACGGTGCTGTACCCGCCGATACTCGGCTTTTTAAGCGCTTCGGGCGGATAGTTGCAGTACTCGGTCACTCCCGCCACCCGGTCGCCGAGGCCGAGGGCAAAGAGGATCTCGGTGTTCGAGGGGGAGAGGGAGATGATCCGTTCCGGGGTGCCGGTGAGCGTGACGCCTGTCCCCATGTCATCGGTTACCGTCAGCCCGGCCTCGCAGGGAACGGCGACTATCGTGATGACGATAAGGGAGAGCAGGATCAGAATGGTTCGTGTCATGGTATCGAATCCAGGGTGGTCGAAAAAATACGGGAGCGTGATATGACATCGGGGAAAGGTGCCGGAACGCGGATAGTGCACCCGTCACGGTCGTTCTCCCGTGTCATTATCACAATCAGAGCAGCGCGACGGTACCCGCGGCTACCGGCTTGTCGGTCACCTTGTCGACGATGGTCCACTTGACCCGTGTGTCCTTCTTGATGCTGAAACTCCCGTAGTCAATCCCTTCACCCCAGCTTGCGGCCGCTCCCTGCAGGACGAACTTGTCACCGCCGGAGATCATATTGTCAGTCGCACCTACTTCCTCAAGGGCGACAACGTTTCCGCCGGTGTCTGCAAGGGACAGCGTCGTCCTGGTGTCCTCCGTCGCAAGGACCACTTTCACGTCCTTCAAGGCAAAGGCGTCCCCGCCCTTGTGTTCGAAGACCAGCTGGTGGCCGGTAAGGTCGACGGTGCAGTCAACGGAGGCCTGGGGAGCCTTAGATACTCCACCCGCCATCCCGCCGGCAAAACCGGAAACGACCGCCGCGATGATGATCGTCACCACGAGCATGAGGAGGACCCCGACGACCGGGGAGACCGCTGGATCGGTGGTATGCGTCATTGGATGACCACCTTTTTGTCAAAGATGTACTTCCCGCTGGGCTTGTCGAGGATCTTGAAGTCCACGACCGCACCGGGGACGAACCCCTGGGACTTGTTCGAACACTCCATGCCGAACAGCGTATCCATGGCGGGGTTGACATGGGGGTCATCAGGCCCGTCGTTGTCGTTGTAGTTGCCGGCGAAGCTGTGCGGGTCGCAGAGGATGTCCCCGGGCCGGAATATCGCGGAACTGTTCCCAAACCAGTTGTCGTTCCCGTTCTTCGGGTCCTGGACGGTGTCAGTCCCGAACCGGTTCTGGTCATTCAGGAACAGGACGCCGCAGTACTGGGTATCCGACCAGCTGGACCAGGAGGCGCTTCCATTCACTGCTTGTTCCCCGGAAAGGCCGCCTTTCCTGATCTCACCCGATGAGGTGTCGGTGACGTACGTGATGACCTGGAGGTCCTTCGTGGCGAGGGCGTCCCCGCCGAGGTGCTCGATGGTTATCCCGGGGCAGTAGTAGCCATTGCCCCATGGCGGCATCCCGCCATAGTTCTCAAGCGCCTTGATCTTCACGTCAAGGCTGGCCGTGGGAGCGGCTTTCGTCCCGCCCGCGAGACCACCCGCAAACCCTGAGACGACCGCGGCGATGATGATCGTCACCACGAGCATGAGGAGCACCCCGATGACCGGGGAGACGGCCTGGTCGCGTGTGTTTTTCGTATGTCCTTTCATTCCAACTTCCTGACCATGACCTGCACAAGGCAGGGATTTCCTCCCAGGGGGAATTCAACCCCGAATCATGATCTTCAATTTTTATTGTATTATAACTATTTAACTTGATCATAATTTTTTGATTTAACCAAAAATTTTTTTAGTAGGGGTTGACCGGGCCCGCCCGGAGAAAGAAAAACCATGTGAAGAGTATGACAGGAAAGAGCGGGCAGTCATCCGCCCTGTTGTAAGGGCCTGCGGCAGAACGCAGGGATCACTGTACCGGTGAGACCACGGTCTTCACCATCTCCACCGATTTCTGCGCCCTGAGGGCGGACACCAGGTCCCTGAAGCGGGACGACGTCCCCCGGACCAGGAATATCTTCAGCTTCCGCCCCGAGTCCACGTCGGCATCGAACGAGAGGGTCACCGTGTCAGAAAAGGTCCTGGCCACCTCGTTCAGCGATGAATAGTCCATCCGGTGCGTTTCACATACCGCTATCGCGACCCCGGATATGGGGTCTTCGGGCAGGGGTTCCCTGGGGTAATGGTTGAGGTACATCCGTATCGCGTCCCTGATCCCCTCGGAACGCGACCCGTATCCACGCATCTCCAGGATCTCATCGAACTGGCCGAGGAGTTGCCCGGGTAACGACACGCCGACCCGCTCGAGCTCCTCTTCCTCCTGCCGGTGGTTGTGGTTCATGCCTGTTTCTCACTAAACGTATGGCTATTATCTGATATATTGTACTTTGATATGATAAAATAATACTTTTTGTTCAATTTTTATATTAAGTACAGATTCTCTGGCATTCTGCAAGGATCCCAACAAAGGCGTTCATTTCAGTCCTCATGCGATTTTGTAACAAGATATAACTTCCTTGAGATAGAGTATCAGGGGTGTGCCCGGGCTAAACGGGGAACCTTAACAAAAGCGTTTATTCATGGATGGAGAAACCGGAAGGTTTCGTGCCCTGACCCTGATAACACCCTTGGTTCCCCTGCTACCTGTCCGGGGTACATACAAGACCTGCGATTCCGGGCAGGCACGAAAAGATAAGGCGGAATGACCATGCCGCAAACCGTCCGCGTCCTCTATGTGGATGATGAGCCTTCACTTCTGAGTATGGGCAAGCAGTTCCTGGAGCGGAGGGAGGGCTTCAGCGTTGATACGTGTGGGACAGCTGCAGAAGCATTGGAAGCCCTGGCCTCCAGGGAGTACGATGCGATCATCTCTGACTACCAGATGCCTGGAATGGATGGGATCGAACTTCTCAAAATTACCCGTTTGAAAAACCATGATATCCCGTTCATCCTGTTTACCGGCCGGGGACGCGAAGAGGTCGTCATCGAGGCAATCAACCACGGAGCAGACTTCTATCTCCAGAAAGGCGGCGAGCCCAAGTCCCAGTTCGCTGAGCTGGCCCATAAAACCAGGCAGGCCGTGAAACGTCGGGAGGCGGAGATCGCGCTCAGGGCAAGTGAGGACCTTTACCGGACGATCTTCACGACCACCGGTACTGCCACCATCATCATTGGGGAAGATACGACAATCGTCCTTGCAAACGAGGGATTTGCCCGGTTATCAGGGTATCCCGTCGAGGAACTTGAGGGGAAGCGGAGCTGGACCGAGTTCGTCGTACCGGAAGACCTTGAAAGGATGAAGCAGTACCACCAGGACCGGCGCGATGACCCCGCATTTGCCCCAAGGGTGTACGATTTCCGGTTTATCAACCGGCAAGGCGGGGTGAAGTACTGTATTGTCCACGTCGCCGTAATCCCCGGAACGACACAGAGCGTTGCTTCCGTCCTGGACATCACTGACCGTGTCCTTGCCGAGCAGGACTACCGTAGTATCCTTGAGAACATCCAGGACGTCTTTTACCGTACTGACCCGGCGGGGAACCTTATCCGGTTAAGCCCTTCAGGAGCGGCAATCCTGGGTTATGATTCCGATACCGAGCTGTACGGGAGGAGTATCGCAGAGACGCTCTACGCAAACCCTGCGGACCGGGATGTGTTCCTTGCCGAACTTGACAGGCATGGCGGCTCGGTGACCAACTTCGAGGTGAATCTCAGGAAGAAAGACGGGACACCGGTCTATGCCCTGACCAGCAGCCACAAGTACTACGACCCTGCCGGGAATTTCGGAGGGATCGAAGGCATCCTTCGGGACAT
>CAZGXZ010000064.1:0-1673 GCA_964530035.1 uncultured Methanoregulaceae archaeon
GATGGCCGTCCTCGAGGCGCTGGCGCGGGAACAGGTCCAGGCCGGGGCGATTGTGCTACGTGAGGCGACGAGCGGTTACATCCCGATGGGCGTATTCAATGTCAGGGAGAACGTGAGGAACGCCCTGCGGTCCGACCCAGTCTCCCAGGAAAGTCTGAAATCCGCCCTGAAACAGGCTACCAGCCGGATGACCCTGCCCCTGGCACGTTTCCTGGACGTCTGCAGCCTGACCAGGGATGTCCTTGCCGAACGGCAGTCCACTCTTTCGAAATTTATTTCATCATAGAACCGGAATTCCTGCATTGATGACCGGGAAGACCTGGTCGCATACCCTTCCCGTGTTCCCTGTCAACCGGGGTTGCCCTGCAGAACCATGGAGCACCCGTGGCCCCCGTTCCGCCGGGTCCTGTGCGTGACCAGCGATTAGAAAAGAATGAAGTGAATTCCGGGCATCAGATGAAGGTCAGGGAACCGGTAATCCGGTCGGTAGTATCTTTCGATTTGTCATATTTTCTTTCGGATGCATATACCATCACCATGACCAGCCGGCCGTTGTGGATGGCGATGTAATCCGTCCCGACGAAATCGAGCCCTGATATGGTCATGGCATACATGGTGACCGCGGCCCGTTCTCCGCCGAGTGTGCCTGTCCTGGAACCCATGAAGAGCATCCCGTTCTCCTGGTTGGCCCGGATATCGATGTCCCGCAGGTCGTCCGTGGAGAGACCGCTGTACTGGGTTGACTTCGAGACCTTGATGGTGATGAAGTACTCCTTCCCCGTGTCAGTCAGGGTGACCTTGTCATCCCTGTCCATGGGATCAGGTTCGACAAGGGCGCTTTCAGGGTAACTGATCCTGAAATAACGGGAATCGTACGTATTCCAGGTTTCCTGTGCAGGGGAAGGTACGGTTACCGTCCTCGTTACCGGGATGTGAAGGGTTCCCGGTGTGGGTGTGACCGTCTTTGTTGGTGCCGCGGTTTTCGTCTTCGTGGGGGTAGATGTCTTTTTCGGGGTCGGCGTCAACGTCGGCACCCGGGTTTTTGTCGGCACGACAGTCTTTGTTGGCGTCGGAGTCTTCGTGACAACCGGCGTCCTTGTCCTGGTCTTCGTGGTGGTGGGAGTCTTCGTGGGAGTAGTATCAGGTTTTATGAGCCTGACGGTTTTCAGGGCGTTCAGGCGACCGCCGGTTACCGACCTGCCCTCGAGAGCCGGGACTTTGTCGATACCGGACAGGATTGCATTCCTGATCTCTGCGACCGATGCCGACGGCTTGAGGGTGAGTACAAGTCCGGCAACGCCCGCGACATGCGGTACGGCGAGGGACGATCCGTCACCGAGCGAGGTCGTACCGTCAGGGTCGATACAGAGGATGTTGTCACCTGGAGCGGCGAGGTGCACGGTTTCTGCCCCGTAATTTGAATAGGAGGGTAGTCCGTCCTTCTGGTTGGTCGCAGTGACCGAGATGATGTTCGGGTATCCGTACCCTGACGGATAATGCTCATTGGTATCGGTATCAACCCCCTTGTTCCCTGCCGAACAGACGAAGAGGACACCGGGGGAGTCGGCCATGACATCTGCCTCCGGGGGGTCGTAGGAACTTTCTCCATAGTTCTCGTTCCCGAACGAGCAGCAGATAACCTTCGCCCCCATCATCCGGGCGTAGAGGATGCC
>CAZGXZ010000064.1:1683-12654 GCA_964530035.1 uncultured Methanoregulaceae archaeon
CTTCGACCTCCGACCAGGTGAAACCATCGAACTTGAGCGGCATCATCGCCGCCGACCACATGACCCCCGTGGTGTCCTTCCCGTTGTTTCCGGTCGCCGCCATAATCCCGGCACAGTTCGTGCCATGGTCGTCGAAGAGGAAATCAGGCGAGGGATCGTTGTCACCTTCCCCCGCGTCTATTGACCCGTCATCGTTCGAGTCATAGAAGTCCCATCCGACAGTGTCGTCGATATATCCGTTGTTGTCATCGTCCCTGCCGTTGTTCGGGACTTCGCGGCTGTTCCGCCAGGTGTTTGAGACCAGGTCGGGATGGGTATACTCGACTCCCGAGGGGTCCAGGACCGCTATCGTCACCTTGTCTGACCCGGTGGTGACGTCCCAGGCCTCGGTTGCGTGGATGTCCGCCCTGGCCGACCCCGAAATGCCGTACACATCCTGCCCGGTATTGAGAAGCGCCCACTGGTACGAAAAGTCCGGGTCGTCAGGTCTCTTTTCCGGGACCTTCCTGATATTGGGGACGGCATACCTGACGGAGGGGTCGGCCCTCGCAGCGGCCACCGCATCATCGATATTCACCTCCTCCGGGAGCCTGATGAGGTTCAGGCCGGTCACCCCGTACCGGTCCATGTCACCGGCGATCGCCGCTTTTTTTCCTGTTTTCACCGAGGACAGTTTTTCGAGCATCCGCTCCTGGTTCATGAGGAGGACACTTGCATTCCGCTCCGGGGATGTATTGAACCGCACTATGATCTCGTGCGGCCTTTGCCTGTCAGTCGCCACCGTGATCCCCTCACCTGAAGGCGTGGCTTCTTCACCGACGGATAGCGAGGCAAGGGCTGCTACCGGAAGGAGGACAAGGGCCAGGGCGAGAAACAGGGCGGCGGTCCTGGATGTGATATGAATGTGGGTGATGATGGTATCTCCACGTCTTTTTTTCATGTGTCCACGTATAATAACAGCTGAATGGTACCTTCTTCCGGCCAGGAGTCTGCTGCCTGCCAACCTGACCGGCCGGGAAGAGCCGGGACGAAAAGCAGTCGCTGAAGGCACCTGATGTGTCCCTTTCGGGCAGGTGCCCCGGGAAACAGGAACCAGGAGGGGAGATGCGACAGGGTATGTCTGAACGGGAGGTCCTCTGGTACCTCTTTGTCATCGGTTTTTTCGCCATTTTTTCGACGACCATTTCGAAGAACCCTGTCCTGCCCCTCTTTTCGCAGGCCCTTGGCGCAGGTGACGATACGATAGGCATGGTTGCCGCGGTATCGCCCCTTGCTGGTATTCTCTTCAGTTTTCCCGTCGGGGTATTGTCTGACCATGTCGGGAGACGGAAGCTGCTGGTGATATCAGGTGCGGTTTTTCTCACCGCCCCTTTGATGTATCTCCTTGTTACGACACCAGTGTTCCTCATCCCCGTCCGGTTCTTTCACGGTCTCGCGACTGCCATCCTCGGTCCCGTTGCATCGGCAGTCATCGTCGACCGTTTTCCGGGAAGGAAGGGCGAGATGCTCGGCTCCTACTCATCAGTCACCCTCGTCGGGAGAACAGCCGCTCCTCTTGCCGGGGGACTTATCCTCTCGTCCCTTGCATTTTCCCCCGGCCTTATCAGGTACGAGGCGGTCTACCTCGTCGCGGCGGCCGCAGCAGTCCCGGTTTTCATCCTGACGCTCCTGTATCGCGAAGACCCGGGGGTTCCCCGGAGGTTCGTGACACGGGGTACCTTCAGGGCGGCCCTTCATGGGTTCCTTTCTGACCCACGGATCGGGGCTACTGCACTAGCCGACCTTGCGACCTATTTCTGCTTTGGGATCTTCGAGACCTTCTTTCCGTTGTATCTTGCCGGAAACGGGGTCGATCCGTACATTATCGGTATCCTGTTCGCCGTCCAGGTGCTGGTAATCGCGGTAACCAAACCCTTTTCAGGGAGGGTCGCCGACCGGGTCGACAAGCGGATACAGGTCACCGCCGGGCTGCTTCTTACCGGGGTGTCCCTGTCGTTTGTACCGTTTTCACCCGGTCTTTTCTGGTACCTGTGCACCTCGGCGGGAATCGGGCTTGGGATGTCACTCTCGACCGTTGCAACGGCTGCCTATATCGGTGACCTGTCCGGAAAGGGAGAGATTGGGGCAGCCATGGGCGGCCTTTCCTCGATTATGGACATCGGTCATTCAGCCGGGCCGTTCGTAGCCGGGGTCGTCATCACGACAGCCGGGTATGCCGCAGGCTTTTATACCGGGCTTGCGGTTTCCGTTCTTGTCGCTACCTGGTTCGTGGTGGTATCGCGGTCGCCTGGCAGGGTTTTCCCGTGAAAGAAGAGAGGGACTGCGGTTCATTTCACTGCAGGAATGCCGGTGCCCTGCTCATCCGGTTTTATATAACCGGATTACCGTGAGGAACCGGTCGCCATACCGTTCCAGCTTGGTCTTTCCCACCCCGGGGATCTTCAGGAGGGCTTCACCGGTCGTCGGCCTTTTTTTCGCCATCTCTCTCAAGGTGGCGTCATGGAAGATGATGAATGCCGGGCACCCCCGTTCGCCGGCAATGGTGCTTCTTACCGCCCTCAGGGAATTGAACAGTTCTGTATCTGACTTTTTACTCATGGATTCCCCGGGGCCCGTTGTTGCCTGGTCTGCCTTTTTATGAGGAGCCGGCTTGTTACGGGGACGTTCCCTGCCGGTATCGGAGGCATGGACTTCCGCAATTATTTCCTGGCCGTATCGTTCCACCTTTGCCCTGCTCACTCCCTCGACGGTGGCGAGGACATTCTTCGTACGCGGTTTTTTCTTTGCGATCTCCCGCAAGGCCGCATCGGGGAGGACCATGTACGGCGAAAGCCCCTCCCTCCCGGCAATCGTGCTGCGAAGGGTTTTAAGACGCTCATACAACACCTGGTGACCGGTCCCGGGTTGATTTCCGGAAGAAGGTGTTGCCCGGGGCTCCGGACAGGGAGCCTTTCCCGGGTCGAAGATGATGATGCGCCGGCCCTCCTTCAGAGTGGATCGGCCTTTCTCCGTCAGGCGGAGAGTCGGGTAGTCCCCGTCTTCCCGGGCGAGGTATCCCTGGTCCTGCAGGTCCGTGAGGATGTCCCGCCACTGCCCGGCCTGGTACCCCTGGTTCCTCCCATACCACGGGAGAGAATCATGCCCGTATTTTCTGACCATCGGTGTCAGGGTGCCGGTCAGGATATCAGTGATATGGACTGCTCCGAACCTGGCGTCCAGGTCACGGATACATAACAGGACAATGGTGGAAAGTTCGGTCCCGTCAACCCGTTCGGGAGGGTGGAGACAGTTATCGCATGAGAAACAGGCTGGTTTTCCGTATGGCTCCCCGAAGTATTCAAGTAGTGTCTTTCTCCGGCATCGCGGGGACTCGCAGTACCGGGCGAGGTGTCCTGCCTTTTCCCGGGCAGCCCTGCGCAGCTGCTCGTTGTCGTACTTCTCCCTGGCGATCCGCGAATAGAGACGGGGGATGTCGGATGGCGAGTAGAGAAGAACGCACTCCGAGGGCTGGCCGTCCCGTCCTGCCCTTCCGGTTTCCTGGTAATACGATTCGAGGTCTTTCGGGAGGTCATAGTGGATGACATACCTGACATCAGGCTTGTCGATCCCCATCCCGAAAGCGACGGTTGCGCAGACGACAATTCCATCCTGCTTCTTGAACATTTCCTGGGTCGCCCGACGTGCCGGGTCGGGAAGCCCGGCATGGTAGGCCAGGGCGTCGATCGCCTCGGTGCGGAGCCACGAAGCAAGCTCCTCGGTTGTTTTCCGTGACCCACAGTAGACGATGCCGGACTCGTCACGGTGCCGGCGGACCACGTCGAGGACCTGCGAACGCGGGTCTTCCTTTGGAACAATCGAGTAACGGAGATTTTTCCTGTCGAAACTCCCGATGTAGACCGATGGGTCATTGAGCCCGAGGAGCTCGGAGATGTCCTGCCTGACCGCAGGGATGGCAGTCGCAGTCAGGGCTATCACCGGGACCTGGGGGAAGGTTTTCCTGAGAATGATGAGTTTCCGGTAGTCTGGCCTGAAGTCATGACCCCAGACCGAGATGCAGTGGGCTTCGTCGACGGCGATAAGGGAGAGGGGAATGGTGTGCAGGAGGGAGAGAAACGAGTCGAGGACCGCACGTTCCGGTGCGATGTAGAGGATCCGTATCCTCCTGTCCCTGGCATCGAGGCGTACCTTGTATTGTTCGTCACCGGAAAGGGAGCTGTTCCAGTATGCAGCGGCAATACCGTTGCTCCGGAGAGTATCGACCTGGTCCTTCATGAGGGCGATGAGAGGTGAAATGACGATTGCCATACCGGAACGAAGGAGTGCCGGGAGCTGGTAGCAGACTGACTTCCCCCCTCCGGTCGCGAGGACGGCAAGCACGTCACGGCCGTTGACGAGGTCCGTGACGATATCCTCCTGGTATGGCCTGAACGAGGAGTACCCGAACGAGTTCCTGAGGACGTGTGCCAGGTCCATTGCTCGGAAGAAGGTTGTCCCGCGTCAGACATCAACCCGGCAGCCTGCGGATGCACGGGAGAGCGACATCACGTGAGGACACGTGCGGGGAGCGCACCCGCCCGGGCCGGGTATACGGGTGAGGGAACGATGGAACTCGTTGTCCCGTTGTCCAACAAAAAACAGTCCGCAGCAGCGTATCCTTAAAAAGAAGGGTGTTCAGGCTGCTGACGAGTAACTCATCTGCTTGGCGACTTCGAAGAGACCGTTTACGTTCGTGACGTCGTTGTACGAGATTTCTGAACCCGTTGCGGTGCCTGAACCGGCTCCACCCTTGACATCGGCGGTCATGTAGAACGTGGCCGAGCCCTCGGCGTACGTGTCGTTTCCAACGCCCGGGATCCCCTCGGCATTCACGTTGTAGTTCAGCGAGACCGGGACGTCCGGGCTTCCCGCCGTTATCGTGGCAGATGCCTGGGTGTCCAGCGCGACCTCGGAAACGCCTATCATGGATGTCCCTGCGACGACCTGTGCGCTGTACGCGGGCAGCGTTGCATCGGCAGGTCCGAACGGACAGGAAAGGCTGCTCGCCGTAGTACTGTCCCCATATGCCGATACCGCGGTTGCCTCGTCATACATCATCGTACCCGAGAGGTCCCCGTCACCGGCGGCATCGTAGGTCAGCGCCGTCTGGGCTTCGAAGTTCGGTGAAGCGGCGGTCGCATTCGAGGTATCAAGGGCCAGGTCACGGGTATACCTGGTCTCGCCGTCAACGGCCATGATGTTCTGGCGGTAGCCGATGGTCGAACCGCCGTTCGAGTAGGCAAGGTCGGTATGCTGGATGAACGTGCCGATAACATGGGCATCGGTCACCGAGTAGACCTGGTCACCGCCGGGGCCCCCGGCCACCGTGCGCACCGTCTGGGATGAGGCTGTCCCTGCAAGAATAAAGATACACAGGACTATCGTAAGCAGGACACCCTTTTGCACCATCACCACATCGACCCCCGGACCCGCAAGGTTCCGTATCGATTCCTTACAACCAACCGGTATATACTTTTTCATTTATCCGCGGGAGCACTCCCGACAAGTCTATTATTTCCCGGGAAAATAGGTTAAAAGGATAAAAAGACCATGGAAATTCATTATTCGCGCCGGATGAGCGCCTGTCCCCCGTCGTTCCTTGGAGAGCTCTTCAGGGTCTCCTCGGACCCCCGTATCATCTCGTTTGCGGGAGGACTCCCCGACGGATCCCTGATCGATGTGGAAGGTATCCGCGATGCAGCATACCAGGTCCTGCAGGAGCATGGCCGGGAAGCGCTCCAGTACTCCACGACCGACGGGTACCTCCCGCTCCGCGAATGGATCGCCGCCAGGTACCGTTCGCGTCTCGGGATCGATGCATCACCGGACGCCATCCAGATCGTGAACGGCTCACAGCAGTGCCTCGACCTGGTCGCCAAGATCCTCCTCAACCCGGGAGACCCTGTCGGAATTGAAAGTCCGGGGTACCTCGGGGCCATCGAGGCCTTTTCACTCTATGAACCTTCGTTTCACTCCTTCCCGGTTGTGCCGTCCGGTCCTGACCCTGATACCCTGGGACGCCTGGTCCGCCGGTTCAGGCCACCGTTCATCTATGGGATTCCCAACTCACAGAACCCCTCGGGGATTACCTGGACCACGGACCAGCGGCAGATGGTGGCTGATCTGCTCGATGGCAGCTGTACCCTCTTTTACGAAGACGACGCATTCGGGGAGCTGTTCTTCGACCAGAAACCCCGTCCACCGGTCTGCCGTTTCCTCCCGCACCAGACCCTCATGTCAGGGTCATTTTCCAAGATCATATCACCCGGGCTCAGGACCGGTTGGATCTTTGCTCCTCGGAAGGTCCTCGAAGCGTTCAATGTCGTCAAGCAGGCCGCCGACCTCCACTCGAACCTCCTTTCCCAGATGGTCCTATACCGGTACCTGACGACCGTCGACCTTGACCGGAACCTTGCGGGTATTGTCCGACGGTATGAAGCGAACTGCCGTCTCATGTGCGACCTCCTCGATGACATGGGAAAGGACGGGATACCTCACACAACCCCGGAAGGAGGCATGTTCATGATGGCGTTTCTGCCCGGAAAGGTGCCCTCCATGGAACTCTATAAAAAGGGCCTCGACTACGGGGTTGCCGTACTGCCCGGTGTGCCCTTCCATACCGACAACGGAGGAAGTGACTCGATACGGCTGAACTTTTCAAACACCGATGAACACCGTATCCATGAGGGAATGACGCGGTTGAAACGGGCCCTTGAGGCCTTCCCTGCCAGGTAAGGTGGGTGGAGTGGTTTTCCCGCCTCTCTCCTGCATCCCTCCCTGCTCCGAAGTCCGGCGTATGAAGAAAGGGCCCCCTTCTTCAGGCCTGCAGGGAAGAAAGCATATATCGGCTCCTGTTAAACATATGTCTGAACACGGGCGGTCTTCTCTGAAAGACCGGGTGAATACCATGAAACCGATATACCTTGCCCTTGGGGTGCTCCTCGTTGCGTCGGTGCTCCTCCCTCCGGTGGCCGCGGGACTCACGACGGTCACGAAATCAGATACCTTTTCCAGTATCGTCTCTTCAGGCTTCACATCAAGCGGAGTGACCTCCATGACGAGTTCCTCGATCGCGAGCACGCGGGTTGCCTCGTCCACTGCACAACCTGAAATGGTCTATTCCGTGGATGTCGGCCCGAACGCGGCCTCAGGGCTCCCCTATGCACTCGGGACGTTCTCGACCGGCTTCTCGGTCTCGAGCCTTTCCGGGAACACTACGGCAACAAAAAAGGTGCAATACTCTGAATCGTCGTTTGCAAACGGGAAGGTAAAATTCTCGAAGAAATATTCGTACAAAGGGTTCTGAAGGGCTACCCGCCCTTGATTGACCCCTTCATCTTTGACAGCAGGTTGATGATCAGGTCGATTTTTGCCTCTATTGGCGCCTGTTCTCCTGATACCGTTCCTTGAGATCCTTCAACCGTGTTCTCCTCCGCTTCTCCGGTCAGCACGACCAGGAAAGCCCTCCGCCCTTCGAATTCAGTTTCAAATATGGTCGCCGGTTCACCGACGATCGGGGCATATTCCCTGGGAAGCCGGATGTACGGGTATTCGAACGCAGGTTTCGACTTCTGCTTGGACACCTTCGTAACAGCCACCCGGCGCATGGTTGATCAACCATTCATGACACCACAGAGGCATAAACCTTTCCTTATCGGAATACCCGACATGAGGGCAGGAAATTGCTTAATATTGCCTTTATTAATTTTTTTTTAAAAAACATTCCTTCAACAGGAGATAAGGCGGCATGGTGTCATCAGGAATTTCCCTTCTTACCAACCATGAAGCAGGGAGCGGAAGGTTCACCTCATCCCTAACGAAGGATCAGCAGCTGAACAGAGGAGGACCCACCGGAAATCCCACCGGCATGAGGTGGTATTCTCCAAAAATATCCGGGGACAGAACGGCGACCTGAACAACCGTGGTTTTGCACCGTATGTGGCATCGTTCTGGCCCTGGACCCCCAGGTTGCTCAACAGCGGGGGTGGTCCGGCACAGGGAACTCCGGACGGGTGGCTATTGCCGGGGGGGGTTCAAGGACCTATGGCCAGGCACCATCCTGGTTGGGAAGACCGGGTAGTCCGGGTATGACCGTGTTCTAACCGCCATCCATGGCGCTACTGTTAACTGAAAAGGACGTCATACCAATCAGGCAATGGAAAAAGTTCGCGTTCCGAGAAAGGTGTTCAACGAGCTGACCGCGCTGAACCGGGAGGTCCATTACACCCTTGACTTCAACGCAGTCGTCAAGGCTGCAACAAACCGGGGGTACATGACAGCCGCACGGTGGCTTGAAGGTCATGAAGAGGAGTTCAGACGGGGCTGGGCGAGGGGTTTCGAGCCGGAAGACTGAAGCGGGACCGTTGCGTTTACCTGATGGTCCCGACGATCTCACCGTTTTTAAAGAACGTAATCGTCCCTCCGCTTTCTGATACGACGATGCCTACCGCCCGGGTCACCTCGGTGATAGCGGCAATGGAGGCATGGCGGGTACCAAGTCCCTGGGGTATGGTGACATTGCTCGTATCCACGGTGATGTACCTCCCTGCAGCTTCTATTACCCCGTCTCCGCTTATCACGAACGCTCCGTCAAGGAGGGCCATCTCCTTGATGTATTCCCTGAGGTCAGGCCTGACGATCAGACGCTCCTCGCGGGGGTGGCCTTCGAGCGGGTTGAGGATCAGCTGCCTGGACTTCGTCAGGACCTCTACGTTGTCCCCGATGACAAATGCCGTCCCTATGGGTTTTCCCTCCCTCCCTTCCCGGGATAGTTCGATTGCGACCTCGATCGCGGCTTCGAGGACGAAGGGGTCGATATCGGTATCCTCGAGGAGGGTGGTCCGTATCTTTGTGATATCCACCACCTCGGAGGTCTTGGTCCTTGATGTACCGCCTCCACTGTCATGGTCGGTCTGGGCGATGGTCCGGGTCCTGATCCTCTTTCCCCCTGCCTGCTTTCCAGGTGGTGCCGGGTCGTGGCGCTTGCCGTAGCGTGTTATGTAGAGGATGACAAGCGAAAGGAGGGCAAGGGAAACGATGACGATGGCCCCTGCGATGCCGTAGATGACGCCGAATTCCCCGGGTTGCGCAGTGGCGTTCACCACGGGGGTCGTGACCGGGGTCGGTACAAGCGTTCCGAGACCCGGGTTGTCGGCGAGAAGCTTGTACCGGTTCGCAATCGCCGGGGCATAACCGGGGTCGATCCGGAGTGCCTGGTCGTATGCCTCGAGAGCCCCTCTGGGGTCGCCGATGGCTTCAAGGCAGACCCCCCGGTTGTAGACGGCTTCCTTGTAATCCGGTGCAATCCGTATGGCGTTGTCAAATGCCGTCAGTGCCGACTCATACATCCGGTTGGTCTGGAGGAAAAAGCCCTTCCTGAACCACAACTTGGCGTTTTTCGGGTCTGCCGCAATCTGCTGGTTATAGTCTGCGAGGATCTCCTCAAAGGAACTCTGGTTAATGGTCAGGACCGCCGTAGGAGTAGGCTGTGGGGTCGGTGCCTGAGAAACCGGGGTGGTGGTGGTCTCGACCGTTACCGGTGCGGTCGGGAGGACGACGGAGGTCGGGGGGATTGTGGAGGTCGTGATGGCGGTGGTCGGGACGGTCGTCTGGTTCTGGGTACCGTTTGGTGTCTTTGTCGGCTGGGGGGTCTTGGTGGGCGTGACCGGTATTGTTGCTGTGGGCAGGGCTGTCTGTGTCGGCGGTGGTGTTGCTGTGGGCAGGGGTGTCGGGGTATCATCGGGCGGAACCGTTGTCATGACCTGTGTCGCAGTGGGAGACGGTGAAGGCAGCGGTGTCGGCGTCGGGATAGGGGTCGGAGTAATTATCGGGGTTATGTACGGTGTAGTCGCTACTGTGGTGATGGTGGTGACCGGGGTCTGGTTCGGCTGGGCAGGCGCAGTCATTATACAGGCGCTGATGACGAGGAGGCCAAGTATGACGAGTTTGACGACCCGGGTACCTGCTGGACTGCGACCTATCATCACCTTATATCACTCCGCGATAGTAAAAAACCATTCTGCATCGGTAAATGCAGTTTATCAACGTCTATTGACGCTAATGATACAAAAAAGACATGGAGAGAGGTCGTGGTATCATGGTCCGCGTTTTGGCTCCCCAGGCCTGAAAGGGAACAATTAACATCATAACGCCTGATTTTTAGAAACAGTAAACAGGTCGTGCAACCGGCGGGATACGACCGCGTTGCAGGATCGCAG
This sequence comes from uncultured Methanoregulaceae archaeon, assembly GCA_964530035.1. Lineage (GTDB taxonomy): Archaea > Halobacteriota > Methanomicrobia > Methanomicrobiales > Methanospirillaceae > KLAP105. Next base: position 11,937 of record CAZGXZ010000064.1, read on the forward strand.
CCGTCCAGGGGGAGAGGGGATTGATGCAGGGCAAAAAATGGAGAGGGGTGTGGCGCGCCCGGTTGTTCCCGGTACACAGGTGCACCATCGGCTGTGTCCTCGTGTCCTGCCTTGTCCTGGTACTGGCAGCATCGTGCGGCTGCATATCACTCCCCTGGCAGGGTGCAGAAAACCCCCCGGCCTCCACGGATCTGTCACAGTCATACCGTGACCCGGATACCGGGTTGTCTTTCCTCTATCCGGCAGGAAGCGCCGTCATCAGGATATCAGCCGGGGACATGAGCAGGTACCGTATCCTCCTTCCGGGTCTGCCACCCGATTCACTGTCACTCTCCCTGATGCCCGGGACGCCCTACCCGGAAGAGCTCATATCCACCCCCCCTGCAGCGGGCAGCGGCGTCACGGTCATCGAGTCGGGGAAGGCGGACTATGCCGGCAGCCAGGGTATCAGGCGCACCCTGGGTTTCCAGGCCGGGGGGCAGGAGATCAGGCGACAGGAGGTGGTCATTCGTATCAGGAACTCTGCCCTCGTCGGCAGCCTGACCGTTCCATCTCCCGATTACCCCGTGTATTCTCCTGTCCTTGAGGGCATCCTTTCAAGTGCCAGGCTTGACCCTTCCCGGTCGTCCCACGTCCCCATTGTCACCATCACTCCGGCATCTGCCTCAGGACAGGGAGGCCTAGTGACGGTACAACCCCTGTTCCTCCGTGGCGATGT
>CAZGXZ010000065.1:0-9409 GCA_964530035.1 uncultured Methanoregulaceae archaeon
GGAACATACGAATGCCGGCGGGATCGGGCTCGAGGCCATGGACGATGGTGCGGTCATCCCGGTGAACGGGACCAACATCGTGTTTACGACTGATTCCCACATCGTCCGCCCGGTTTTCTTCCCGGGTGGCGACATCGGCAGGATCGCGGTTTCAGGGACGGTAAACGACCTGGCTATGATGGGCGGACGGCCGATCGCCCTCTCCTGCGGCATGATCATCGAGGAAGGCTATGACGTCGCCGACCTCGAACGGATCGTCCGGTCCATGGACGAGGCGCTCGGCGAGGCAGGTGCCTCACTCGTGACCGGCGACACCAAGGTCATGGAACGGGGGGCCCTTGACGGGATCGCGATCAACACTGCGGGGATCGGCATAGCCGACAGGATAGTCCGGGACAACGGTCTCTGTCCCGGAGACCGGATCATCGTCTCCGGCACCCTCGGCGACCACGGGTTCGCCATCCTCGCCCAGAGAGAGGGCTTCGACCTCGGGGAGCAGATCCGGTCTGACGTTGCCCCGCTCTGGGGACTGGTCGAGCGTGCGCTCGCCGCAGGCGAAATCCATGCCATGAAGGACCCGACCAGGGGCGGCTTTGCGAGCGCCATCAACGAGATGGCAAGGAAGAGCAGTGTTATGGTCAGGATATCGGAACGTGCGCTCCCCGTCAGGAAAAGCGTGAGAAGCGCCGCCCTCATGCTCGGCATCGACCCCCTCGAGGTCGCGAACGAGGGTAAGGTCGTGATGGGCGTCCCGGAGGCCTGCTGCGAGGCAGTGCTGGCTGCGATCAGGTCACATCCCTATGGGGCGGATGCCGCGGTTGTCGGCAGGGTCACGAAAGGTTCAGGCGTTATCATGGAGACCGACGCGGGCGGCGAGCGGTTCATCGAGCCCCCGGCAGGCGACCCGGTCCCGAGGGTCTGCTGAACGGACGAAGATCGGGTGTCCTGTTTTCCATCCGGACAAACCACTCCTGCCTTTTTCTTCGAGACGAAACGAAAAGACCCGCTTCCGCAGTTGCATGAGAACGGATTATCCAGGACAGGGGCGTTTCCCGATTTCAAAGGCCTTTCTTGGGGCAAAGCCCCCGGATGGGCGCTTTTCTCTCGCGGAGGTAGGTCGCCAGCTGGAAGAGCGCCTCGTGTTCCCTGTGGCCCCCGCATTTCCGGACGAGTGCCGCGTGGTGGAGCATCAGGTCGCGGAGCTGCGGGTTATGGGTGACGCTGTACCGTGTCGCATGGACGGTCATCTCGATGATACCGGAAAAGCCGCGGTTCACGGGTTCGACCCCCGGTTTAAGGACCTGTTCCATGACCGGTTCTAGCCGTACAGAGAGGGTCTGGGCGGTTTCCTGCTCGATGACGGTGGTGAACGCAACCCATGCATCGCACTCCTTCAGGCGGCTCACCCGGACCGTCCCGGCCTGCTCCGAAACGAAGGAGTCTTCGGGCAGGTCCTCGAAGGCGGTGATGACGTACATGAGCGGGTCGCGGGTCAGGTTGGCAACGATCCAGCCGCATGAGCGGATGTTTCCGGCGGTATGGCTCCCCTTGAAGAGGACGATGTGATACCCGCCGTCACGGTAAATAATTCCTATTGGCGCGGCATTTCCCGGTGTTGTTGCGATAACTTCGTTTATTCCTTCCCGCAGGACTCCCATCGCCACCCCTCATCAAGGCTTGTGTAGATTGCGGCTATAATGATATCGGCGGTCGATCCCGGGTTTGCACCGATCCGGTGGCACTCGTCGTCAAATGCCTCGGGGGTGCACCGCCCGGCAAGGACCTCCGTAGCCCGGGCACTGACCTGCACGGCGGTATCCAGGCCCAGTTTCTTCACGATGAACGTGTCCGGTTCATCGGCAAGGAGCCGGAGGAAGGCGTTCACGATGGAGGTACGCCCCCTGCCGCCGTTCTTTATAAGGTCGGCGGCCTTCCTGGTCCTCGAAAACGCCCCGGTCCACTCCCTGGCGACCATGTCGTTTTTTGCCGAGTGGGCCATGATGTCAAGGAGGGTCATCCCCCGTTCCCGGATTTTTAAGGCCACACCCGGGTCGTGGACGTCAAGCTCGTCGGTGTCCCGTACCCGCACGCCGGTCAGGGCGAATGCCTCGTAGAACGCGACCGCATCGTCGACCGTGGTCTCCCGGATGATACGGCAGGCGCCGGGGATGTCTCCTCCCATGAGCAACGGGACAAGGAGGATGAACGCCCCGAAGTGGGTGTTCCCCCCGGAGTGCCGGCCAGACAGCGAGACCGCGTCCCTGATCAGCTCGCCAACGCCACCTTCTCGCCCCTCAGCCCGCTCGAAGGCCTCCCTTACCAGGATCGCCGAAGCAAGAAAGTGTTCGAGCGTCGTTTCCGGGTAGTCGTGGCACCGGTCAACATTCCCGGGCTTCGGGTATGCGGTGACCTCGAGCATCATCGCGAGCTGGGCCCGCTCGGTCCTTGTGAAGGACATCGTGTCTATCCGGAAAAGATGGCGTCCATCAGTTTTCCCGAAAGCCGCCGCTTCTCGATCATGTAATCACGGTTCGACAGTTTTCCCCGCTTAATGGCCATGTCGCGGAACATGCAGGGCGAGGTGTCTTTACAGCACCAGGCCAGGGAGCCGAAGCAGGTCTGGTCTCCGGCCTGAAGAGGGGTGCCGGCTACCGATTCCATCTTCAGTTTTATGTAGTCCTCCCGGGAGAGCCCGATATTATTGAGCGTGGGGATGAGGGGGCAGTCCTTGACGGGAAGGCAGCAGAAGGCAAGGGCCCTGATGTCCCCGCCGCGACAGAGCTGCTTTGGAGAGTTATACCAGCCGTGGTCATCGGCATACCTGCAGATGGCGGCATCGAGGCCGGCGAGGGTCCGTTCGTCTGACTGCCTCGCGAGGGAGACCATGTCGGCACCGTGGGCCAGCATGTCCTTCATCCGGTCGAAGGTGTTGATGGAGTTGTTGGCGATGATGGTGATCGGGCAGTTGTTCCGGATCTGGCGCAGTTTCGTCTTTCCCTCGTCCATGAGATCGACATGGAGGACCTCAGCACCGGCCTTCCAGACCCGGCGTGCAAGCGCCCGGTCATCGGCGGAAACGCCGGCCCGCATCTTCACCGAGACGGATACGTCCTTCCTAACCAGCGCCTCCACGATCGCGGCAAGTCTTTCAGGGGCGGCAAGGAGGGCTTCCCCGCAGCCGATATCGGTAAAGGGTTTCTGGCGGCAGTGGGCATCGATCTCGTACACGATGGCGTCGCCGAATGTCTCGGCCATCGCGACGAAGGGGGCGGGCTCCGCTGCGCGCATGTTTACACCGAGCACGACGTCGCTCTGCTTCATCGCCTCAACCTGGCGGCCGATCTCCGCGACAGGGTCCGTTATGAGAAATTCGGTCCTCCCTGACGCGGCGGTCTTTTTGCCTGCCTCGACAGAGGGCTGGTCGATGGGGTATCCCCCGATGAAAGCAGCACCGATATGGGAGGCACGGGAGAGTACGTACGCCGCGTCGACCACACCCGCCATCGAGGCGATGGCGACGGGCGTCCTCACGACCCGGTTATTCAGGAGGAGCCCGAAGCGTTCGAAATGCTCCATCATAGGTTCTCTTATAAGAATGCTTAATAAGGCAATAAGGGTGAGTCTTCGTACTTACAGTGATCGGTGACATGTCCATGGCCGCTCCGGGACCCGGGGACAATCGGGGGCCAGTGTGGGCTTAAAACGTATTTGGTAACCATTTTAAGAATAGTCGTGCTATGAATTCATATATGGTCCGCAAAGGATTGTTACTGATCGGTCATGGCAGCAAGCTTCCTTACAACAAGGAACTCGTCGATACAACGGCAAACCTCATCGCCACGCAATATCCTGGAGAATACGTGGTGAAGAGCGCATTCATGAATATGAACGACCCCTCCGTACCCGAAACCCTCGAACAGTTCCGGAAGGAGGAGATCGAGGCTCTTATCGTAGTCCCCCTCTTCCTTGCAAAGGGTGTTCACATCACGAAGGATATCCCCCCCCTCGTCGGCCTCGCCGAGGGAGAGTCGGTGGGCACATTCAGGCTCAACGGGAAGAGCGTCCCCCTGCTGTATGCCGACCCCATTGGTCCAGACCCCCTCCTTGCCGATCTGATGGTCAAGAATGCAAAGCGGGCATTTTCCACCATCAACTGATTATTTTTCATGCGTATTCTCGTCCTTGACACCATTCACGGCGGAGACCTCATTGCCGGTGGCCTCCGGGAGCAAGGCCATGCATGCACCGCGGTCGATGTCTATCGCGGAGATGCTGCGCTGGTACGAGACGTACAAACGGATGACTTTGACCTTGTCGCAGCCCCGGTCCACCTCGACCCGGCCCATCCTCTCCTGCACCTCCCCCTCCCGTCCATCACCCACCACGAGGCGGTCCGGTGGCTCCTCCTTGGACAGGATCTCCCCCACCCTTTCATCGAGGTGACCGGGAAACAGGGCAAGACGACGACCGCTCATGCAATCGCCCACACGCTCCCGGGGCCGGGCATCCTCCATACCTCGTCAGGGACTTATCAGTACCCGGAACGGGAACGGTTGTACCGGGCGAGCATCACCCCGGCATCGCTCATCAGGGCGGTCCGTGAGGCCGGCCGCATCCAGGGCTGGCTTGTCGCCGAGGTCTCGCTCGGGGTGACCGGGGCGGGAGACCTCGCCGTCCTCACCTCGGACCTGGATTATCCGATCGCCGGCGGGAAGAAGAGTGCCATCGTCGCTAAAATGGCCTCTCTTGCACAGGCACGCCGGGCCATCGCCCCGGCCAGCCTCCCCTGCCCGGGGGTCCATACCGGTGAGATCGCAGCAGTGGACGGCGACGAGTGCAGGTACCGGTCAGGACAGGGTGCAGGTTCATTTACAAACCAGCTCCTGAAAACCGAACCCTACCGGTCGGCCCTGCCGATGGCGACAGCCGCCGCTCTCCTCACCGGGGGGGACCCGTCTCGGCTGGCGGGGTTCACAGCGGTCGCTGGGAGGATAGAGGTCACCCGCGACGGGGCGTGGTGCGTTCTGAACGACTCGAACAGCGGGATAAACAAGGAGACCTGCCGGGCCGCCGCAGAATATGCCTATGAAAACAACCTGCCCGGCCCGTATGTCCTGGTCATCGGGGAGGAGTTCAGGGCGGTCTGCGAAGGATTCCCGGCACCCGATGCCGCGGCTACAATTCTTTCCCTCCGCCCCGACGCCGTCGTGACCATCGGTTCCGACGAGTACGGGGCCACTGTCAAAAACCTCCTCGATACAGAAGGCTTCAAAAATCCCCTCTGCCACCGCCGGACCCTGGAGGACGGGCTTTCCACCGCAAAAGCCCGGGGAAGCGGCGGGACCATCATTGCCACCGTCAAGACATGGAGATGACACATGGACTACATGCAGCCAAGGCCAAGTTCAATCGTCGCCGCACTGTACACCGCCCGTGACCTCGGAGTCGATGTCGCCGTCCTGCACGGCCCGTCGGGCTGTTCCTTCAAGCACGCCCGCCTCCTCGAGGAGGACGGCATGCGGGTGCTCACGACCGCCCTCTCTGACAACGAGTTCATCTTCGGCGGGCAGGCCCCCCTGGAACGGGTGCTCCGGTATGCCGAGGAGAACTTTCACCCGAAGCGGATGGCGGTCATCGGGACCTGCGCCTCGATGATCATCGGCGAGGACATGGCATCCGCCGTGGACAATGCCGGTATCACCGTCCCGACCATCAGCGTCGACATCCATGCCGGGTTCATCGAGAACATCGACGGGGTCATCCGGACGCTCGAGGCCGCCGCCGGGGCGGGATGGATAACCGATGACGAACTTTGCCGGCAGCAGGTCCTCCTGAAAGCCGCGAACATGGTCGAGAAGCTGCGTGGTGCTGCTTCAAAGCCGTACATCGAGCCGTCCCGGGGCGACATGAAGCACGAGGCAGCCGCCCGCCTCCTGGAGCTCGCACGGTCGGGGGCCCGGGGACTTGCGGTCATGAACGCGAAGAAGGAGACCGCGTACATGTTCGCCGACATCCTCCTCGCCCTCCATGACACCTGCCCTGACGCCGCCATGTCCTACTACGCCAACCTTGACGACCGGGGCCTCCCGAAGGTCAGGCGGGACGCCCGGAGGATCCGGGACCAGCTTGGAGAACGGGGGCTTGCATTCACATCGTTTGGTGCGCTTGACGAGTACGGGGCGAACGGAGACATGATTGGCGGCCTGATACGGGAACAGAAGCCTGAGTTCGCCCTCATCGTCGGGGTACCCCATGCCGTCCCGGCAGAGTACACAACGGGCGTGGAGTGTTTTTCCGTAACAAACGGCCCCCGGCAGGTCGCCCCGCTCCGTGAGCTCGGCCATGCCCACGTCATCGTCGAGATCGACCTCCACCCGAGGACGCTTGGCATCGACCACATCACCGAGAGTGAGTTCGGGGCGGTGGTCCGGAGCCTGGCATGAAGGCCTTCATGGTCGCCGGCGACCGCTCCGGGAGCGGCAAGACCAGCATCACCCTCGCCATCGCCGGGACGCTCGCCCGGACCCGGACTGTTGCGGCGTTCAAGGTCGGGATGGACTATATCGACCCGTCCTACCACGCCGCGGCGACCGGCAGGCCGTGCCGCAACCTCGACAGCTATGTGATGTCGGAGGACGAGATCCGGGACACCTTTGCGAGGGGCTCGGCCGGGGCGGACATCGCCGTTGTCGAAGGCGTCCGCGGCCTCTTCGAGGGAGCCGACGGCCGCGGGGATGCGGGGAGCAGCGCTTCGATCGCCAAGATACTGGGAATCCCCGTTGTCCTCGTCATCGACGCCCGTTCGATCACCCGGAGTGCCGCAGCGATCATCCGGGGCTTCGCCGCGTTCGACCCGGAGGTCCAGGTGGCAGGGGTCATCCTGAATAACGTCTCGGGACCCCAGCACCGCCGGAAACTGTGCGATGCGGTCAGCCATTTCACCGGGCTCCCGGTGGCCGGTACCGTTCCGCGGGTACGGGACGCCGGGCTTGAGATGCGGCACCTCGGTCTTGTGCCGTTTCAGGAGGGGATGACTTCGCACTCGTTCAGGTCGCACGTGGACGGCGTCGTCCAGGCGATTGGCGAGGCCATAGACTACGACGTCCTCCTCGGGTGTGCCCGTGAAGTCGAGGCCGCCCCTGTTTCCCCTCCGGACAATCCTATTGCTGACGTACGGATCGGTGTCGCGTCCGACGAGGTCTTCACCTTCTATTACCACGACCTCTTCGAGGTCCTCCCCTCGCTCGGGGCTGAGGTCGTGCGGTGGAGCCCGGTCTCCGGCCGCCTCCCGGACTGCGACGGGTACATCCTCGGCGGCGGGTATCCTGAACTCTACTGCCGGCAGCTTGAAGCGAACACGCTCGCGAGAGAGGCCCTCCGCGAATATTCTGAGAACGGCGTCCCGGTCTATGCAGAGTGCGGGGGCCTCATGTATGTCACGGACCGGATGCGTCTTTCCGGGAAGTTCACACCGGACGGTGCCGAGGAGTCCTTCGAGATGGCGGGGCTTCTCCCCGGTGAGACGGTCATGCCATGGCACCGGGTCGTCTCGTACGTCGAGGGGTCGTCGCCCGGGGGGTCCTGTTTCGGCCCGTGCCGATTCCGCGGCCACGAGTTCCATTACTCGAAGGTCTGCCTCGGCGACCACGTCGGGTATGCCTTCCAGCTCTCCCGGGGACAGGGAATCGACGGTGGGAAGGACGGGGGGACGGTCCGGAGGACAACCGGCAGTTATACCCACCTCCACCCGCTGAGCAGCCGGGCGATGTTTCAGGCCTTTGTCGGGGCATGCAGGGAGAAGGTGTGAGTAGCAGGGTGGGAGAGGGTTTTTCAGAATATATCCTACTCCGATCAGGATAAAGAGATAAACGACATTTTCGATTTTTCCCCGGAGCAGCGATACGTCCGGTATATTTAAAACCGGGGGGTTGCCGCCCCCCATTCTCCCCGCATGCGATAGCCAGGGCAAGCCGCTGGCGGTTCCGTGATTAGGGTTTATTGGTTTAGTTTTCCACAGTTTTCACTCTTCAGCGAGGTTTCTTTATGAGAGGTATAGTCATCCTGAAAGGCTGTGGGTCCGCCGCCGGGGCGCCCTTCGGGGGCGGCGGGGTATCCTTCCGGGGGCGTGGGGGCACGCCCCCACTGAAGAGTAACTGATTGTTCGATATAGGAAAAGATGATTATACGAGTATTCAGCGAGTTCTGGAAAGCTACTGAAAGGACTGGAATATTTCGTTTGCAGTATCTTTAATCAGGCAGATTGCCTGGCCATTCTCTCAAGCAACGAAGAATTGCTTGTTAAATAGATTGTATCGAGTTTTCCCCGGAACAGCGATACGTTAGGAGTATTACGAACCGGGGGGCTGCCGCCCCCCATTTCCCCTGCATACAATAGCCATGGCAAACCGTAAGTGTTTACTTGATCGGGGGTTTTTGGTAGTTTTTAAGGCTTCAATCTTCAGAGACATTTTTATGAGACTTAAAATCTTCATGATGATCTATGGGACAACCATCCAAGCGCCTTTCGGATATGATGAGGTGTCCTGAATCTGATAGGGAAAGAAACCAATTTTAGAACTACTTCCACCAACTTTGACCTCAAGATGAAATTAGCATACCTCCGGGTTTCCTGGCATCACAAAAAGAACTGGAAATGGGATTAAAATTCAGTCACATATTCTTGCAATACAGCCGGGAACTGTACATACCGGGGTATCACCACAACAAACAGGTATATCACGGCAGTTCGTTCCCGAACCTGGAGATGTGGTTGACCCGGTTGAAGACCCGGCAGGCGTCCCAGTGAAGTGCCCAGTCCACTGGCTGCTGAGATCGGTCGTGTTGAAGGTAATGGTAATATCATTCACGCACTTGCAACCAAGTGAGCCGCCAACCTGTAATTCCTTGTGCTGTCCTGACGGACAGACCGTGCCCTGGCAGGCGCATTCTGCAAGTGTCGTGTCGTATTGCTGGTCACATTTCTGCTGACAGGACAGGACCGCCTCCGTGGTCTTTTCGCTACCGCCTGCGCTGTTCTTCGTTTTTGCAGACGAAACGCAGGCCTGGTAGCAGGAGAGACAGCCTGAGGATGTGCCGGTGGCTCCCGAGGGGATCCTGATGCACGAGTTCCCAGTCACCGCGTCCTTGCATGCATTCTGACATGACATGTTGTCATCCCCGCATTTTTCAAGACAACTGGTGCATGAGTTTACGTCCAGAGTGCCCGACGAACACGGTTGTCCACTTGCATCCTTGCAGTTCTTCAGGCAGTTCTGGTCACTACCACATTTATCCTGGCACACACTGCACGAATCCACGTCCAACGTCACCGATAAACACGGCTTTCCACTCGCGTCCTTGCAGTTCTTCAGGCAGTTCTGGTCACTACCACATTTATCCTGGCACACAC
>CAZGXZ010000065.1:9509-12544 GCA_964530035.1 uncultured Methanoregulaceae archaeon
TGCAGGAGTCCACATCCAGGGTGCCGGACGAACACGGTTGTCCCGCTGCGTCCTTGCAGCTTTTCAGGCAGTTCTCGTCGGTTCCACAGTTTGCCTGGCATATAGTGCACGAGTCAGCGAATGTCTCTATTGACACGCAGGCTTTCCCCGAGCTATCCTTGCATTTCGAGAGGCAGGCAGTGTCTCCCGTGCTGCACCGGTTTATACAGTCCTTGCAGTCCTCGATCCAGTCCTCGTTGGAACCGCACGAACAGGCGTTCATCTTGACGCAGTCCGAATATATCGAGGAATATGCGTCCATGTACCCGTCATACGGGGGTTTTTCGTCCTTGACGACCTTGTAGGCCGCGTCCTCGGCGTAATACTCGCAGTCCATGCAGTATGGCAGGCCGTCCTCCTCAAAGACCGCATCTCCCTTGACACCGCACTGGTTTGTATAACAGGAGAACCGCTCGCTCGACTGGTTCGGGAGTTTGCCCTGTTCCGTGTTCTGGTTACAGGAGTCGATACATGACGAGCACGAGTTCTTCGAAGTCGTGGTTGCCCCCCGGGTGACCTTCGGTGTCGGGGTCGGCTTCACCGTCTGCTGGGCCTTTGTCGGCTGTTCCTTCGCCTGGCAGGGCTCGCAGGTCCGGTTGAAGGAGAGCATCCGGGCGACAAGGACTCGTGCTGCGTCCTGCTCGTGGTACTTCGGCTCGGTATAGACCTTTCCGAAGGAGGTGTCCTTCTGCCATGCTGAGGGGTCACCGTACAGATATACTCTGCCGCAGCCGAGGCCGTTTAAGCCGATGGCTATTGGCCGGCTACCGGCAGCCTGTACTACCGGGGAGTACTTCGGGTTCTTCGGCGAGGTAAACGAGGTGCTGTCACTCCTCACGAGGGACTGGACGGTCTTCGGCTTGATGGAGAGGACATGGAACCCGGCGAACGTATCAGGTTTCATCTCGGGCTTCAGGCCGTCGGCAGGGAGCCAGATGTCAGGCGGGTTGCCGGCAAAGACCTGTGTCCCGGCGCTTTCGGAGTCCATGATGTCGAGGACTCCCGATGAGACCTTGCCCTCGGTGAACCTCCCTTCAACATGGATCCCCTTCAGGAGGTCGTTGATGACCGCCGCGGATGCATAGGAGGTCTTCATGTCGGCGAGGTACTGGGTCTGGTCCTTGCCCCCCATGAATTGCTGGGCCATGACCAGCAGGGTGTTCCCCTTGAGGACAAAGCAGGCGATAGCGTCCTTTTCCGCCTGGGTGAAGTAGACCGGCCCGTTTTTACCTGTGTCCGGCTGGGCCACGATGTAGAGGTCGGTGTTGGCAAGTTCCGTGGCGGTTATCGGTTTCACCGTGGTGACCCTGACCTCGTACCCCTGGTCCCGCATGTCCTTTGCCCAGTCCTGCCAGTCGAAGAGGCGGTTATTCGAAGACCGGTCAAGGTTCGGTGCGACTATTCCGTCAAGCGTGACGCGTTCGGCATGAGCCAGGTCGACAAGGATCCTGTACTGCCTGACAGGCGGGTCTCCATTCGGACACCAGGTGTCGTTCCAGGGACAGGGTACCGTAAGAGGGTCCCATTTCAGGGAAGTGACGGGTTTTATCGTCGCTTCGGTAACCCGTACCGTCCCCTGGACAGCGAGGTCGTTCTGCGAGAGCAATGCGGCTGATACGGCGGTCCCTGCGAGGCCGATGAGGACGGCGACAAGGACGTAGCGCAGGATCGGGTGGTTCAAGGTAACTGCTCCAAAGAGGAACCAAAGAGGAATATCTCGTCGGTTTCCTTCCCATTTTATTGATGAGCATTAATGATTATAAATATTGGGGATTTGTCGTCTCAATCATTTCTCATCACCACGGACCCGGAAACCGGATTGCTTTGGGACAATAAGCAGGAACTATAAACAGCAACCTTCACATGGAAGAAGGAAGAATATCGCACCATTGCGGCGTTTCCGCCACGTCTCCCCATGTACGCCATAGAAGCACTCTCGCTGTCAAAACGGTTCGGTACCCTCCAGGCATTGAGCGATGTTTCCTTTACCGTCAGTGAAGGCGAAACATTCGGGTTCCTCGGCCCGAACGGGGCAGGAAAGACGACCACGATCCGGATCCTGACCGGTATATCGCCGCCGACGGGGGGGACTGCCCGGGTCTTCGGGAGGGACATCGTGAAGGAGACGATTGCGGCCCGGAGCCGGATGGGCATCGTCCACGAGACATCAAATATCTATACTGACCTCACCGCCTGGCAGAACCTGATGTTTACCGCCGGGCTCTACCACGTCCCCAGGAGGGACCGGGAAATGAGGGCCGTGGAACTGCTTGAAACATTCGGGCTTTATGACCGGCGGGATGATAAAACGAACGGTTTTTCGAAGGGGATGAAGAGAAGGCTCACTCTTGCGATGGGACTCATCAACCATCCCCGCCTCCTGTTCCTCGACGAACCGACCTCGGGGCTGGATGTGCAGAGCAACCTCATCATCAGGGAGGTCATCCGGGACCTGAACAGGAACGGCGTTACAGTCTTTCTCACGACCCATAACATCGAGGAGGCGAACCTTGCCTGTGACCGGGTGGCCATCATCAACAAGGGCCGGATTGCAGCGATCGACTCTCCCGAACGGCTCAAGAAGGCCATCCAGAGCGTCCAGTCGGTCGAGGTCGCCTTTGAACCGGAAGGGCTTGTCGGACCTGCCGATCTCGGCAGCATTCCCCATGTAAGCGAGGTCGTCAAGCAGGGTGACAAGTTCCGGCTGATCACCGCGGACCCGGGTCAGGTCTTCGACGGCATCACGGAGTTTGCCCGGGCGCATCATGTCAGGGTGATCAGCGTCACCACGCTCGGGCCCAGCCTCGAGGATGTTTTCATCAGGCTCACCGGGCTGGAAACCAGGACGAAGGGGGTGAAGACCCTTGACTGACGCGGAAGGAGGGTCTTCGAAGATTGCACGGGAGCTCTGCGCCGCCTGGACCATCGCCAGGAAGGATATGCTGATCTATTACCTCAAGCCCAACATCATCGTCTCCGGCATGCTCTTCCCCCTC
>CAZGXZ010000066.1:0-12486 GCA_964530035.1 uncultured Methanoregulaceae archaeon
GATTGCATGTAAGGCCCGGTTAAGACCCGAAGGAGACTACCCGATGATGAAAGTCATATCCGTTCATGAAGCCCCCTGCGATCCCCTTAACTGACGACCATATTCATATTGACCCGGTCCACGGGAGGGGCCTGGACGCGGCCAGGGATTTCATGAGGGCAGGGGGGACACACCTCTTTCTCGTCTCAAAACCGTCATGGTCACATGGGGTGACGCCCAGGAAGGGATCAGATTACCGGAAGGTGTTCGATGAAACCCTGACTGTGGCTGATGGCATCCGGGAGACTGGTCTCGTTGTGTTCCCAGTACTCGGGGTCCACCCGGCGGAAATCACACGGCTTGCTGATGAAATCGGCCTTGAACAGGCGGCATCAGTCATGAAGGAAGGCCTGGCCGTCGCTGCCGGTTATGTCAGCGAGGGCCTGGCCGTCGCTCTCAAGAGCGGGAGGCCCCACTACGAAGTAGGACAGGACGTACAGGCCGCATCTGACGAGGTCCTGTCCCACGCCCTCTCACTGGCCGGAAGGCTTTCCTGTGCAGTCCAGGTCCATGCGGAGACCGGGCCTTGTACCGATATCGTTGATATGGCCAGGAAGGCGGGAGCTGACCCCTGCCGTGTGGTAAAACATTACGGGTCGCCGGATACTCCACTCCACCCTTCCCTCATCGCCACCCACGGGGAAATCGCAGAACTTGCAGGGAAAGGGCGCCGTTTCACCCTTGAAAGCGATTACATGGACGAAAACTCGCGCCCGGGTGCGGTTACAGGTCCGAAGTCGGTCCCGAGGTTTACAAAAAAGCTGATAGATGCAGGCAGGCTCACCCTTGAACAGGCATACATCATCCATGCAGAGACACCGGAAAAGGTATACGGCGTGGAAATCGAACTTTCCTGATCACCCTTCACGACCTTTATGCCCCTTCCCGCCGGATGATAGGTACAATGTTCTGCAAGGTGCACCGTGCACAGGACGGGACCGAGGTCGTAGCCGTCTGCGACAGGGAACTTGTCAACACAACCATCATGCACGGGGATCTCCCGATCACGATCAATAGCTCGTTCTACGGGACCGAGGAAAGGCCAGAAGAGGAAGTCATGGCGATTCTCCAAAGGGCTGACAACATCAACATCATCGGCGAGCGGAGCGTCAGGCTTGCCCTTTCACTTGGTGTTGTTGACAAGGACGCATGCGTCCTCCTCGGGAAGGTCCCGCATGCACAGGTAGTCCGGATCTGATATGGGTATACGGGACGCGATATGTCCGTTATGCGGCGGACCGGCAGAAGAAGGGGTGTGCAACCGGTGCCGGGCAGATACCGTTACCTGGTTTACCTGTGACCAGCGAATCGAGCCTGTCCGCTGCCCTTCGTGTGATGCGGTCAGAAAGGGCGGACGATGGGCAGATCCAGGGGTCCCCCTGCAGGTCCTCGAAGAGGACCTGGTACGGCAGGCGGTTCATTTCCACCCCGATGTACGGTCTCCTGTTGTCTCCCTGAATATCGGGCAGGTCAGTGAAAACCGTTCATTCGCGACCGTTTCCGTCAGGGGTTCCCTGTACGGCAACACGATGGAGGGTGAGTGCAGGGTCGAGGTCCTCTGGAGGAAGGAACAGTGCGACAGGTGCAACCGCCTGACCGGCAACTACTGGGAAGGGATTGTCCAGGTCAGGGCGGTCGACCGCCGGCCCAACATGACGGAAATCGACAGGGCGATGCAGATCGCAACCGAGATCGAAAACACCCTCCAGGAAGGGGGGGAACGACTGTCTTTTGTCTCGAAGATGAGCGAGTCGAAGGATGGCGCCGATATCACGGTCGGCTCCCAGCAGATAGGACAGCAGATTGCATCGGAGATCGTCCGCCAGCTTGGTGGACGCCTCACCACGCACCCGAAGCTGTTCGGAGAGAAGGACGGCCGGAAGCTCTACCGGATAACCTACCTGGTCCGGCTTCCCCGCCTGTCCCGGGGCGACATCGTCTCCGCCCGGGGCCACCTGGCCGAGGTCCTCAGCCAGGACGGTCATGACCTCAGTGTTTTCGACATCGTGAGCGGGTCAATCAGAACCATCCGAGAAGAGGAGACAGGGGCGGTCGTCGGGAACTCCGCCGATGCCCTCACGGGGGAGGTAGTGTACCGGGACGGGGATGTCATCGGCATCCTCGACCCTGAAACAAGCAGGACGATTGAAGCCCGCGTCCGTCCCTGGCTGAAGGTAAAACCCGGAGGAAGGGTGAGGTACCTGGTCCACCAGGGATCGGTTGTTCTGGTCGGATAACATGCGTGTCCGTGTCGTTGAAAGGTGCGAACTCCCCCGCATCGCCCGGGAACCGTGGGTGGACCCTGAGCGACGGTGCCATGTCCGGGGCGGACGTGCCTATGTCCCGGTCAGGGCCGGCTTTGCATCGGAGATGGAACTCGAAGAGCGGCAGCCGTACGAGTCCCGCGGATATTACATGGTCGGTGATATCGCCGTCGTGCACGGCAAACGTCCGGGTGACCACGAACTGGAAGCCATAATCAGGTGGAAAAAACCAAGAGGGGTCGTCTGGATTGGCCCGCCTGAAGGCGTTATGAGAGTCCCCCAGACCACGGTATTATACGGATCTGCGGGTGAAACCGTCCACAGGGAGAGCGGACTCCTGTACCACCTCGACCCAGGGGAAGTGATGTTTGCAATGGGGAACCGGGAGGAAAAGGAGCGGGTCTCATCGCTTGTCTCCCCGGGTGAGCGGGTCGCGGATATGTGCGCAGGGATTGGCTATTTCACCCTGCCCATGGCCCGGGCCGGGGCAGACGTGGAGGCCTCGGAGATCAACCCGGCTTCATTTCGTTTTCTCCTCCGGAACATCACCTCGAACCACCTCGGACCCCATGTGTCAGCCCGGTGCGGTGACTCAAGAAATCATCTAAAAGGCGTGTATGACAGGGTGGTTGTCGGGCACTTCGAAAGCCCTGCATTCATCCCCTCCCTCGCCGGCCACCTCGCTCCCGGCAGTACTGTTCACTGCCACACCCTTTCAGATTTCACGGGAAACCTTGAGGACTACTTTTCCATGGCGGGGTACAGGGTAAGGACCACGAGGCACAGGGTTAAAAAGTTCCGCCCCCATGTCTGGCACGAAGTACATGACTGCGAGGTTATCGCATGACCCTGACCCTTGAGGGTAAGGAGATCGTGCTCGCCGTGACCGGGAGCATCGCGGCAGTCGAGACCATCAGGCTTGCCCATGCCCTGCGGAGGAAGGGAGCATGTGTCCAGGGGGTAATGAGCGCGGCTGCCGCCGGGATACTCCACCCCGATGCGCTTACGTATGCAACGGGCCGGGAGACGATCACCCGCTGCAGCGGGCTCGTCGAGCATGTCGAGTGGTGCGGTGAGGACGGGCGGGCAGACCTCCTCCTCGTGGCACCCTGCACGGCCAACACGCTCGGCAAGATCTCATGCGGGATTGACGACACCCCGGTGACGACCTTTGCCACAACAGCGCTCGGGAGCGGCATCCCCGTCATACTCGCTCCGGCAATGCACGGCTCGATGTACCGCCACCCGGCCATGAACAGTCATATAACCCGGCTTGGATCATGGGGGGTGACGGTCATACCCCCGAGGGTGGAGGAGGGGAGGGCGAAAATTGCCGAGAACGAGGTCATTGTCCTGTACGTGGAGCGGGCCCTCATGGGCATGCCACTCAAGGGAAAATGGGTCCTCATGACCAGCGGGCCGTGCCGTGAACCCCTTGATGATGTCAGGGTGCTCACGACCCGCTCGTCAGGCATGATGGGGCGCGAGGTTGCCCTCCAGGCATTCAGGCTCGGGGCGAGGGTCAGCGTGGTCCATGAAGGGATTTTTCCGGTTGTAGAAAACGTCCCGGTGACAACCGCCGCCGAGATGATGCAGGCGGTCCTGGCGCTGTGCGAGGACTCGGCCCCGGATATGTACGTAAGTGCAGCCGCCATCTCGGACTTCGCCCCGGAGAAGATGCCGGGAAAGATCCCGTCGGGTAAACCTGTCGAAATCAGACTAGAGCCTCTTCCCAAGATTATCGACGCGGTCATGGAGCGGTGCCACCCGTTTACCATTGCATTCAAGCTGGGTGAGAACGCCGTTTCAGAGGCCGGTGATATCCTGGGCAGGGGGGCGTCCATGGTCTTTGCAAACCAGCACGGCATGCTGGGAGCGACGGCCGGAAAAGCGGTCATCATTGCCGGAACAGAACGTATCGAGGTTGAAGGGACAAAGGAGGAACTTGCAGGAGCACTATGGAGAGAAGCGGTTCGGCATTCTGCCCCGGGCACATTTCAGGGTACTTCCGCCCGGTAACCGGGAAGACCCCTGCTGAAACAGGGAGTCTCGGGGCGGGTATTGTCATTCATGAAGGTGTGGAGGCCTCTGTTTCAGCTGCGGATGAAACAACGGTCACCGTCCTCCAGCTCGGACCTGATGATGCGGTGCTCGCCCGCCTGGACTCATCACCGCCGGTAGCATGGCTGCTCGACCGGATGGGCGTGAAGGCCTCAGTCCTGACCAGGTGCCGCCTTCCCATATCAGCCGGTTTCGGGCTGTCCGCCGCAGCCCTGATCGCTACGGCACTGGCCGCCGGTTCACTCCTGCCAGACCCGCCGGGACTCATGGCCTGCGCCACCCTGGCCCATGAGGCAGAGATCATTCATAAAACCGGCCTTGGGGATGTTGCGGCTGCAATTGGAGGCGGAAGGGACTGCAGGCTCTCCCCGGGTGTGGGCGGGAGGATACGCCGGTGGCATGATGTCACCGAGCCAATATACGCGGTGACACTGAGTTCCCTTGATTCTCCATCGGTCCTGTCATCCCAGGACAGGCTTGATGCCGTCATCAGTGCATGGCCCGGGAAGTGTCCCGATACGGTCCTTGAACTGTTCGCCCTCTCCCGGGCATTTGCGAGGGACAGCGGCCTGGTCCTCCCCGAAGTCGGGGAGGTACTCAGCGAATGCGACAGGGCCGGGGTCCCGGCAAGCATGACGATGTTAGGCAACGGGGTCTTTGCCTATGGACAGGGGGCGCGTGAGATCCTCCCTCAGTACGGGCAGGTGTATGAAATGCGGGCCGCCGGACACGGGCCAAGAATCCTGGACAGAGGCAGACCATGATACCTGCCGACCACCCCCGATATGCTTCACTTGTCGCCCGCGAAAAGATTTCCCGCTATGCGGGCGAAGGCATCGTCACCTTGGAGGGTCTTGCCGCTCACGGGAGAGGTGAGGCCTTTGATTACCTCCTCGGGGAAAAAACCACAGATAGCGCCCTCCTTGCCGAGGAGACGGCGGCGGCCATGCTCCTTGCCGCCAGGTCGCCGGTCATCTCCATCAACGGGAACACGGCCGCACTCTGCGCAGACCTCGTCCGTGACCTCCAGGAAGCCTCGGGTGCGTCGGTGGAGGTCAACCTGTTCCACAGGACCGAGGAGAGAGTTGCAAGAATCAGTACTCTGTTGCGGGACAACGGCGTCGGAGTCCTGTCAGGAAAGGCCGAACGTCTCCTCCCCCTCTCCCATGACCGGGCGCTCTGTTTAAGGAACGGCATTTACACCGCCGATGTCGTCCTGGTCCCCCTCGAGGACGGGGACCGTTGCAGTGCCCTGGTCTCGATGGGCAAAACGGTAATCGCCATCGACCTCAACCCCCTCTCAAGAACGGCACGGACCGCGACCCTGACCGTTGTCGACGAAGTGACCCGGGCCGTGCCGAATATTACCAGGTTCTGCAGGAGCCTGGAGCAAAACAGGGCTGACACCCTCATACGGTCCTGTAACAACACCGTTTTTCTAAGAGACGCACTCGATGAAATATCAGGGAGGCTTACCCATGCTCTGGATTGAAAAATACCGTCCGACCGGTTTTCAGGGTATCGTATACCAGGATTCCGCCATCACACGCCTCAAGGCATCGGCTGCTTCCGGGAACGTTCCCCACCTTATCGTTTCCGGGCCGCACGGGACCGGCAAGTCAATCGCCATAGAAGGACTTGCAAGGGCTCTGTACGGTGAATACTGGGCGGAAAACACAACCATTATCGGGACCTCGGAAATCCTCCAGCGTGGCCGTTCGGGACTCGAACAGGACGAACGTTTTTCGCACCTGTACCGGAAAGATGAGTCCCTGCTCACGAACTTTAAGTATATTATCCGCTGGTACGCATCGCTCCAGCCATTCAACGCCCCGTTCAAGCTTTTTGTGTTCGAAGACGCCCATACCCTGACCCATGACGCCCAGGCCTCGCTCAGGAGAACAATGGAACGGTATTCAACTACCTGCAGGTTCATACTCGAAACGACGAGGCCTTCCGGGATCATCCCTGCAATCAGCTCACGGTGCCTCCCGATAACCTTCCCGTACCCCCGGAAGTGATACGACGTGTCCTCGACAGGATCATGGGAGCAGAGATGGTCTCCGGGGAGGCGGTCACCACGGATACCCTTGAACTGATCACCCTCCATGCGCAGGGCGACCTGCGACGGGCCATCGTCCTCCTGGAGGTAGCCGCCTGTTCGGGAGGGGCATTTGACCTCACCAGGTCCGTCCAGCCGGAAACAAACACCGTTGCTGCTTCAGCATTCAGGGCGATGCAGGAACGGGACATTGTTTCAGCCCAGCGCCGGCTCGAATCACTGATGCTTGAATACGGGCTTTCAGGGAGGGAAGTACTTCAGGAACTGCTCAAAGTGGCAAGGAGGGATTATTATCACCCGCGTATCGTGGCCCTCATCGGCAGGGCGGACGCACGGGTGGTAAACGGAAACAACGAGTTCATCCAGATGAATGCACTTGCCGCAGAGATTGTCTCAGAGGTGTTTGTATAACCCCCTCGGTTCGAAAGGTCATCGACCATTACGATGAGATCGCCGATATCTATGATGACCGCTATGACAAGGACAAGGGAAAGGTCTACTACAACAGCCTTGCCGCCAAGGTGCTTTCGAATATCCCGAAAAAAGGGAGGATCCTCGATATCGGATGCGGTACCGGCCTGTTGCTCACAAGGTATGCCAGGACCGGCGGCCAGGCGGTTGGAATCGATGTAAGTGGCGGGATGATCTCCAAGGCATGTGAAAAAGTCCCGGATGGGCATTTTCTTGTCGGTACCGGTGAATCGCTTCCCTTCGGGGACAGCTCCTTTGATGCCGTGACCAGCGTGCTTACGTTCAGCTATGTCAGCAACCCCGGGAAAATGCTCTCGGAGGTACTCAGGGTCCTGAAACCGGGTGGGCGCGTGGTCATCTGCACGCTGTCGAGGACGATATTCACCTCAGGCCTGCCTGCGGTCTACCAGATCGGAGAACTCATGAGAATCAGGAAAATCGGGGTCGGGAACTTCAACGAGAGGTACTACACGGCGGAAGAGATGATTGCGATTTTCAGGGATGCCGGCTTTACCGACATCTCGACGCGGAAATGCTCCTTTGCCCATGTGGGTATGATTGATCCCCTGTTCACCCTTGCACGCAGGATTGAACCATTTGTCGAGGAGAAGATCCCGTACCTGGCATACAACATCTGCACGAGCGGCAGGCGGCCTTCTCCTTAATCACCTTTTTTTGTCTTGAGCATCGAGATCATGGCCTCCTTCTTGCGTATCGCCGCCGCTGCCGCCCTGTCAACACCGCTCTTCATTTCCTCGAAGTCCCTCCTCGTCGTGTCCACGACCTTTTTCACGGGTGTATAGGCGGATTCCCGGAACCTGGGGGTAAAGTCCCTGGGCACCCCGTCAGCCCCGACGAGGACCGCCTCAGGTCTCCCGGCCTCCACATGACCGACCTGGTGTATCCTGACCCCTGCCGAACTGACGACGGCAGCCACGGCATCGGCCCGGGCAGGCGGCACCGCGATGAGCAGGGCGTCGAGTGAGACACCCAGGAAATCTATTTCAAGGGCGTCCAGCATTGCGAGGACCCGGTGGTCCACCAGGGTGCGAACCGCCGCTTCCTCGACGACAATCCGGCATGACGCGGTCTCGGCCATCTCATAGACATCTCCGCGGAGACCTCCGTTCGTTACATCCGTCATCACGTGGACCTCTGCAAGGACATCATCCGCGAGAAGGGCCTCGCAGGCCAGGAGGAACTGGATGTTGAGGGTACTTCCGACGACGTCCGGGAAGCCGGAGTACAGGGCGGCCGTGGCGATCGTCCCCCCGCCGGCACCTTCGGTCATCAGGAGGACATCTCCCGGCCTGAGATCCCTCCGGGCGGTGAGGTGGTGTGTCGTACCTACTGCCCCGACACACCCGGTCATCCGGCTGCCAAGGACCATGTCACCGCCGATCCGTAACGTGGACCCTGTGACCAGAGGCACTTTCATGACCTCTGAAACAGCGCAGATACCGGCGGTATAGTCGAATATCTTGGCGACGTCCCCGTCATCGGCAACGTGGATGTCGGAAAAGAGGAGGATGGGTCTGGCTCCCATCACGTATGTATCGCGGAGCGTCGCCCGGGTAACATGAAAACCGGCGAGAAAAGGAAAATCAGAGAGCCTTGAGTGCATGCCGTCGACCGTGCATACAATGTGCTGGTCTCCTGCACGGACCGCCCCGGCATCGTCCATCTCGTCGACCCCGACGGATGCACCGGTCTTCCCGATGATCCTGGCTATCTGGCGGTGTGCATAAAAATCACCCGTCCCCCGGGAACCGACACCGAATTCCCCCATGGAAACCCCGGCCCGGACCATTTCGTGTACCTGGCCCTCCGCCCGGGCAGTGTTGTTCACCTCGGCTATAACCGCATCAGAGAAAGCACGCGCATATTCATGGGGGACATCCTTGATAGAAAGGATATGACGAACCAGCTGTTCCCGGATCTCCCCGCCTGTCATGCCCCGTGCAACCCGTCTCCGGGTGAACTCCTCAACATCCATGTTTCACCTGTATGCTCCCTGGGGAAAAAAAGAACGCGTGCCGTTTCCAAAGCGGATTACTGGACCAGGTGTTCAACGGCCGGGATGACTCCCTCGTCATACCAGCTCGTCCCCTGACCGTCCGGGAAGGTCATGGTTGTGATACGGGGTGAGAAATCGGGGCTCACGAGCGGGGCAAACCAGTACTGGTGCAGGACCTGCTCTGCAGAGCGGAAATCCATCGACGGAGTGTGGTAGAGGGTTCCTCCCTGGACGGCAGTGACCGATGCAAACCCCGGGACGGTAAGGGACATGGCATCAGGCCGGACTTCATGGACCGTCACGGGCCGGTGGAACTGTCCCTCCATGACCGATGCCATCTCCCTGGCAGGGTCGGCAATGTTAAACAGCACCCCGGCCCTCTCAAGCCATGTCAGGGTGTATCCGAAGGTGATATCCGCGTCCCCTGATGGTTGAATGGAGATTGCCAGCACGTCGGCTGAAAAAGCAGGGACCTCGGCAACACATGCGCACAACCCCAGGACAACCAGGATGAGCATGAACAAGCGCCTGTTCAGGGCCATTGTACGGGAATAATGGCATGGGCTCCTTAAAAATATTCGTCTTGGGACAGGTACTGGTTATTTCCCTGCCGGTCACCCACCCTTTCGTTAGTCCATGCTCCCAGGAGAGGAACTGCACCATATCACCGGGAGTGCAGGCCGAAAACTTGCGCTTGTCGCGGCGGTCTCCGCATGGCTTTTTCTCGTGGCATACCTCATGGTCCTCGGGAGGACCCTCAGCCTGGAAATTTTCTTTGTCCTGTGGCTTATCGGACTTTTGATTGCGCTTGAACTGTCTGCCGGGAGGTACGGCAACCCACCCTGGCTGACCCGCATGAAGTATATAGGGTTCATCGGGGTCGCCATTTTTGGAATCATTGTCACCTTGAAAGTAGTGGAGATCCTGAACCGATGACAAGTAGGGTGAATATCGTCCTTGCAGGATTTGCAGGCATCACTGCACTTTTACTCCTGGTCGCCATTGCCGGACAGCCGGTCCTCTACCTGCCACCAGGCATTTCATCAACACCATTTCACACGGATCCCGGGACCCGGGTAACCCTGCCTGTCTCCACGGATGATGACATGCGGGGTCTCATGGGCGATATCATGAATACCACCGGGGCGGTTACGGTATCAGTGAAGGCCAGGGACCTTGAGACTGCCACGCGGGACCTTGAAAAGCTGGAGGAGGTCACCCGTCAGTTCGAATCCGTCGTGGTGAAACTGGACCTGTCTGAAAGCGACCTTGGGTCCTTCCAGCAGCTCAACCGGGAAAATATCAGGACTCTGGCAGGGATTATCAACGATACCAGCCGTTTTGAACAATTGAAAAAACTGGAAGTGACCTATCGCGATTCTGAAGACCCCGCCATCATGACAACACTGTCCTATGAAGGGACGTCGATTTCTTCCAGGATACAGAATGCTTACGAACAGTACAAAGGACGCGAACCCGATATTGACCGGATAGGAGATGACATAGGTGTCCCGACGAGCCCGTACCGTGAAGGGACAGGCAACCTGCGGGAGCTTGCACAGGAAACGGATGGAATATCCCAGGGATGGCAGGGGGAGCACGCCCATCTTTCCGGGACTGGTTCCTCGTCCAAGGTGAAAAGTTCCACAGGCTTTGTTCTGTCTGTGACGCCTCATTCAGCGGGTTACGGTGACGCCTTCCTTTTCCAGGGCAGCATCCGTGGAGGGGTAATCACTGACAAGGAGATCATCATAGCCCTCGACGGTACACAGGTGTTGTCGGCACGCACCGATGGTTCCGGCGTTTTTTCTTCTCCTTTCAGGGTTGAACGGATATCTTCAGGGAATCATACCGCCTATGCACAGGAGGCTTCCAGTTATTCACCCATGGTAACCCTGACCGTCACAGGAAACCCAAGCAGGCTCACCCTGTCATGTGAACGACAGGGCGAATCGGGAATTGCCTGCAGGGGAAACCTTGTCAGCGGTTCAACTCCGGTCACTTCAGCACCCGTGACCATCCTTGCAGACAGCGTGCCGGTTATAACGGCAGTGACGGGAAATAACGGTGGATACGAGGTGTTTACAGAACTTGCACCAGGTACCCATTCGTTGGCCGCCACCTTCGATGCTTCAGGCTTTCCCCTCAGCCCGGCGACCAGTTCCCCGGTTTTGATCACTATCCCGGGAGCTGCTGCCACTGATACAGGTGATAGCCCTGAGCAGCCGTCGTACGTGGTCCAGGCCGCCATATTCCTGGTTATTTTTGCCGTCGCAATCCTTGTTTTGCTCCACCTGGGAAAACGCAGGCCAGGACACCGCGAAAGGGCTATGGGCAGTGAAGGTGTTCCTGTCCATCAGGTCACAGTCTCGCAAGGGACCTCGTCGCCTCCACGAGAGGGAGAACAGGACACCGGGCAGCTGGTATCAGAATTTCTCTCCTCAGCCCCCGACCATGTCGGGACGACCGCACACAAACTATTCAGGAGCCTACGGGAACGGGCAGGAAATGCAGAAACACCCTTACCGAGGGGAATAACCGCCAGGGAGCTTGCAGAATCCTTCAGGGACTCACGGGCAGGGCCGTTCATACGTGAATTTGTCAAAATGTACGAACGAGTTCGGTATGCCGGCAGAATCCCGGCCGAGGGAGAGCGAAAAGAGATGGCAGGGGCATTTTCAGAAACGATTCGTCTGTTCGACAGAGGCCTGCGATGAGCCGGGCACTCTGGGCGGCAGGGTTGATCATCTGCATAGCTGCCATCTCGGTTATTCTCCAGCTCTCCTCGACCAGCCAGGACTTTTCCAGGTGGAACACCGACTGGAACGGGACAAGCGACTTTTATGGCATTCTTGAGAAACGGGATGTACATGAGGTATATTCCTTGGATGCCCTCCCGGGATCCCCGGGAAACGTCCTCTTCATCGTGTCGGTGCGCCAGGGCTACGAGCCTGGTGAGATCCAGAAATTAGAGTCATTCCTTGATGCAGGGAACCGGGTGGTCATTATCGACGAGGGTCCCCCGGGCGGGGACCTCGTGCAGGAGGTCATGGGTGGAGCCCGTTTTACTGACGGGTATGTGACCGGGGTTGACAGGCCATGGTCGGACCCTGCGCTTCTCCTTGCTTATCCTGTGACCAAGAACAACCTGACCATGGGTGTTACATCAGTCCTGCTTGACCGGCCGAAGGGAGTCATCGGAGGTACCACCTATGCCAGCACCGGGGTCCTTTCATGGGTGGATATGGACAACGACGGTGCCCTGGGCAAGGATGAGGAGATTGGAACAGTACCGGTCCTTGCAGGCAGCCCGTACGGCAGGGGTGAGACAATTGTCCTCTCGGATGCAAGCGCAGTCATCAATGGTGTGCTGCGGAGCCCCGGAGGAGCCGGCAACCGTGTCCTTGTCGCCAACCTTGCGTGGGATTATGCCGGGGTCTACCTCGACCAGGCCCACTGCAGGACGGCCGACTCGACGCCGATGACCCGTGCCATTCAAGTCATAAGAAACTCAATACTCCTGAAAACCGCCTGTCTTCTCGTTCTTGCAGGGCTGGCGGTCGCGTATCTTG
>CAZGXZ010000067.1:0-12139 GCA_964530035.1 uncultured Methanoregulaceae archaeon
GTCCCGCAGAACGGGCATATTACGTCTGTTACGGTCTGTGTCATTGTCCATCACCGTATTTGGGAACTTCACCAGGCCGCCGGCGAAAAACGGAGACCGCGATTTATTAATTAGAGTGGGCAGCCGCAATAAAGTTCTACTATATACGAACAGTTTTAGTGTGTGCGAACTAAATATTTAAAGAATACCGACATACCAGATTTTCAGGAACCCGAAAGACCGGACAACCATGGCAGACCCCTGTTCCAGGGCTCCCGAAGTGGCCCTGATAGACCTTGTTTCCTCAGATTCAGGAGTCCATGCCATAGACAGTCCGGTCAAGATCAAGATCCTCTCCCTCCTCCAGGACCGGGACCTCTCGTTCGATGAAATCGTCTCACGGTGCCA
Source organism: uncultured Methanoregulaceae archaeon (assembly GCA_964530035.1). Taxonomy (GTDB): domain Archaea; phylum Halobacteriota; class Methanomicrobia; order Methanomicrobiales; family Methanospirillaceae; genus KLAP105. The sequence goes on from CAZGXZ010000067.1 coordinate 388, forward strand.
GAAGGCGAAATCAACCGTGTCGGTCCACTTAAAGGATCTCTATGAGGCCGGGATCGTCGGTTCCCGCCCTGACCCCGTTGACCGGAGGAAAAAGGTCTTTTACCTTGATTCCTTCCTGCTCGGCGGGACGACCCGCCCGGAAAGGGAAAAATGCCCTATCAGTATTCCTGAAGGTATCGTTTTTCCCAGGGGGGCCTCATCAGCAGTCTTTTTCAGGTTCACCCTCCGGACCATCAGGGTGAGCCTGATCAGGGAGGGGGTGTCGATTGACCCGCTCCTCCACCGGGCGGGCCTCCAGATCGGCCAGGCGGTGTACCAGGAGGTTGCCGACCCTGAATTCGGAGTCTTCCTCGCGAACCTCAAGGCATTCTGGAAGACCCGGGACCTCGGCAGGATCGAGGTGGAGTCTTCTGACCCGGTCGTGCTCCGTATCTATGACTGTTTCGAGTGCATCGACCTCCCCCGTATCGGCAAGCCCGCCTGTGCCCTTGATGCCGGCATCCTTACCGGCCTGTTTTCAGCGTGGTACGGCAACGACCAGGCCGCGACCGAGACGAGCTGCTACGCGATGGGCAACCAGTACTGCGAGTTCGTGGTCGAGGAAAAACCTCCGAGGCTGGTCTGAAGCAGTCTTACGTCCTGCGGCAGGGGTCATTGCCAGGGTTCACCCGTCCATGAAGGTCCTTGGAATCGACGTGACGAGCCGTCCGTCCCGGAAAAAGCCGCTGGTCATCGCCTCCGGAGGCTTCCGTCACGGGCGGCTTTGCATTGAGGAGATTTCATGCCAGTCATCCTTTTCCGGGTTTGAAGACCTCCTGGTTTCCAGGTGTTCCTGGGTAGCGGGGGTGGATGCCCCGCTCTCGTTTCCCCATGGCTTCTGTGATTACCTTGGGACCTCTGACTGGAGGGAGTGCTGCCGCAGGGTCTGTTCGCTCGGCAGGAAGGGATTCGAAGAATCGGTGTATGCCTATCGTGCGACGCTCCGGAAGGGAGAGCGTCTTCCGCTCCGGGAATGTGACCAGCGTGCCGGGGCGAAAAGCCCGCTCCTGCTTGCCTATGTCCCGGTCGGAAAAATGGCATACGAGGTTATGAGCCGGCTTTCCTGTGCGGAGTGCAGGGTTATTCCCTTCGAACGGCCTTTACGGGGCAGGGGGGTGGTGCTTGAAACATACCCTGCCCTGATCGCCCGCCGGTTCATCCCAGGCAGGAAGTACAAGCACGAGGTCCGGAAGAAACCTGACGCGTCATGCCGGAATGCACGGGAAGACCTCGTGAATGCCCTGGGCGAGCGCCCTTTTTCCGACTATTTCGGGTTCCCTGTGAGCATGACCGGACCGGCTGAAGGGTTGTGTGTAAATGATGTACAGGGGGATGTCCTTGATGCCGTCCTGTGTGCCGCGACCGCGGCATGGGGATACTCCATGAGGCGGGAGGGATATGGTGTGCCCTGTGGTCCTGGATCAGCCGAGGGGTGGATCGTGTCGCCTGACTTTTTCCAGGCGGCGGTACTGGCCGGCGGTATGACCGGGACCGGTCCGCCATGAGCAGGGGTTCATGCCTTGGATGCCCGGTCCCGGTGAAAAGAGCGCCAGTGAATTGAAGGGCAGGTTCAGGGAGAGTCTTTTTGAGCATCCCAAGAAAGGTGGCTTTCCGGCTTGGGAACGGCGAGCCCGGTCCCCCAGGTGAACACCCTATCGCATGACAACCTGGACGGCGGTCCTGTACCTGGTTGCGATGGCATATGCGATCGGTTTGCCGACGAACAGCCTGCCGTCCACGAACCGTCGCAGCTCCGACAGTTCCCCAAGCTGCTTCAGGGCCAGGAATGCGGTCTCGTCGTCGATGAAACAGCTGTCGGTCACCGTGGTATCGAAGAAGAACAGGACAGGAAGTTTCAGGTGGCGTTTCGTATGGGAATCGACCGCCCCTGCAATGGTCTCCAGGACCCTGCGGTCGAACCGGTATTCCTGGCCTCCCCTGGTGACCGTCGCCGGGACCGGCTCGCTGAGAAGCACCGCCAGCGTCTTTCTTGCCGCGACGGTCCCTTCGTTCATTTTCTTCAGTTCATGGGCAAGCCACCGCGTCATGACCGTTTCTTCACTTACATGGGGCCTTTCTGTCATGGGTCACCCGGCATATGGTGCTCCGGTTGCGAGGGATCGGTCGTCGGAGGATAAAAAACCGGTGATTGCGGTTATGGCAGATGCATTCCCGTAACAAGCACCATTCCTGCATCAGGTCTGGGAAGGGGAGGAAAGTGAATTATTGGTGAATCTGAAAGGGCTCCCGGAAACCATCCAATGGTGCGTCCGGGAACCCGCGATGGTGGTAATGGTCAGGGAAGGGACCGGGGTTACCGGTTCTTTTTTCCCTTGACCGCCTTGGTGGCTGGAACTACTTCTGAGGTCTTTACATCGTTTGCAACGCTTTTCTGCGTTGTATCGAGAGTGTTTTTCTTTGTCATACAATACAGGGGTGGTATCCGCGACCCGATAAGGTTTCTCTATAAAAACCTCTGTACGGGGTTTTTCCTTTCCGTGGCTCCCCCAAGCGCGGGATACACTCGACAGAACCACAAGCAGTTCCATCCATGTGAGTAGTCCGGGAGCTCCCCACGACCGGCCTCCGTGTCCTGATGGGGGTCTGGCCGGAGGTCCGGACTGGGGTGGGAGTGATCAGTGCTTATCGGAAGGATTGAACCCTTCACCTGTCCATAGATATACTCCAGATGGAGATGGAGAAGGATTCCCTGACCGGTGAGAACGACACGAAGGCCGGCAGACCTGAACGCGGGCAGCAACACACGGTGGAACGGGTATTCGAACGGTCCCTCTGGAGTACGCGGTATTTCGTTCTCCTTGGCGTAATCTGCAGTGCACTCAGCGCACTCGTGCTCTTCATCGCCGGGTCGCTCGAGGTCCTCCAGGTCCTTGTCGAGTATGTCGGCGTTGGCGAACACCACCTGACGCACGAACGGATACTCATCGGGATCATCGGGGCTGTCGACTTCTACCTGATAGCCCTCGTCCTCCTCATCATATCATTCGGCATCTACGAGCTCTTCATCTCCGAGATCGATGTCGCACGTCACGAAAACCGGTTCGGGGGAGTCCTCGACATCGAGTCCCTCGACGACCTCAAGAACAAGATCATCAAGGTCATCATCATGGTCCTCATCGTGAACCTCTTCCAGCGGGTCCTTTCGATGGAGTTTTCCACCTCCCTTGACATGCTGGCCATGGCGCTCTCGATCGGGGTGATCTGCGTGGGTGTCTATTTCCTCGGGCGGCACGGCGAATAAGACCGGCGGGCTGACCCGGTGCAGGGGGCCGGAGGAGGTATACCGGGTATGGGCGGGGGAAGGTACCTGCCACCGTCCTGGATGTGTCCTGACCGGGGCCTTTGGCATGGAAGGAGCGTCATGCCCGGGTCATTCCATAAAAATACCATTGGATACTGTTTCGTTTGGGAATGGGACCTTTTCCAGTTCTCCAATGCACTGTCGCTCACGTTTTCATCCTCTATTATTGACGCCACCTGTTGCCGCTTGGCAAAGGTACATATCCTGAACTCCGTGATGTAAGCCTATGGCACGAAATGTTGGGATCTGGTGTACGTTCCTCGTTTTGTGTGTCGTTTTAACCGGTGCTATTGTCACGGCGGCACTTTCAGGCGGGGGGCCATCCGGGAAGGGAGCGGGGCGGTATCTTGAAGCGACGACTACGCCGCTTGCAAGCCTTGCTTCATGGAATATACTGACCGTTCCGTGTCCCTGGAACGAGACATGGTGCGTGACCGATGACCCGCCGTTGCACAAGTACCGTATCCTCGTCGACCTTGGCCATGCCGAACGGATTAAGATCGACGGGATGACGTCATCGAACCTCGACAAGTCCTCGAACTCGAGGATCTTCGACTGGCAGGACTGGGCCAAGGACATGAGGGCACAGGGGTACGAGGTCAGCGTCATAACCAAGCGGCCGGTGGCTGCTGCCGACCTTGTCAACGCCGACCTTTACATCGTCGCCCAGCCAGACAAGGGGAAGAACGGCCCTGTCTATTTCACGAAAGATGAAAAGGAGGCAATAGCATGCTTTGTCCTCCGTGGCAACACGCTCCTCGTGATGGCCCAGCAGTTCATGGGCGGAAAGGACCGGACGACCTATACCGGGGACATGAAGACGACCTACGCCTCCGCCGATGTCATCAACGACCTCCTCGAGGGCATCCATGTCGAGGGGAGGTTCACCGAGGGCAAGGTATCAGGCAGCGTCCTTGACCTGATGGACTCGGACAACGCCGCCACGCAGGTCTTTACCGGGACACCGCCCGACATCTGGCTCCCGGCAGGGAACCTGAAGCCGGAGATGAAGTCCAATACCTTCGCATATTTCCACGGGCTTTCCATCGTGCCCGATACCGTGGACTGGCTCGTCCGGGGTGACAGCACGACCTTCACCTCGCCGAAGAACACGAAGTACGCACCGGTGGTCCAGCCCGCAGGGAGCCAGCCGGTTGCCATCGGGGTCAACGGCCTCGGGTGCGGCAGGGTGTACCTCTACGGTGACCCGTCCGCATGGCAGAAGGACTCGTACATCGGCAAGGTCTACTCCGAGCAGAAGTACCACGAGCAGGAGGCCGCCCGGGTGCTCGTCAGCAGGATGCTCTCCTTCAACCGGACCTGCGAGCCGTGCGAGTCGCAGGCACAGCAGCAGCCGGTACAGACCCGTACGGTGACCACCCGGGCCACGCCGTACCGGCCGTTCGACACCCCGACAACGACCAGGACCATCCTGACACGGACCCCCACCCGCACACGCACGCCGACGGTGACACCCACGGTGACCCCGTTCGGGGACTGCAGCAGCTGTCTTGTCGACTGCAACCAGGGGACGGACGAGGCAAGCCTCATGGGCCGTATGGAGTGCTATCTCGGGTGCACCGGGACCTTCGAAGGGTCGATGAAGTGCCGGTACTGCCTTGACCGTGCCCGTGCGTCCGGTGAGACAACGCTCGAGGGCGTCACGAACTACTACTCGCAGTGCCTCATCGACAGTGGCTGCACCTGCCCAGAAGAGGACTGTAACACGTGTATTGCCGGCTGCGGTGACAACACCGCCTGCCAGCTGAGCTGCTATGACGAAAACAACCGTCCGTGCCTCACGACCTTCACGGACGACTGCACGTCGTGCGTCAGGAACTGTGGCGACAGGGTGGACTGCCAGCTGGCCTGCACGGATGGCGGGCAGCCCTGCATACCGCCGTTCCAGCTGGACTGCAAGACCTGTATTGACCGGTGCGAAGGAAATGGTGAATGTGCGACGCAGTGTGTTGACGAAAACAACCAGCCCTGCATCAACCGGGGGACGATCAGTTGCCCGAACGGCTATTCGGCCTGTTACCAGAACGTGAATGGCGGGTATGACTGCTATGCTTCCGGCACGGGGCCCCTGCACGCATGTGCGTTCGGCCAGACCATGCTCTGTACGAACGACAACAATGACCCCTGCAGGACCTACTGCAGCTGCGTTGACAGCGGGCCGCTCTCGTACGACATCGATGCCTGTCCCGTGACGTCCATCCAGACGATGTACAGGGACGAGTTCGAACAATGGGTCCGCCTCCCGCTCGGTTCGGGACTGGACTGTCCGAACGGTGTCACGCCTGAATGCAAGCTCGATACCGACACCTGCATAGAATACTGCGAATGCCCGCCGGCCTCGGCCGTCTGGACGCCGACGCCGACACCGACCGGTGCATACGCATGGACCCCCACACCGACCCCCACGGGTGCCCAGTCCTGGACGGCCACCTCGGAGTGCCAGGCCTGTTACTTAGGCTGTACCCAGAAGACGACCTCTTCGGCGGGCAGTAAGGACACCGAGGCAGTATTCCCGACCAATGCCTGCCGGAATGCCTGTGATAAAAAGTATGGGACGACTGTTCTCAGCTGCGCCTGTGCCAACAAGCCTCCGTGCGGAGAAGGGTATTTCCAGACGGTATTCACGAACAACATGACCTGCGCCTGTCTCCCCAGCCAGACCACGGGCGGGGGTTCTTTCGACTGGACGTCACTGAGCAGCCAGTGGACAGGGCACTATACTGGTTCACCACAAACGGGAAGTTCAACCTGCCGGTATACCTGTGACCGATGTTGTGATCCTTCGGGCTACAAATGCTGGGACTGCAACTGCAGGAATGTCTGCAGTTAAACCGCCACATTTTTAATGGAACTATTCAGTCTAACCGTAAAATCCATTTTTAATCGTGTTGCGATGAGGACTTCAGGGAAAATTTTTCCAGAATCTGATATCGACATCAGAAGGTCTATCTGCAACGTGTTTTCTTTTCATCCTTTTTCCAGGGACTATCCCGATGAAAAAGCACTGAACAGGTGGATGAAGCGTTTTACCGTGGACGGTGGCCTTTATGGAATTCACCTTTGACAGGGCCTCCAACCTCCGTGAACAGCTGGAGTTTGTCAGGATGTATGCCGCCTGGGTGCGGCGGACGCCGAACGCAGAGTGGAGCCGGCAACAGGCGGTCCTGGTGGACAGCTTCTATGAAAACGCCGTCAACATGCCTCTTTCGGCCCGGGAATACATGGAGAAGATAGCTGTACGGAGAAAATCCGAAGACCGGCGGGCTCTCCCGAAGGACCAGCCCCGGTGAAAAGAATCACGCAAACGCCCCTTCCTGTGCGGTCATCAGGCAGGCCCCGTGGGCATTGACCGTACGGAGAAGTCAAATGGTATTCTATAAATCCCACGGTGGCACCTCTTCATCATAGAGCGATACCATGCACAGGGTAGTTGACATCTCCGGGTTGCCCGATTCCCCGGCGCTGTACGTCTTTAAGGGGGGGAAGGGAACCGTCACGTTCGTCGCCTATGTCGGGACCGCGGACCATCTGCGGAACGCGGTCAACCGGCACATGAACAAGAGGGACAGCCACGAAGTGATGGGGACATCGGCCGTGTCCCTGAACCCGGACTACATCACCGGGCTGGACTGGTGGGAGCACCCTTTCTTCTCCGCATCCGGCTCTCTCGAGGCGGCGGCAGCACTGGCCACGGACATCTTCGACCCCATCATACGGAGCAGGACAGCCCCGTCCAGGAGAGCAAAGGACCTCCTCCAGGACCGGGTGTTCAAGCAGGAGATCACCCAGCTGCTGAAGGGTTCTCCATCGGGGTCGATGTCGTTTCCGTTCTTCCAGGACCTCGTGGAGAGGATAACCAGCCTGGAAACCGATGTGGAGGAGATCAAGAAGAAGCTTGAGCCGGCCGGGGAATGACCGGGTGGTTTCCCCCTGCTGATCTCCGTAAATTCTCGGAGCAGTATGGAGATGTCATACAGTGGGACCAGTCAAACCGGGGCATGATTTATCAGGCATGATTTGTCAGGAGTGCAATGAGGGTATTACTCGAATCCCTTGCCGGAATACGTGTATGATGCCTACATGAAGTATTGGGGGCCGGTTGGATTATTATTAGAGAATGATTAGCATTGATGACCACATCATAGTTCAACACATTTTTATAAAAAAAGAGAGAACCTCACGAAATAGGCCTATTTGGCTAGTAGTGAGGTTGTATCTTGAAAAAAACGATGGTAATCGCCCCGATATTGTTGGTTGTTTTCGTATTGATCAGCGGCATGGCCGCGGCGGACCGTCTGCCGAACCAGACTCCTGAAAACCAGGTGTTCAGCATGGCCTCCTCGGTTGAGGCAATTGGGATGTATTCCGGCTCACAGAGCCTGCAGTGGACGGGAGGGTATGATCCTGTTCTGGCATTTCCCTCTGATCCAACAAGCCCGATGTTCGATGGCTACAATGGCTGGAATGGTGATTGGACGCTTCATTGGTTGATGGGTGATTGGGATTTTTATAATCAATACGGTCTTGAAGGTTATCCGGCCGGATTAACTTTCCAACAATATCTGGCTCGTTTGCCAACAGATATGAATGTAATCCGTCCCGAGATAAGAACAGGTGCTCAAAGCCTTATTGATTATCTGAATGCTCAATTAGGTCACGGGGGGCTTCACACCGGCATCCTCGACCCCAACGAGGTCCGTGCGACAACCGCCTATAGTGAAATGTCCGAGACAAACGGTGGCTATGTCTCCGAGACCAAGACCTTCGACCCCGACACCCGGAACAAGGCCCTTGACCTCTACAACGTCGAAGCCACCAAGACCTTCACCTACGCAACCGATGCGAACACCGGAAGCGTAGCCCAGACGTCAGAAATGATCGCTCTCGACCTCATGGGCAGTCCGACCCGAACAGCCGACGTCATTGCCTGTCCGTTCGGACCGTCCGTGAGCGAGTTCTACCCGGCGTTCTGCAACGTGGTCTACGCTAAGTCCATGAGCCAGGGAGTGACTTCGGCAGCCCAGTCCTCCTCGGCACAGGTCAGGATGATTGCAGCAACCGCTGACGTAGGAAGTGCCCTGAACTACAACTTCGATGTCAGGCCCGATGCATCGGCTGGAATAGGCTATGCCATGGGAACGTTCGGCACGGAGTTCGGAGTGTCGATCAAGGAAGCCCGTGGGAACAACCTGACCCCGTCACAGACCGTGGTCTACACTGACAAGGCAACGGTTGCCGGCATGGTGGCCAAGTTCACGAAGCAGCACTCGTACAAGGGCTTCTTCGGCTGAATAAAACAGGGAGATATCCCCTTTTTTCCTTCTACAACGCTCTTTTTAATGTGGGGACGGTGAGGGTATTACTCGCATCCCCTGCCGGGATACGTGTATGATCCATACATGGAGTATTGGGGACCGGTTGGTGGAGTGGAAGGTGATTGATGAGCATCGAATAATCCCATTACAACTCAACACATTTTTATAAAAAGCGGGGCAACCTCATGAAATAGGCCTTTTGGGCCGGTAGTGAGGTTATATCTTGAAAAAAACGATACTGATCGCCTCGATATTGTTGATTGTTTTCGTATTGCTTACCGGTATGGCTGCGGCGGACCGTCTTCCGAACCAGACCCCTGAAAACCAAGTGTTCAGCATGGTTTCTTCGGTTGAGGCAATTGGGATGTATTCCGGTTCCCAGAGCCTGCAGTGGACGGCGGGGTATGCTCCTATTAGCGGATCTGCGATGAACATATATACCCTGGGGGGGGAGGGAGCTTGCGCTCGAATGAATGATGAAGAATATGAGCAGTTTCACTCAAGACTTGTTGCCGCAGGTGGTTCTGATACCGGTACACCTGGTGAAGGATATACCGTTTGCTCCATGAATATGCCAGCGACGCTTTATAACGTCAATGCATATGGTGATGAAAGGCAGGGATACACTACGTTTGGAGAGATTGGAGAAGGGATAACGGGGGATGGGCCCACTCAAACTCTTCAAATCTCTACCGGTCATGGCGGTCTTCACACTGGTATCCTCGACCCTGACGAGGTCCGTGCGACAACCGCCTACTCCGAAATGTCCGAGACAAACGGTGGCTATGTCTCCGAGACCAAGACCTTCGACCCCGACACCCGGAACAAGGCCCTTGACCTCTACAACGTCGAAGCCACCAAGACCTTCACCTACGCAACCGATGCGAACACCGGAAGCGTAGCCCAGACGTCAGAAATGATCGCTCTCGACCTCATGGGCAGTCCGACCCGAACAGCCGACGTCATTGCCTGTCCGTTCGGACCGTCCGTGAGCGAGTTCTACCCGGCGTTCTGCAACGTGGTCTACGCCAAGTCGATGAGCCAGGGTGTCACATCAGCAGCACAGTCCTCCTCGGCACAGGTCAGGATGATTGCAGCAACTGCTGACGTAGGAAGTGCCCTGAATTACAACTTCGACGTGAAGCCCGATGCATCGGCTGGAATAGGCTATGCCATGGGAACGTTCGGCACGGAGTTTGGAGTGTCGATCAAGGAAGCCCGAGGGAACAACCTGACGCCTTCACAGACCGTGGTCTACACGGACAAGGCAACGGTTGCCGGCATGGTGGCGAAGTTCACGAAGCAGCACTCGTACAAGGGCTTCTTCGGGTGAAAAATAACAGGAAAAACCTCCTTTTTTCCGTCTATAACGCTTTTTTTAATTACAGGACGGGGAGGTCATTACAACCATCCCCTGCCGGAATACGTGTATGATGAACACATGAAGTATTGGGGGCCGGTGGCTTTGTGTGAGGGGGATCTCATGGGCATTGAATGACCGTAGAACAATTCAGCACATTTTTATGAAAAGAAAGGCAACCTCACTTAATCTGCCCATTAGACGCGTAATGAGGTTTTATCTTGGAAAAAACGTCAGTGATCTCCCCAATTTTATTAACCCTCCTCGTATTGCTCAGCGGTATGGCCGCGGCTGACCGTTTGCCAAACCAGACCCCGGAAAATCAGGTCTTCACAACAGCCTCATCGGTTGAGGCGATCGGGTCGTATTCGGGATCACAGGACCTCCAGTGGACGGCGGGGTATGACCCGGTAACAACGAGGATGTCCGTGATGCATGTGTATGCATCTGCTACTCCCTCCCGGCTCGAGGCGGATAGTTATGGGAAGATTCACGGGATCCTTGTCAATGGTGGAGGCTCTGATAACGGCGAGATAAAACAGGGTTTTAGTTTTTGGGAACTCTCATCGATGACTATCCCGGAGTCGTTGCTTGGAACTGTTATAGACCTGGACGGGTTCCACACTCTTGGGGACTACGCATCTTTTTTCTATTTAGATTATAATGGCCAACCCTCTCACGGATCCCATACCGTCTTTGACGTCCCTTCGATGACCGGTCATGGAGGACTCCACACCGGCATCCTCGACCCCGACGAGGTCCGTGCAACAACCGCCTACAGCGAGATGACGGAAACGAACGGTGGGTATATTTCTGAAACGAAGACATTCGACCCCGACACCCGGAACAAGGCGGTCGGACTGTTCAATGTCGAGTCCACGAAGACCTTCACCTATGCAACCGATGCCAATACCGGCAGTATCGCCCAGACCTCCGAGATGATCGCCACTGACAACATGGGATCTCCCACGGCGACTGCCGACGTCATCGCCTGCCCGTTCGGGCCTTCACAGAGCGAGATCCTCCCTGCGTTCTGCAACGTGGTCTATGCCAGGTCAATGAGTCAGGGCGTCACATCCGTAGCCCAGTCTTCGTCCGCTCAGGTCAGGATGGTGGCGGCAGGTGCGGACACTCCAGCCGAGCTGAACTACAACTTCGACGTGAAGCCTGACGCATCAGCCGGAATCGGCTATGCCATGGGGACCTTCGGCACGGAGTTCGGAATATCAGTCAAGGAAGCCCGCGGGAACAGCCTGACACCATCGGCAACGGTTGTCTATACGGACAAGGCAACGGTCGCCGGCATGGTGGCGAAGTTCACGAAGCAGTACCAGTCGAAGTCAGGGTTCAGCCTCTAGAACCTTGAAAAGAGATAATCCCCTTTTTCCTCATAACCTGTTATTTCCGGTCCAGTCTCCTGCTGACCATGGCCCGGCAGACCCGGGGATCTCAGCGGTCCTGGTGGGCGTCGATCCCGGCTTCGGTTGTCCCTTTCCCAGAAGCAGGTGGACCTCGTGACATCCAGGTGCATTTCCGGTTTGCCGGACCGGACACCCTTTGCCCTGGCCTGCCTGGTCCCGGGTCCTGTCTGATATTCAGGTCTGTCCGTTCCTGCCGGATGGTCCGTGTCGTGACCGGCACCAGGGGCTATTCAAAGGACAACCGTTTAAAAAAGGCTCTTCCGATCAGGATGGG
>CAZGXZ010000068.1:0-7284 GCA_964530035.1 uncultured Methanoregulaceae archaeon
GGGGTCGTTGCCTGTATATCAGGGAGATTTCTTGAAAAACCAGTTGAATTAGAGTTCACAGCGTTTAACGCTCCTGTCCTACGAAGTATGAAACAAACGGTTGGTGCTTTTCGAGGTATATCCAATACAATATTTATGTCCTTTGTTACTGATATGAGTGAGGATCTATGATAGAAAAATACTACGATAAGGATGCGGATCTTTCGGTTTTATCGGGAAAAACCGTAGCCGTAATCGGGTACGGCTCGCAGGGACGAGGCCAGGCACTCAATCTGAAGGATAGCGGCATTTCGGTCATTATCGGTTTACGACCCGGGAAAAGCTGGGACACCGCTCAAAAAGACGGTCTTTCGGTCATGCGGGTAGGAGATGCAGTCCAGAAGGCTGATATCGTTCAGATCCTCCTTCCGGATGAAAACCAGGGGAAAGTATACCGTGAGGAGATTGCACCACACATGCGTCCAGGAATGGTACTGTCGTTCTCGCATGGGTTCAATATCCATTACGGGCAGATCGTCCCGCCTGAAAATGTCGATGTCATCATGATTGCCCCGAAGGGGCCCGGGTTCATGGTACGGAGGATGTTCGAAGAGGGCAAGGGTGTCCCTGCACTTATTGCGATAGAGAAGGATGCGAGCGGCAAAGCACGGAAGACCGCCCTTGCATATGCGAAAGGTATCGGGGCCACCCGGGCCGTTGTCCTTGAAACATCATTCAGGGAGGAGACTGAGACCGACCTCTTCGGTGAGCAGGCGGTACTGTGCGGGGGCGTAACATCCCTGGTCAGGGCCGGCTTTGAGACCCTTGTCGATGCCGGTTACGCACCCGAAATGGCGTACCTTGAGGTCCTGCATGAGCTCAAACTCATAGTTGACCTGATCTATGAAGGAGGGTTCACCAAGATGCGTCGTTACATCAGCAACACCGCCCAGTATGGCGACCTGACCCGGGGCCCGAGGGTCATCGGGCCTGAGTCATATGTCGCCATGCAGGAGATACTTGAGGAGATCCAGACTGGGAAGTTCGCCAGGGAATGGATCCTGGAGAACATGGTGAACCGCCCTGTTTTCAATGCCCTTACCAAGGCTGACGAGGAGCACGAGATAGAGGAGATCGGGAAGGAAATTCGTGCCCTCATGCCCCAGTTCCAGAATACCTGAATCGGGAGGTCCAGGGATCTCCTCAGAGAACTTTTTCTGGGGCATGCCTGAAATGAGAGATCATTCGACCCGATCCGGGATCCTGTGGGTGTGAGCGAATCCCTGGCGGGTATGGGATGAAACAAATAAATGGACTTCAGCTGGTGAATAACTGGGATAAATGTACTATCCTGACTCCCGTCCCTGCGTATTTTTCTGCAGAAATATTCCTGGGGCGAAGGTCCTTCACTAACAGACTATCCCCGTTGCAGCCCGGGATCATGAGAAGGTAGTGCCGATGAACCGGTATTCCCCCCGGTGTTTCTGATCATCGGGCGCGTCCTGACCGTCATGTACCGGTTATTTAGGACGGTGGAACGAATACATACATCACTATGGCCGACTCGTATGAGGATCTTCTGAAAAAGGCATATACTCAGGTGACCGAACCCACTGAGTTTGCTGACCGGTTTGTCATGCCCGAGGCCAAGGTCACGATTGAAGGCAAGACCACCATACTTGATAATTTCGCCGAGATCGCTGCGGTAATTCGTCGGGACCAGGATCACTTCATGAAATACCTCCTCGGCGAACTGGGAACCGCTGGAAAAATCGATGGAAACCGGGCCGTTTTCAATGGCAAATTCGAATCAAGCCTCATCTCCATGATGGTCCGGAATTATATCGAGGACTATGTGATATGCTCTGAATGCGGCAGGCCGGATACCCGGCTGGTCAAGGATGACCGGGTCCTCATCCTGCGCTGTGACGCATGCGGGAGCCACAGGCCAGTACGGAAACGGAAGGCACGGACCGAGCCCGCAGGTACGACCCTGCAGGAGGGGGCGGTCATCGAGGTCGATATTGAATCCTTGTCGAGGCGCGGTGATGGCGTCGCCAGAATAGGAAAATACATCCTCTACGTGGCAAATGCAAAACCTGGACAAAAGGTGAAGGTGAAGATCACCCGTATATCAGGGCAGATTGCATTTACCGAGCGGGCCGGGTAAAAATTACTGTTTTTCAATATCTGAAAGAATAGTGTCGCAATAGCCTGAAATGGTCCTGCAGGCCACCTTGATGGCTTCGACAGGATCGGCACCGTTATTTGTTGTGACGGTCAGTTCAGGGTCGGAAAACTGAAACTCCATATGGTACTTGGCAATATCCACATCCGGGTTCTTCAGTAGTTCCGCCGTGAGGGCATTGAGGAAAGTATGACCTTCTCCGGCCACGACCAGGCGTACCTTGTCCTTCCCAAGCTCGAGGATCTTGATACTCATCCGTATTACATCGAGTCAGAAACACATATATCTTTATGGAAGGACACAGCCGCAGGTATGCTGTTCTGCCTGAAAAATGAATGATTCACCGTCATATGACGAAAAGGGTGTATCCCATGGGATAAAGTGGCTCATATGGACACACCTGACCTCCCTTGCCCTGAGATCCCTGGCGAGCTGCAATGCTTCGGGGTAGTTCATGTGCTTTGCAATCCTGAAACCTGCCGGGACGATTGCGTCGATGAACAGGAGATCCATCCCTGTCAGGGCATCAACGCTCTCTTCCGGGAGTTCCTTCCGTGTATCAGACGTATATCCGATGCTGGTCCCCCCGGACCTGATTACGAGACCTGTCGTCATGGTAGACGGGTGGTTGACTACAACAGGAGTGATTTCAAGACCGAACAGGTAAAAAGGCTTGTGCGGGGAAATACGATTTCCCTGGAAGGGGAGGAAGGAAAATATCCCCCCGCAATAGTCCAGGACCTCTCCGACAGCATAAACTTCGGGCATTTTCTGGACCCGGTAGAACTCCCCGAAGCCCATGAAGTGATCATAATGACCATGGGTCCAGATAACCGCATCGATGGGTGGAGATCCCGCCATGAGGAGCTGGCGACGGAGGTCCGGGGAGGAGTCGATAAGGATGTACCTCCCTCCATTCTCAATAAGCAGGGATGTACGCAGCCTCTGCCTTCCAGACCTGGCCGCCTCCGCGCAGACCGGGCATGGGCAGCCGATTTTTGGAGTCCCAATGGCATCCCCGCACCCGAGGACCGTGATCCGCATGTCAGGTGCTGTGGATTTTCCTGATGATGGTCCGTCCTTTCACCATCAGGCTGCCCTGCTCGATATCGTCTGCGGTAAGGTTCCTGCGTCCTTCGGTTAACGCGGCGAGCACCGCCTCCCTGACCATCATCTTCAGGTCTGCCCCTGAAAATCCTTCGGTTTCCCGTGCAAGTTCTTTATAATCACAGGATGTTTCAAAGGGGCCCAGGAATGTCCTGAGGATCTCCTCCCTCATCTCAAGGGTTGGAAGGGGAAACTCTACGACTTCGTCGAAACGCCTCCATGCCGCCTCGTCGAGGAGCTGGGGATGGTTGGTTGCAGCTACGAGGATAACTTTGTTCTTGATCATGGTAACGCGGTCGATGTTTTTGAGGAGGGCGTTGACTGCCCGTTTCATCGCACCATGGTCATCGGATACCCGGCTCTTTGCAAGGTAGTCGAACTCGTCGATAAACAGGATGCACGGTGCGACTTTGCGCGCGAAATCAAATATCCTCTCGATGTTTTTCGAAGTCTCACCGAGGTACTGGGAGGTGATCATCGGGAGGCGGACCTCGAGGATCGGCATGTGCATGACATGTGCCATTGCGAGGGCAAGTGATGTTTTTCCTGTCCCCGGAGGACCTACAAAGAGAAGTTTACCGATCTCCGTTATCCTGTGGCGACGCAGGTACTCGATGTGCCGGATGGCAACATTGAGTTTTGCAATCACTGATTTCTGTTCCTGGGTGATGACAAGCCCGGCAATCTCCTGCTCCACTTCCTCAGGGGCGTTGATAATCATCAGGTCAAGTGCACCCCGCAGGTGCTCGTCATCAGCGATGATCCTCGAGATTGTCCTGTCCAGGTAATTCCTGCTGTCCTCATAGGGTGGATTGGCGGCGAGTACTTCTTCGTACGGGACAATCTGCCGGTTCTGCTTCTGAAGTTCAAAGGCAAATGCCGGATTCCTTCCGGCAGCAGCAGTTCCGCCGTGCGAGAGGAACCAGGAAATCGCAGGTTCAAGAGAGGTTACAGACAACCGCTGTCCAAACTCCTCGTGTTTTACAAAAGGGTGCCCGTTCAGAATAGCAAGTGCGTCCGGGATGCCGAGGGCTTTTTTAACGGAACCCGTACTGACCACAACCGGACGTTTGAGTTCGCCGGAGCCGTTGGTATCGAAGAGATTCCGCAGGTAAGGCGGCAGGTCACTGATCCCGAGGTTTTCATGCCGGTTAAGAATCTCGGCGGTGATGAGTGCTTCCGTGAGGGTTTCGGTCGCGTCTTCTGCCGTCATGGATATAACCTCATATATCGCCCATGAATCAGCATAATGCTTCTCATCGTGTTGTTACCAGGCACCCATCGCTGGTCACGATCAGTGTATGCTCTGCCTGGGAGATGAGTGATCCGGGCAGATCGCCAAGTACAGGATATGCACGGAGGATCCCAGACCTGACCAGGACGGCGAGCGGGACTTCCGGGTGGTCACCAGGAAGCCATCGCCTGGCAAATGGCATCCCCTCCCGGCCTGCAACCATTTCGATGATATGCCGGGCCTTTGGAAGACGGACCGGTTTCGAACTGATCTGCTGGTATATCTCCCTGCGTGACCTCTCGGTAACATGGCCTCTTCCCGTACTTGCAAACGGTTCTATGGCGAAGACCATTCCTTCGGTCAGCAATGAGCCTCCATGTATCCTCACATTGGGAATGTTCGGGGGGGTGTGGATCTGGTACCTGGCAAGACCGTGACCGGTCAGATTATCGACCGGACGATAGCCCCTTGATTCTATCTCGGCCTGTATCACTCCCCCGAGATCCCCGACCGTCACCCCTGGCCTCACCAGTCCGATAGCTGCTTCGAGAGCCGCCTGTGCAGCGTCGCACAGGAGCCCGTTCTGGCCAAGGTCAACAGTCGTAGCGGTATCCGCGATGTAGCCTTCTGAATGTACCCCCAGGTCTACCTTGACCACATCCCCCTGGGCAAATGTCCGTTGGTCTCCTGGTATTGCAGTATCATGGGCTGCGTCCTCGTTCAAGGAGATGTTCAAAGGGAAGGCAAGCCCGAATCCTTCGTCTGCAACCTGGCCTTCTATCCTTTCCACGACCTCGCGTATTGAGGCCCCGGGTCTGACGTGGCCGGCCCCCTGTTTCAGGATCCGTGCCGCAACCGCCCCTGCTTCAAGGTACCGTTCCATCTCGTCGTCCCTCACAGGACCATCTCCTTTGAAAAACGGGTGAAAGAGGCAAAGCCCGATCGTGTAAGGACGCCCGTATCCTCAATCCTCACCCCGCCGATCCCCTCGTAATAAAGCCCCGGCTCTATGGTAACGACATTCCCCCTGGCAAGTTCCTGCTCTCCGGAGACACCGAGCGTCGGGAGCTCATGGACATCGAGGCCGACCCCGTGCCCGAGGTTGTGGGTGAAACCACGCGGGCCGCTTTCATACCCGCAATCCTTGAAATAATCAACGACCGATTGATGGACAGATACACCCGTAACTCCGGGCCGTGTCATCGAACAGGCCAGTTCAAAAGCCCCAAGCACGGCCTTGTACAACTCATCGAGGTCCTCCGGGGGGGTCCCTCTGACAACGGTCCGGGTCATGTCCGTATGGTACCCTGTCGCATCGTCCCTTGGGAACAGGTCTATCACCACAGGATCGTTTTCCCGTATCGGGCCACTCCCCGTGCAATGGGGCATCGAGCTCTGCTCTCCTGGTGCGACAATGGTTTCTGATGCCGTGCAACCGTTTCCTACGAGGGATTGGTGCATCGCGGCGCGTATGCGTTCAGAGGTCAGGAGCATCCCGCCCGACATGAGGAGGCCGTTTCTTGGTCTTGCCTTTCGTATAAGCTCAACCGCGACATGCATGGCCATGTCGGTTGCAGTCTGGGCCCGTTTCATTGCTGAGATTTCTGCCCTGTTTTTTACACTTCTCAGTCCAGGCACCGTTGTTCCATCGATATGCACCCTCGACGTTTCTGCAAGTGCCCGCCCGAGTGCATACGGTGTCTGGGGGGGGATGACGATACCGTCGTCACCTGCAAGCCCGGTCACCATCCGGGCGATCGCCTTCCATCGGTCGGGCTCGGTTTTCATGATCTCAAACAATCCGGCGTCGGAACGCGTAAGGACAGATGTGCGGGACTCACGCGATGCACGAACCGCCTCCATCTGGGAGACTATGATTACTCCCGCCTCACCCCGCCGCTTCAGGTACACAACAGGATCCCCGGTCACGAAATGGGTGAGGTACCGCATGTCCGCGTCCGATGAAGAGCCGTACGCCATGAACGCGGAGGCTCCCAGCCGTTCCATCACAGGGTCGAGAGCATCCATCTCCGTAACCGTAGACCGTGAGACCACAAGTACTTTTACGATGCGGGTGAGCTATGAGTGATGGATCAGGCATCAAAAGAACAGTTTAAATGGAAATTCTGGATTTTGACCATCATTTTAAACGTCATTGTCCTGCTTGTTGCAATCGCGGTTATCGGGCTCTTTAAGGTCCCGGCGCCGTATACGCTCCCTTTTTCCGGGGGGTGCCTGGTTGTGGCAGGGCTCCTCGGGTGGAAATTCCAAAAAATGTATGCGCTGACCAGGGAATGGCTGGATGAACATTCAGGCAATGACCGTTGATCTGTTATCCGGGGCAGGGAGAGACCGATGCTGAAAAAAATCAAGAGCGATGTCGAACTGGTCGCACGTCACATCGAGGTCCTGCGCGCTGTCATGGAACACCAGCCCATCGGTATCATGAAACTTGGGGAGATGCTGGCTCTTCCCCAGCACCGGATACGGTACTCCCTCCGCATCCTTGAACAGAACGGGTATATCCAGGCTTCGGCCTCCGGCGCCGTGGCCACCCCGGCGGCTTCCGCCCTCTTTGGTTCACTGAATGACGATATCGGGGACATCATGGAGTTACTCGCCGGGATCAGGTCAAACTATGCTGGCATCGATAAATAGGTCCCCTGAAATCCGGGGTTATCTTTAAACCCATTCGGGGTGTATAAAATAAGGCACAGTTCCGGTGCCGCCATAACTCAGTTGGTAGAGTGGCTGGCTGTTAACCAGCATGTCACAG
>CAZGXZ010000068.1:7294-11924 GCA_964530035.1 uncultured Methanoregulaceae archaeon
CCGTAGCTTAGTCCGGTCAGAGCGCCCGGCTCATAACCGGGCGGTCATGCGTTCGAATCGCATCGGGCCCATCCTGATCCTTTGAGAGCGCCTGTCCAAAATGAGGTTCCATTATGTATGGACAGACCTGGAATTTCATCAGTTTTCAAAGTGCAGTGCCCTTTCCTGGTCGGAAATCTGTTTATACCCGTTCCTGTCCGTCCGGCAATCCAGTCCCGGTTGCTCTGGGGAAATAAGATTCGCTATCTTTTTCTTTTTCCAGAACTGCCATTCATTTCATGGACTGCCCTGTATGTCACGGGATGTGTATCACCGATGCCACTGACCTGCTCCTCTCGGTCCCAGCCACGTTCGAGCCATGTCCTCTGTGCAGGGCAGTCGTCCTTGACAAGGAACGCCCCCCTCCGATAAGGTCTCCTTCCCGGCCCTGTGCATGCGGGAGGAGATATATCGACGAAATCTTCCTTGACCTCTATCGGGTATTCAGGGAGGAACGTATTTTTTCAGGAAAGGAGCCCCTCCGGGCTGTCGGTAGTCCGCTCCCTCACCCGGGATTTCCAATGAAAGGGCCCCCTTTTATTGGTGAGCGGAGGTTGGTGCTTCTTTCACGGGATGTTAACCATGAAGCGGCGATACGGGTATTGGATGAGATACCCGAGATCAAGGGTGTGGTGAAGACCGGCCCGTTTGTACCCGGGCGGGGGCCTGATGGGAGGCCTATGACATACCGGCTCCTTTCGGGGTGTGATGTCCGTGCAGACCTGTTCTTCAGCAGTGCAGGTCCCGTGGCCGTCTACAAACAACAATCGAGACTTCATATCGAGTTTCCTCGCCCACGACATGAAAAAGGTGAACGTCTGGTCAGCCAGCTCTCAACGGGCCGCTACAGGAGCATCGCTGATCTCTGTTCCGGTGCTGGCACACTGGGTCTTATAGCCCTACGCACCGGGATCAGGCACGCGATCCTCAATGATGCATGGTACGCCGCAGCGTTCTGGTCCGCACTTAACATAGAGGTAAACCAGGCTTTTTTTGCAACAGGGCCAGCAAAGCTTCTCCATTCTTATAAAGATCTGGAGAAGAGGAACTCCTCCGGAGCAGCCATTAAAATCGCGGAATCGAACGGCTCACAGAAGATCGAGGTCTGGATGGGGGACTATTCTGCCCTGGCCAGGGAGGGCCGTGCCCCGACAGGATGCCTGGGAATCCTCGATCTCTTTGATAAGCGTGATGTACAAAAAATCAGGTTATTTGAAGAGGAATGGAAGCGTCTCACCGGTGGAGAGGTTTTTATTCCGTGAACTCTGCATAGATATGGGGACTAGCCCGGGTGGTCCGGCGTCACCTGTGACCTGAAACCGTCGGTATGCAGGGGGCGAAGCCTGAGGACGGCAGTAACGGGCTGCATGACGCTCCCTTTGTCTTCCGTCGAGACCTCGTCTCGTGAGGTCGGTGGAGAAGGACCGGAAACGCCGGAGGGTGTTTTCACCTTCCTGCTGTGGATACCGGCCGAGGCCCGGAAGGGAGCAGGCTCACCGCAGACATTCGGCGCCCACGGGGGTGCGGGGTGGAGGGAGATGACCGGAGCAGGTGCAGAGGCGTGCTGTCTACCGAGGGTGTGTCCCCACCGGTTCTATGTCCAAGGTAGCAATTATTGGTGCAACAGGCAATGTAGGTGCCTTTGCAGCCCATGCGATCTCTGAAATTCCTCATGTGAGCGAAATAATGCTCATTGGGAGAGAAGGCCGGGAGAGCCTCCTTGAAGGGATCGCCAGCGATCTCAACGACTCATTTGCTGCCTGCGGGACCTACACGCGACTTTCTACTTCCACAAGGATAGATGCCGTTGCCGGAGCGGAGGTCATAGTCATTACCGCAGGTGTCGCCCGGAAAGCCGGGCAGGACCGTCTTGACCTTGCTTTCGAGAATGCAAGGATAATAGCGGGTATTTCTCAACAGGTGGGCCAGATCGACCGCGCGGCGAAGATCCTCATGATCACGAACCCTGTCGATGTCATGACTTCGGTTGCCCTCCATTATTCGGGCAAGGACCCGCACCTTGTCTTTGGACTTGGTACTCATCTGGACTCGATGCGTCTGAAAAACCTCATCGCGCAGTATTTCAGGGTCCACGTCAGCGAAGTCCACACGCGTATCATCGGGGAACACGGCCTGTCGATGGTGCCTCTCTGGTCAGCAACAACGATCGGTGGGATCCAGATCAGCAACCTGCCTGCCTTTTCACGGCTGCCGGTGAAGGATATGGCAGAAGCGGTCAAGTCAAGTGGCGAGAACATCATCAGGCAGAAAGGCTCGACTGTGTACGGCCCGGGAGAGGCGATTGCAACTCTTGTGAGGACGATGCTCGGAAATGAGAACAGGATACTGACCGTTTCGGCATACATCCGCCGTGAGGTCCATGATATCGGTGATGTATGCATAGGCGTACCGGCACGTGTGAACCGCCGAGGGGTGTTTCCAGTGACCATTAAAATTGATGAACCGGAAGTACAGGCGTTCAGGAGTTCGGTAGAAAAGATCCGGGGCATCACCAAGACAATCCAAGGACGACTTTTAACCGAAGGATTATCTTCAGATTAAAAAAGTGGTTTTTCAGGTTAGGGTAACCTCGACGACTTCAGCCCGCTCGACCCCTGGGATCGACTGGATTGCAGCCTCGAGGCTGTCTGTCTGCCCACCCTGGTCGTTGACAATCGCCACGACCTTCAGTGCCTTCAAACCAAACCCTATGGGTTCTTCCCGAATGTCATGTGTTGAGGGGACCTTTGCCCGTATTGCCTCCTTGAGACCATCGAGGCTTATCTCGGGGGACTCCGGCATGACCTTGAGGATTGCAGCAACCGTTCCCATGACGTCACGGACCCTTGAAACCACATTTTTCACATACGTAGGCGATACTCTGCTCCCTGCAGCGATAGCAGCGCCGGATGGGATATCCGCATGCCGGGCAGCCGAACTCTGTCCCGCCCTCATCTGCGAGGGGGGCGTTGCACGATGTGCAGCGTCTCTCGTTCATCATAAGTGCACCGATCTGAAAAACTCCTTACAAACTCGTCCTGTGACCACATAAAAGATCGCCAATCATTGTTCCCTTTACCTCCCCTCCGGCAAGGCAGGCATGAAGCCTTCCTGGAATGGCGCCATTTACGATTTTTACCTGTAATGCATTGCCAATGGCGTACGGGAGAAAAAAAGGGTCAACAACATCCGTGACAACCGGGTGGTCAAGCCAATCGACCGCCTGGCCATATATTCCATCAACCGCTTTCACCACGACCAGCGGCAGTTCAAGGGCTGCTGCTGCCCAGGCCGCTATGCTATCCGATGTTACATTCCAGTCATGAGGGAGCGGGTCGAGGGTCCTCATGACCCGGTACGGAAGAAAAACCATCGGTCTTTGAGGCCTTTCAAGTCGCTCCGTGCAGGGTATGCCTGTGGCATGCAGCAGCCAGCCGGTCTGCTCCATGGCAGCAATCGCCATCCAGTGTGCCGCATCTGGTGGAGGGTTGACGAGTCTCACCTGGTCGGCAAATACGCCCCCTCCCGGGACAATCAGGGCTGGCCGTCCCGCTCTGATAATCTCGCTGCAGAGTCGTCCCCGCTGATCGCAGAGGGACCCGCCGATCTTGATAACCACCGGATTGTCCGTGGGAGAACCACCATTCAGCAGGTTGATATGGGAAGGTGATGAATGTGTCAGTCCATGCACCACGGATGGTGCGTGCTCCTTGCATGTGCCCTTGTAGGGCAGACGCAGGGCTTCACCTTCACGGAATTCTGTCCAGACCCGTCAGACAAGGGGGATATGGCCGAGTACTTCGTCCTGGACGGCTCAGGTCCCCTTGACACGATTTCCATATCTGATGGGGAAGCGACGCTTCATTTTCCAGCAGGCGCAAAAGCAGACGGACGGGTCTGTGTCGCAGGTTCAGCGGTCTCATACTTTGCTCTGAACGGGATGAACCCTGATTATGAATGGGTCCCGTCGGATCCATCGGTTCCGGATGTCGTCAGGACGGGCCCCTTCAGGATGGCGAATGACCATGACAGCCTTGTCCTGTACGAAGGGGGAAGGCGGACTGACCGGGTTGCCTGGCCGGGCGAGGTCAGGCCACGCACCAGGCAGGTCCACTTCAGGGAAAACGGGACGTGGGACCCGCGGGTCCTCCTTGAAGGGCAATCCCGTTTTATGCCGGCATCGTTCGAGGGAGCTACGGTAATTGCAGGTCCGGCACCTGATGCATCGACGCGCATATTCAGCGATGCGGTGGATGCGGCACGAAAAGAGATTGACGTCAATGTATACGAATTCACCTCACCCTCTATGGCAGGCAGCCTTGCTTCGGCCAGACACAAGGGGATTAATGTGACGGTCCTTGTTGAGGGTGGGCCCGTGGGAGGGATTGGCGGACCTGAAAAAAGCATCATCAACCGGCTCAGGCGTGGAGGGATTCCTGTGTATGAGATGGGACCTGTCGGCAAGGGAAGTGCTCCGTACCGGTACGATCATGCCAAGTACCTCGTCATTGATGACTCCGGGATATTCATATCGAGTGAAAACTTCGGTGCAAACGGTGCACTTCGCCTGCTTTCAGAGAATCCAGCAAAT
>CAZGXZ010000069.1:0-11894 GCA_964530035.1 uncultured Methanoregulaceae archaeon
ACCCTGAACCTGTCCGCGAGGTTGAATGCCTGGACGGTCAGTTCATACATTTCCTGGACAGAGGCAGGAGAGAGAGCGATAATGCTGTAATCCCCATGCGAACCGAACCGGCATTGAAGCATGTCGCCCTGTGCAGCCAGGGTGGGCTGGCCGGTACTTGGGCCCCCTCTCTGGATATTGACGATAACACAGGGTGTCTCTGTCATCGCTGCAAATCCTATATTCTCCATCATGAGTGAAAATCCTGGTCCGCTCGTGGCCGTCATCGCCCGTGCACCCGTCCAGGATGCTCCGATGACTGCGGCAATGCTTGCTATCTCGTCCTCCATCTGGACAAAGACACCTCCGCTCTTTGGGAGCCGTGCCGCCATGTGCTCAGCCACCTCGGTGGACGGGGTAATGGGATACCCACCGAAAAAACGACAACCTGCGGCAAGGGCACCCTCAGCGCAGGCTATGTTTCCCTGGAGAAACTGGATCTTCGTCAAAACTCCACCGCCATCCTTTTCCGCTCACCCGCTTTTTCGTCCTCCCAGGATATGGCCTGGTCAGGACAGATCATCTGGCACATTCCACAGAGAGTCCTTCCATACAGTTTACCGAGACGGCAGTTGGAACACCTCTCCGGGCGGTCTAGGACCGGTACGAGTATCCCTTTAAGGTTTGGACGGGTTCCCGGCCTGAAAATATGATATGGGCATACCATGGTACACAGGTTGCATCCCTTGCATCGCCGTTCGTCGATGGAAATTTTCATGAGATCCCTCTTATAAAGTCCGGTAAGCAGGCAAAGGCTAATCTGCCCTTTATCCGGTGACATGTCCTGAAACAGGGGTCCAGTTCACGCGTGTAGGCTTACACGTCTTGACATGCCATGCCGTGAAACCCCGTGGTATATCACATTCGTTCCGGATCGCTATATATCATGCGATACGGCGTCTGATAGGACGAAAAAGAGATGGGAGGTATGTTCAGGCCCGTGCGGAGATAACAACGTGCGAGGGAGTAGGAAGCTTGTGCCCGCCATGCCTGAGGGCGTCCTTGCTCTTGTCGACGTATTGGGTTGAGGTCCAGATCGTCAGGACTTTCTGTCCGGGATCAACACGGGCGGCCGTCCCGACGGCCTTTCCAAATGCAAGTCGCATCCCCTCCGATACACGGTCTGCTCCTGCACCGGTAGCCTGCTTGTTCTCCCTCAGGACATGGTGGGGGAAAACCCGCACCTTGAAATAGAAGTTCATCCTCCCGACCTCCTTCATCAGGCGCCGGTTGATGGTCGTACGGGCAGCCTCAAGTGCTGAGTGCCGTATCTGACAGGCCTCTTCCACGATCAGGCTTACTTCAACGGGAAATTCCTGTGAGAGGTTGCCCATGTCGTACTGGACTATTTTACTCCCCGGGACACCACCCATGTACTCGCGACGCGTATACGCTTTCTTGGAAATATTTCTATACATCTTGGCCGGTTTACGTACCATTTCTGTCTCCCTCGTGAGCCTCTATGTGCTGTATAAGATGGCGAAGAATTATCATAAACCTTCCGAGACTCAATGCTCTTCCTCAATAAGTGTAAGTACCTGTCTCCGCAAAAGGGCACACTCGTTGCATGTCCTGTCCCGCGGCCGGTCTGCGGTCACATTGATTATCTTTCTGATCCTGCCAGGGTTTCTTGAAAGGACGACAATCCGGTCAGCCAGGAAAACTGCCTCATCAACGCTGTGCGTCACGAAGAGGATGGTCTTCCGTGTCTTCTGCCAGAGGTCCAGGAGTTCCTTCTGGAGCATGTTCCTTGTCTGGGCATCCAGTGCACCGAATGGTTCGTCCATAAGCAGGACGGACGGGTTGACCGCAATGGCGCGTGCAACGGCCACCCGCTGACGCATCCCTCCTGAAAGCTCGTAGGGATAGCTCCCTGCAAACTCGGACAGGCCTACCAGGTCAAGGTATTTCTTTGCCTGATCCACCTGTTCCGAGTGTGGCAGCCCCTTGCATTCCAGCCCGAAAAGGATATTTTCTAACACTGTACGCCAGGGAAAGAGAGAATATTCCTGGAAGATCATGGCAAGTTCGGGGGTCGGGCCTGAGACCTCCTTCTCATTGACCAGCACGGTCCCGCTTGTAGCCACCTCGAGCCCGGCAATGATCCGCAGGAGTGTAGTCTTGCCGCACCCGGAAGGGCCCAGGATGCAGAGAAACTCTTCATCTTCCACCTGGAGGCTGATATCTTCAAGGACTGTCAGTTCTATGCCTCTCCGGATGAACCGCTTGGTGATCTCCTTGAGCGTGAGGCTCATCGGTCGAGCTCCCTCCAGCCGAAACGCCGTTTTTCAACATACTTGAACAGGCTGTCTACACCAAGGCCGATTATCCCGATGACAATCATCCCGGCGATGATGACCTGGACCTGCCCCCAGTTGTAGGATGTCATGATGAGGTACCCGATACCCGAGTTCGTCCCAGGCATCATTTCCGCTGCAACAACGCACATCCAGCAGATGCCGAACCCCACGCGGAGCCCGGTCCAGATGGTGGGGGCGGCACCAGGCAGGACGACCCGCATGAGGATCCCCTTCTCCGAAGCTCCGAGGGTTGTTGCAGCCTCAATCCATGTTCTCCTGACACTTCTGACCCCGTCAATGGTGTTGAGGAGGATGGGAAAGAAGCCTCCGAGGGCAATGATGAATACCATCGAGCTCAACCCGATTTTAAACCATGCGAGCGAAAGGGGGACCCATGCAAGGGGTGGAATGGGTCTGAACATCTGGACAACCGGGTCGAAGAGGGTATGTACTATCTCCTTGCGGCCCATGCCTATCCCGAGGGGTATGGCAATCAGGGCGGCAACGACAAAACCAATAATGACCCGTTCGAGGCTGATGAGTCCGTTACTGATGAGACTCCCGCTCCCGAGAATATCTGCTGCCGGGTGGAGCAGTATTGAAAGGACAGACTCGATGCGGGGGAGGATAAATTCATTGTTCAACAGGATAGCGGCGAATTCCCAGATGACCAGGAGCAGGACCGGGAGTGCCAGGCGGAGGAGGGGGGAGGCTTTCTGGGGCCTTACCTCCTCCCGTTCATGCTCCGCATGAGGTATCACCATATCCTCTAATATTGACAATACGTGCTCATGAAGATTCTTTCACGGTCACACCGCTCTTTTCAAGGGCATACTTGAGCATGACGTCCTGGATCGAACCTTTCGATGGCGCTGCTATCTTCACGGGTTTACCTTCTGCGGTCCTCTGTCCCGCATAGGTGATGAACCCGTTCCAGTCCTTGACAGGGACGGATGTTGTGATAACGACACCCGAGCCCTCGGTGTTGATCGGGTGAAGGATCTTGATAGGGGCACCCTTGTCAATTGCCCCTATTGCCGGAGGAGCGCCGGCAAACCCTATCTGGACCGTATCCGTGGACTCCATCTGCATCAGCTCCGGACCTGCACCGGCTGCTACCAGTCTGATCTCTGCAACAGGCTCCCCGTTCACGATAAGGTCCGCGACCTCAGGCTTAGCCGCCGTAAGGTCCCGCGGCTTGATTGCAATATTGTACTTGTCGTTGAAGTACTGCCATTCCTTGACGGCAATGATCATCGCGGCACCATGCATATCCCCTTTAAGGTTGCCGAGTGTTACCGGTCTTGCCTCTTTTGGCGGAGTCTTGATCTTCCCTTCTGCGATCATCCTGTTGGCAGCTTCGTATGGCCCCCGGGCGAAGAGGATAGTATCCCACTGTGATTCGCTCGTGTTCTTCAGCTGACCGGTGATGTATCCGAGGTCACGCTGGGCTGATACGAATTCATGGGTACCTGTTGTCCACTGGTTGTTTATCTCGGTGGTGTAGTTCACGGTCGGAAGGGCCTTTTTCAGCACCGACACTGAGGAGACCGATACATTTCCGTAGGTGAAGTTGCCTTTGCCGACCAGCCAATCGGCAACGTCTTCTGCAGCCTTGTCAGGGTTTTCGGTGATCCACCTGTCAGCGAGTATGGTCTGGGCGCTGATGGCGTTGACGAGGTCAGGGTTACGGGCAAGGAGGTCGTCTCTCACGGTGAGGACGCAGCACGGGTGGTTTTTCCATTTCCCTTCAGGAGGGAGGTCCTGGGACTCAGTGATGATGTTTCCGATCCTTGCCTCGGTGGCAATAGATGCGAAAGGCTGCCATGCAATATACCCGTCAACCTGGCTCGTTGACAGGAGCATGGGCATCGGGCCGACCCCGTTTGCATACATTACTGTCACCGTGGTCCTGCCGTCCCCTGTAAGTGCGGGAGTCACGTTGACCGGCTTCGAACCGTTTTCAATGCACCCGGATGCGAACGCCAGCAGGACAACTGCTGTACACGCGAGGATACTGATTAGCATCGCCGTCTTCATACAACTCATTCTTAGGCAGATGGGACTAAAAAGTCTATCCAAAATGACTACTTTCTTTATACAAAAAAACATTTTTAACGGTGATTTTTACCCAAAAAAGTAATATATTTCTGTAATAAATAAAGAGGTAATGCACCTGCAAACCCTTTTCCCCGAAATGTATACCAATGGTGAATTTTTTCAGCCGAAGAAAGGGAGGAGTGCTGTTTCATGCCCCAGATGAATCCTGTAGACCGTCTTGTCAAAGGAGCGCTCAGTTCGGACGAAGAATTTGTTGTTGCCCTGGAACAGGTTATCAGGCACGACCTGCGCATCACGGTAAAGGACCTCGCTGAGGCGAGTGGCATCGCCCAGAGTTCCCTCTATAAAATCATCCATGGAGAGAGATCCCCGAACCTCTCCACGCTCCGCCAGATTGTCAGGGGTATCCGTTCGTTTTACCGCCAGGAGGAAGGAGATTTCATCGGTCTCATCGCGGCCCGTCCCGTACTCGAATCAGTCGAGGACCGCAAGACGGTTGTGGACGGACGACCGGTCATCGTGAGGGAGTATCCCGTCCACACCATAGAAGACGCCATTGTCGCGGCAATCAGGGCTGAACGCGAAGGTGCTGTCGCCATCGTCTGCGCTCCGATTGTTTCAGCGGTTATCGAGCAGATGGTGAAAATCCCTGTTGCCACGATAATTCCGAGGGACTCGGTGCAGAGAGCTATCGAACTGGCATCGCGCAAGGCGGGGCTTTAAACACCTCCCGGTTCCACCTGATCAGAGAACAGATTCATGACCCGGGACGTAGTCAGGCAGGGAAGGCTTTCGACGGAACGATCAGGTGAGATAGCATCATTCCTCTCGTCTATGGAGGCGGACAGGAAAATTGCCGGGCAGGACGTCCTCGTGGACCTCGCCCATGTCGTCATGCTCTCCCGCCAGGGGATCCTCGATGCGACTTCAGCCGGGAGCCTGGTCCGGGTACTCCTGGAAATGCAGAGGGACGGTGTTCCCGAAGAGGCCTTTGACCTGTCCTTTGAGGACATCCATGCAGGTATCGAGTCCTACCTTGTCAAGGTGCTTGGAAAAGAGACCGGGGGCCGCCTCCACATGGGGAGGTCCAGGAACGACGAGGTGGCGACCTGCATCAGGATGCGTCTCCGTGACGACCTTCTCGCAATCGCCGGAATGATCGCCGGACTACGGGAGGTGCTTCTGGAGGTGTCCTCCTGCCATTCCGAAACGGTAATGCCAGGCTTCACCCATTTTCAGCATGCACAGCCGACCACCCTCGCCCATCACCTCCTCGCATACGAAGAGATGTTCGGGCGTGACCTTGGACGCCTGAAAGACTCCTATTCTCGACTTAACCTCTGTCCACTCGGTGCTGCGGCCTTTGCATCGACGACCTACCCGGTCGACCGTGGGATGACAGCATCGCTTCTGGGCTTCGACGGGGTCTCGCTCAACACCATGGACGCTGTAGCATCGCGGGACAGCCTTGTCGAGGTGATGTCGGACCTTTCTATCATGATGGTCCACGCAAGTCGCCTGTGCGAGGAGCTCGTTGTCTGGAGCAGTCCATTCGTGGGCTTTGCCAGGCTGGCAGACGAGTTCTGCTCGACAAGCTCAATCATGCCCCAGAAACGCAACCCGGACACGGCCGAAGTCATGCGTGCGAAGAGCGGGCTGATGCTGGGCGAGCTTGCGGCTGCCCTGGTCGTTTTAAAGGGGCTTCCGCTGAGTTACAACCGCGACCTCCAGGACCTGACGCCGCATGTCTGGAGGGCGGTCGATACTGCCACCGGGTGCATTCCTCTCCTGGCAGGAATGGTCAGATCGGTGGTCTTTGACACGGAGCGCATGGCTTTGGAAGCGGGGAAGAACTTTTCAACCGCGACCGACCTTGCCGACCTCCTTGTCAGAAATGAAGGACTTCCGTTCCGGACTGCCCACAACATCGTAGGGCGCGCTGTCAGCAAGGGATCCCTTGACCTGGCAACGCTGGACGAAGCTGCCCGGGAGATCACCGGGGAGGTGCTCAGTGACAGGGGGCTTACCGAAGCCATGGTTGCAGGGGCTTTGGATGCCAGAAAGAGCGTAGAGAACCGCGATATTCCGGGGGGACCGGCTCCCAGGGCTGTCAGGGCCGCCATTCAGGAACGGAAGGGCTTATTGCAGGGGGACAGGGATTGGATCCTGGACAGGAACCAACGGAATGAACAGGCGCTCCAACGATTGCTTGCTGATGCAAGGAGGATAGCAGCATGAACCATGAGTATGAAGCGGGAGACCGCCTTGAAGCAGAAATCGGCACATCAGTGAGGCAGGCGACGTATATCACGGGAAGGGATGGCATGGCCGTAGTCAAACTGGATAATGGCTACAACCTGGGCATCCCATACGATTCCTGCCGGTTTCTGGACCGGCCAGGGCAGGCTGACACCCGGAAGACCCTTGTGGCCCAGAGGGATGATCTCCCTGTTCTCTCAATCGTATCAACGGGAGGCACGATTGCAAGCCGGATTGACTACCGCACCGGGGCAGTGACGAGCCAGTTCGATGCCGCGGACATCCTGCGGGCGATACCCGGGCTTTCGTCCATCGGCCGGTTCAGGACGAGGCAGCTCTATACCCTCCTCTCCGAGAACATGACCCCGGCGATCTGGCAGGAGCTTGCCCGGGCGGTCCATGAAGAGATCACCTCCGGGGCCAGGGGTGTAATCGTCACCCACGGGACGGATACGATGACGTATAGTGCTGCAGCGCTTTCTTTCATGCTCGAGACCCCCGTCCCTGTGATTTTTGTGGGATCCCAGCGATCTGCAGACCGGCCAAGCAGCGACAACGCGATTAACGCCGTGTGTGCGGCAAAAACAGCCGTATCTGAACTTGGGGAGGTAGCAGTCGTTATGCACGCCGCCACAAGCGATGATTCCTGCTCGGTTCACCGGGCAACCCGTGTCAGAAAGATGCACACGTCGAGGAGGGACGCATTCACCAGTATCGGTGTACCTCCGATCGGCTCGGTGCAGTACCCCTCGCTTGCTGTCACCCTTGCATCCCATGCACGGAAACGACGGGAGACCGAACCCATGGTCTTCCCTGACCTCGAACCGCGATGCGGCCTCCTCACCTTTGTTCCCGGTATGGACCCAGCGGTCCTGGATTCCTTTTCGGAATATCGCGGGCTCGTCCTTGCCGGAACGGGCCTCGGGCACGTCAGTTCGGCGTGGATACCC
Source organism: uncultured Methanoregulaceae archaeon (assembly GCA_964530035.1). GTDB lineage: Archaea > Halobacteriota > Methanomicrobia > Methanomicrobiales > Methanospirillaceae > KLAP105. The sequence goes on from CAZGXZ010000069.1 coordinate 7,610, forward strand.
GCCCTTCGCACGCTTGTAAAGGATGGGTGCATGCTGGCGATGGCATCCCAGTGCCTGAATGGAAGGGTCTGTGACCGTGTCTATGATACCGGGAGGGATCTTATCTCCACAGGGGTCATCGAGGCGGAAAACATGCTCCCGGAGACAGCGCTTGTCAAGATGATGTGGGTGCTCGGGAACGAGGATGACCCTGATAAAGCTGCCAGGATGATGAAACAGGACCTGAAAGGTGAGATTGCAGCGAGGTCTGTCCATGGACTATAAAGCGGCCGGCCTGAAGGCGGGGATCGAGATCCACCAGCAGCTCGACAGCAGGACGAAACTGTTCTGTCGGTGTCCGACCCGTCTCCGTGAATTCGATGAGCATACCGATGAGTTCTTCCGTTTTCTCCGGGCTACCGAGAGTGAAATGGGTGAAATCGACGAGGCCGCCAGGGAGGAGATGAAGAACGAGCGGCGTTTCTGCTATTACACCTATGATACAACCTGTCTTGTCGAGGACGACGAGGAGCCCCCCCAGCCGCTCAACCCGGAAGCCCTGACCATCTGCCTTACCATTGCAAAGATGCTCGGGATGTCTCCGGTAGGCCAGATCCATACCATGCGGAAACTGGTCATCGACGGGTCGAACACCAGTGGTTTCCAGAGGACCGCCCTCGTGGCTCTTGACGGGGTCATTCCCTCGAATGTTCTCTCTGGCAGCGGGGGAATTGAAACGATCTGCCTTGAGGAGGAGGCCGCACAACGGATCGATGACAGTACCTTCTCCCTCGACCGCCTGGGGATCCCTCTCGTCGAGATAACCACGTCTCCCTGTATGAAAACGCCTGAAGAGGTCCAGGAGGTCGCAGGGTACCTTGGCATGGTCCTTCGTTCAACCGGAATGGTCAAGCGTGGCCTTGGAACGATACGCCAGGACATCAACATATCGATTGCAGGCGGGGCACGGGTTGAGATCAAGGGAGTCCAGGAACTCGACCTGATCGCAGAAGTCGTGCGAAGGGAAGTCCAGCGCCAGCAGAACCTCCTCTTAATCCGTGATGAACTGGTAAGGCGGGGCGCCGGCATACGGGAAGAACCCGTCGACGTGACGCATGTTTTTTCTCACACCTCGTCAGGTATTTTGAAAAAGGCTGACAGGATCCTTGCCCTAGTACTGCAGTCTTTCGGTGGCCTGGTAGGCAGGGAAACTCAGCCAGGGCGAAGGTTTGGCAGTGAACTGTCTGATTATGCGAAAAAATGTGGCCTCGGAGGGATATTCCACACCGACGAGCTGCCGGCGTACGGTGTAACCTCTGATGAGGTCAGGGAACTGCGGACTGCCACGGGTGCATCCGGCGATGACTGCGTTATCATTGTTGCAGGACCGGAAAAAAAAGTGCAGTGCGCCGTTTTACAGGTAATAAAGCGTGCAAGGCGTGCCTTTCAAGGAGTGCCAGAGGAAACACGGAGGATGCTTGAGGGAGGGAGCACTTCGTATATGCGCCCTCTTCCTGGAGCGGCACGCATGTATCCTGAGACTGATGTTGAACCAGTCTACTCCCAGGATATCTGGGAGGCGATCGAGGTCCCCGAACTCATCACAGAACGTATCGGGCGTCTGAAGGAGATCGGCCTTGATGCCGGTGTGGCCGAACACATCGGGTATTCCGAACAGTACCCCCTGTTTGAAAAGGCTCTTACGCAGGGTATACCCCCGGTGCTCGCCGCCAGGACCCTTACCTCAACGATCAAGGAACTCCGGAGGGAAGGAATACCGGTTGACAAGGTCTCGGACGACGATCTCCTTGGCGCGCTTGTCGCAGTAGGAGAAGGGAGGGCCGCCAAGGAAGCGGTCCCGGAAATCCTCCGTGCCATCGCCGGAGGGACCCGGCTTCCAGAAGCGGTTGAACAATGCGCGGGCAAGGTCAGTGCACAGGACCTGAGTGGCATCGTGAGGGCGGTAGTCAAGGAAAGGCAGCAATTCGTCATCGAACGGGGAATGGCCGCATTGGGCCCGCTCATGGGGGTCGTGATGGCCGAGGTCAGGGGTTCCGTGGACGGTAAGGTTGTTAGCGATTGTCTCAGGGACGAGATCAGGCGCACCCTGCAGGAATCGTAACCCTGTCCGTATCTCCCCGGGGCATTTTTAGCGCAGGTAAACCTTTATCAAACGACCCTGACAAACACTATAGGAGTTTTCATTATGGGAAAGACAGGAACAACATCATGGGCCCAGGTCAAAGGGGTCAAGGGCCAGATCAGGCTCGTACCCAAGAAAGAGGGCCAACTTAAGAAACCGGGGCCAAACCAACGCTTCAGGGCAGGGATCACCGTTAAAATGGCAGACCAGCTCACCCAGGCAGATGGAAGGCCAGGCGGCCGTCGTGGCGGCAGGGGAGGTCGTGGAGGTGGCCGTGGCAGGATGGAAGGTGCCGGGCCCGCTTCACTGAACCGCCACCGGATGATGAGGCCCAAGGTATCCGCACTTGGCGCCAAACAGAAGTCCTCGAGATAATCCTGGGACTTGCCCACCCAATATCTTTTCAAACGCCTTTTCAAGTGTTTTTCAACGATGGAAATCTAAATCTAATTAGCTGAAGTATATATGGGATATGGACAGGAAACTCGCGGTACGGTTATACCAGTTCGGCGAACGCGCAAAGTCCGAACTGATCATGGTATCCCAACTCCTCATGTTCCTGGGCGGGCTCCGTGAGGAAGAACGCGCCGGGGGAAAAAAGACAGTCCTCCAGGTGATGGACCTTGTCAGGAGCGAGAACCAGATGGCTGTCAGGGATACGGGGAGCCGTGAGTTTACAACGGTCGGCAACAAGATCGGCGAGGCAATCAGTCTCACTGAAAGTGAACGGTATGGAGAGGCATCCGTTTGTATCGGAGATGCCATATCAGCGGCAACCACTGCCGCCATGACCGGGTGGGAGACGCTCGAGAAGGATGGACTCCTCTGATTTCTTTTCCTTCCTTGCCGAAAGGTCATCTGTCCGCCAGTTCCTGGCAGAAGACGTCCCTGAAACGGTCGTGAGTTATCTCCTGGAATGCGCCTCGACAGGTCCGAGCGCAGGAAACCTGGAGTCATGGGATGTAGTCCTGGTCAGGGATCCAGAACTGAAGGAACAACTCTGTCATGCAGCCCTGTCGCAGGAACATGTCCGCAAGGCACCGCTGCTCATCGTCGTATGTGCAAATTATGCCCGTTCAATGTCCCGATATGGTGAAAGGGGGATACTGTACGCACTTGAGGATGCAACCATCGCCACGACGTTCCTGATGCTGGCCTCCCATGCTGCAGGCCTTGCCTCCTGCTGGGTGGGAGCATTTGATGATGATCAGGTACGCACAGTCCTTGACCTTCCCTACCATGTCCGCCCGGTTTCAATCCTGACCCTTGGATATGGGTCTGGAAAAATGGCACCGTCCTCGCGTATGCCCCTTGATGAACACATCCATGAGAATGGATGGTAAAGGTGCCCACCAGGAGAAGATAGTACTATGTCGGATTACCGTGTCACTCTTGAATCAGCCTGGATCGTACGGGATGTCAAGTCCCTTGATGACGCTATGGGAATTGCCATCAGCGAAGCAGGAAAAAGGTTGAATCCCTCGGCAAAATTCGTCGAGGTTGAAATAGGTCAGATCTCGTGTCCACTCTGCGAGGGAGAGCTTTCGACCGCGCTGGTTGTTGCAAATACGGCTTTGGTAGGGCTCGAGCTGGAAATGAAAGTCTTCAAGGCTGAATCTCAGGAACACGCAAGCAGGATTGCCAAATCGGTTATCGGAAAGGCACTCCGTGATGTGCCGCTCAAGATCACGGAGGTCGAAGTCCTTTGATAGAGGTCGTCGGTCACACGGCGACGGACCATATATGCAGGGTTCCCCGCCTGCCTGGGAGGAACCAGTCCGCCCTGATATCCGGACGGACGATTTTTTTCGGGGGAGGTGCAGCGAATATTGCCGCAGGGATAGCAACCCTCGGGGAAAGGGCGCGGCTTATCAGTGCAGTTGGCGGAGATTTTCAAGGAAGTCCGTATGATTCCTGGATGGATGAACTGGGTATAGAAAAGGAATTTTTCCTTGTCCGGGACGCGAACACGCCCACGGCGTTCATCTTTACCGATGATTCCGGGGACCAGGTCACGTTCTTTGAATGGGGTGCATCATCAGCTTTTGCCTCCTCCGACCCTCCCCATGTGTCATTCGTACACATGGCGACAGCCGATCCCTCGTTCAATGTCAAGGTTGCCGAACGGAGCGAGTTTGCATCTTTTGACCCCGGGCAGGACAT
>CAZGXZ010000070.1:0-11798 GCA_964530035.1 uncultured Methanoregulaceae archaeon
ATCGTTCCAGAGATGATGATCGCTGCAAGGATCCCTGATAGATAGGTCCAGATGATGTAGAAGGCATAGGCCAGGACTACCCCGATACACAGAACCACAACGTCCCTCGCCCGGGTCATATCAAGGTCTGCACCCGAAAATGACAGGACCGCCATCGGCACAGCGATGAGGACCAGGCCCTGGAATGCCGACAGGAGGGCAAGGAGGACCGCCTGGGAGTCAGTTATGGCAAAGCCTGCTATCGCAATTCTGGCCAGGAACCACCCGAAGAAACCGGCGATGAGCCCCCAGGATCCAAGCCACAGAGCTACCACGAGGTAGACTGGCAGGAGAACCATGACCGCCCCGATAAACGGCAGGCTGACCGCTCCGATAATGACCAGGACCGCTTCGACAGCCATGATAATGACCAGGACAATCCCATATATAAAAAGGGGGTATGGGCGGCGTTCAACCATTCTTGCCATTTGTAGTCGTTTATGAATTGCAAGACTCAAAAAGATAGCTGATGGGAAAAGTGTACAACGAAGAGAGTACTAAATGGAAATCAGTCACCGTCACTTAAGGCGGCATAGACTTCCTTGAAAACCTGGCGGGTCTCAAGTGCCTCGTCACGGGACAATTTCTGTATGGCAAACCCCACATGGACAAGCACAAAATCTCCGACAGCCACATCCACGAGATCAATCCTGACCTCCTGCCGCAGCTCGCCGTAATCGACAAGCGCAACATTTCCATCCCGGATTTCGATGATTTCTGCTGGAATGGCGATACACATAACGGGTCCTCCTTTTCTACGGATGGAAACGCCGGGGAAGAGATTTGAACTCTTGAGGTGGCAAGCACCAGTGGCTTTCAAGGCCACCGCCTTTCCGGACTAGACTACCCCGGCACTTCTTATTACATTACCGCTACCCGGTAAAAATGTTATCTTTTAAGCCAGATATCCTGGCTTTTTTATGCTCTACGGCAATGCCATGCGGCAATCCCGGCAGAAACGATGACCCCGCCGATAATGGTCAATGGAGCTAACGGGCTCTTTGTCGGAGCTGCTGTCGGTGTTGAACGTGTGTCTCCGAATACCGGGGCAGCACTGGTTTCAATAAGGATCTTACCCACGTTATCGGCATACAGGGTGACATTTCCTCCATCACCGTAACTTGGATACACCTTTACTTGTACCATTTCTCCGTTCCCGTCAATATCTACCTGTTCTGCCGTAATTGTGCCTCGGTCGTTCACCTTGAGAACGGTTACTCCGTCAGCCGAGTATTCGACAACCCAGTCGATGCCGGTTGAAGTGTATATTTTCACAGGTCCTTTTTTTGTTGTTACCGAAAAGTAGGCGGGTTTTTCACGGGACGCGAACGCGGTGGCTGATACCGTTTCATCCCCGGGTACGATTTCCGTTTCGGCCGGTGTGATGGAGGTGACCGAGGGTGCAACGGTGGCAATGCGGACCGAGGTGAACTGGAAGGTCCCGATGAGGCCTTTCGCATCGGAGAACGCGACATCATATACACCTGGTGAAGGTATGGTGATCTTTTTCGAAAATGTTCCTTCTTTGGTAGTTGATTCGTATTTTGGTCCGTATACGGTGTTACCGTTTTCATCAGAAACATGGATCTCTATGCCTGCCGCACCGTTCTTAGGTGCACTGCCGGCAATGATGAGACTGCCCGTAAAGTCCTGTTTCTGGGACGAAGTCAGCTGGATCTCGTCAGAACGGTCGATGAGCTGTACCACCTTGATGGTCTGGGAGTCCGACGACAACTCTCTGGAAGACTTGATCTCGACCTTGTAGGTCCCTTTCTTAAGGCCGGCCGTATCGAATTTAACCTTGAATTCCTTCTCACCCTGAATGGTGACCGGCTGGGTATTGATGAGGGTCTGGGTATATTCAACCAGGGAGAATGTCATCTCGGTACTGGTCCCGGCGGGAAGGTTCGTCGTGCCGGTTACAATAAGAGGCATGCCGACCTGGATCTCCTTTGGGGCATCCAGGACAAGCTGATATGCAGAAACAACACCACAAAGCGCAATTAGCGCGATGAGGAGGATAAGAACTCGCGGTGGGTTCATCATAAGGACATGTCACCCAGAAGGTTTGTTTTCGGTTCCACATCCTAAGCATTTGAATGATAAATACTTTCTATTCCCGCCTTTCTGCGAAAAAAACTGTAGTTATCAGTCATTACCGGAGAGACCCGCAGTCAGGGTTTCCTTGTTTCCCGGTCTCAGCATACCCATTCATGATGTTTGACACCCAAGAATCCCGACAGATCTGACATGGAGCAGTCCGAAGCGATTAAGCCGCTTGCCTGTTGGAAAGGGACCGAGTTCTTCGATGGATGCCCTCAAACCACGGTAACCGTCATCCTCCGTACCGCTGGATGTTCCTGGGGCCGGTGTCTCATGTGCGGATACCGGAACGAGCGCCACAATCCCGGCGGAGACCAGGAGTCCTTTGTCAGGGCTCAGCTGGCCTGGATTCAAAGCAATGTGCCGCTTGAGGGAATTTCAATTATAAAATGGTTCACATCAGGGAGTTTCTTTGACGATAGCGAAGTCCCTCCTTCTGTCCGGAAAGAGATCGCCCAATGGTGCAGAGGCAGGCGGGTTGTTGCGGAAACACGTCCCGAATATGTCCTTCCCGAACGGATTCTTCCCTTCCTTGAAGATGTGGATGATGGTTCGTTAAAAAAACCCCTGTATGTCGCCATGGGGTTGGAAACCACAAATGACGTGGTCAGGAACAGGTCAATAAAAAAAGGATTTTCCTACAGCGATTATACCAGGGCAGCGGATACAGCGCATTCGATCGGAGCAGGCGTCAAGGCATATCTCCTGATGAAACCCCCCTACCTGACGGAACGCGATGCGATTACAGACATGGTGGAAACTATCCGCGGGCTCGGAGATTCTCCTGAGATCATATCCATGAACCCCTGCACAGTCCAACAGGGCTGCGAACTGGAATGGTTATGGAAGAGAAAGGAATACCGCCCGCCATACCTCTGGTCAGTCCTGTCCGTATTGCTGTCTGCGGACCGGTATGTTGCCTGCGATCCCGTGGGCGGGGGTTCCGTCCGGGGACCGCATAACTGTGGACGATGCGATCGGGAAATCGTGCAGGCCCTGCGTGATTATTACCGGGAAGGAGACAGGGCCAGACTCGAAGAGGCTGCTGCGATTCCCTGCCCGTGCAGGGATGAATGGAAATTTGTTGTTGAAAGGGAACACCCGCTCTGGATGCCCCTCACGCGCTGATAGTACCGTTTAACAGGTCAATCTCTTTGGCAAGCGCGGGCATGAATGTCCCTGCATCGCTGACAACACCAATTGCCTGCATAGTCCCCCGGTCCATCAGTTTTGTAACCGAGGAGGGGTTGATATCGACGCAGATGGTCTTCACCCTTGAGGGCAGGCAGTTGCCTACGGCTATTGAATGCAGGAGAGTGGCAACCATGAGGACAAGGTCGCAGTCCTTGACCTGGTCCCTGATTCGGTCCTGTGCGATCATTACGTCGGATATGACATCCGGGAGCGGACCATCGTCACGGATTGACCCGGCAAGGACAAACGGCACGTTGTGCCTGACACATTCGTACATGATCCCGCCGGTTATGATGCCCGTTTCCACGGCCGCACGTATCGAACCGGCCCTGATTACCTCGCTGATCGCATACAGGTGATGTTTGTGTCCACCAACGACAGGTTTTCCCGTAGAAATGTCCATTCCGAGGGAAGTCCCGTAGAGGTTCAGCTCAATATCATGGGTCGCGAGCGCATTGCCGGAAAAAAGGACATTGATAAAGCCTTTCCGGATCATTGACGCAACTGCTTCATCGCCTCCGGTATGAATTACCGCAGGGCCCGCTACGAGGCCCACCTTCCCCTTTTTCTTCCGGATGGCAACGATTTCAGATGCTATTTTCGAGATAATCGTTTCCGTAGGACGTTCAGATGAGACTGTCCCGTGCATGAACTCGAAGTTGGAGCGCTCCCGGGGACGCTCGGGAGGTGTCACCCTGACGCCCTGTTCTCCCACGACAACCTTGTCCCCTTTTCTAAGCTTGGCAATCGGGGTGCATAAGGCCCGGTAATCTGACTCCCTGATGACAATCAGGCAGTCCATCTCGATCTCCTCCACGGGGAGCCAGACGCCTCCGTACTTTACGGAGGTGAAATGGTTCGTGGTCGAGTAAAACCCCTTGGGTACAACCCGGTCTCCTTCGGCCGGGACGATCACGACATCCTCGACCTCCGGCTGTCGTGCCCCGAAACGGTGTAGTTCAGAAAGGATGCGGACAACCTGCTCCTCGTTTTCCGCATTGACCTTCAGCCTCGCATAGCTTGGGTCGGTTTTTCGCTTCCCCACGTTAAACGTGAGAATTTCGAAATTACCACCCAGGTCCATGATAGTGTCAAAGATAGAGGTCATGATGCCTGAATCGATGATATGCCCCTCGACCTCTATCTCCCGTGAGGCTGTCATATCCACTATTGTTGGCCCTGCATGGACTTATCGTTTTGTACAGGCCTGGAACGGGTGTTCTCCAGGGAGTTCACCTTTATCTTTGAACCACCGTTCCAGGGCGGCATATTCTTCCGGGGTGTTCAGGTTCAGCAGGCAGTCCGGTTCCTTTGTCAGGTACTGGAGCTCGGTCTGTGCCCGCTCCAGTATCCTCCCGTCGATGATGTTGAGCCCCGAAGCGACAGCCATCTCGTTCCCGATACTCCATGAATCAGGTCTCCCAAGACCGAAGTGGTCATACACGGAAACAGGGGTCCAGACAGAACAGGACTCCCGTCCGGAGTGCAGGAAGGCTGACCTGACCTCCCCTATGAGTGCCCCGGAAAGTGTTGGAAGATCGCTTGAAGAGGTAAACAGAGGTGCCTTTTCCTCCACTTCACGAACAATTGAAAACAAATCCTCGCAGTACCCTTTCCCGTCTGAACGGACCACTTCTATCCCCAGTGCCCTGCACCAGTTTTTGGTGTAGGGGGTGTTATCTGACGTTGCTACCAGTATTTCATATCCGGAAAAGGCATCTATGACATACGAGATGAGAGGGTGGCCGTCCAGGAGAACAAGAGGTTTTTCATTGCACAAAAGACGCGTCCCCCTGCCACCGGCCATGATCAGGGCAAGCATTCCCTCATGACCTCAACGAACTGTTCATTTTCCGGGTGTTGTCGCACGGCAATACGGATTGAAAACGGGAGGCCGAATGAGGTACAGTCCCGCACAAGGATGTCTTTTTGCCTGAGTGTTTCTGCAATCTCTGAAGCCGGGCGTTTGCCGGTGGCAAGGATGAAGTTAACCCTGGAAGGCAGGCACCGGAACCCTGTGAGTTCAAGCTGATGCTCAAGGTAGAGTCTTTCCTGAGCAATCCTGTCACGCGATGAAACCAGATCATCCAGTCTGCTCATCGCCTCGATCGCGAACTTTTCAGCTACGCAGTTGACTGTCCAGGGTGGGCGGAGCGCCTCCATATGTTGTACGAGTTCCGCGTCTCCAAAACCATAACCGAACCGGAGTCCCGGGACGGCAAAGGACTTCGTAAGCGACCTCATGATAAAAAGTCCGTTCTCTTTCACCTTGACAACCGACTCGTCCCTGTCGGAGAGCTCCATGAACGCCTCGTCTACCATCGTTAATTTTCCATCTGCTGCCCTTTCCCGGACGAGCGAGATGATTTCGGCTCGATCCTTCAATTTTCCATCAGGGTTGTTCGGGTTGCAGATAAAGAGGACATCGGCTTTATCCGGATACTGTGAGGGAGTGGCACCGGTAAGCCGCGCAGAATAGGCATATTCTCCAAAGGTCGGTTCGATGGTCCCGTATGTCAGGCCTTTACCGAGGACAGCCTGGCAATAGGTCCGGAGGACCTCAATTGAACCGTTGCCGACCGTAATTTCCGTGGGTTCTCTATCAAATTGTCTACTGATTGCCGATTTAAGGAGAACATAATCGTCATCAGGGTAGGACCTGACTGCAGCCGGGTCGAGTGTCGGCAGGATATCAGGTGGAAAAGGGTTGATACTGGCGGAAAAATCCAGGAGCCTTCTGCCCCTGAGAGCCTCCTCTGTTTTCAAACGCCCTCCATGGATTACTTTTCCTGGTACCGGCTGCATCAAAACACCAAGACCTGCCTTAGAACTAGGGAGGCCTGTCGCCAAAAAGCCAGCGTTTGGAAAATACGGAAAAATATATATACAATACAGTTATATTCTGTGACTATCTGGTAAGTGTCAGACATGGAGGTTCCAAATGTCAGACAAATGTCAGACAAATGTCAGACAAATGTCAGACATGTGATTAATCATGATGCAGAGGATAACGCTCAGATTACCCGGGCAGCAAATCGATATGCTTGAGCAGATGGTGGCGGCAGGAGAGTTTCCCACCGTTTCTGAAGCGGTAAGGGATGCTGTCCGTGAGCTTATCGAACGACGTGCCAACCGTGTCTTAAAGGAAAGTGACCAGGTATCATTCAAGGTGTAAGAGGGTCCAGCATGCAGAGCATCATTAACGAGGCGTTGAAAAACGCGGAGATCGAAAAGGAGATGAAAAGCCCCGCGAACAACCTCGACGACGACATTGTGGGAAATCCCAGGATTGTCATTATCGGTTGTGGTGGCGCAGGCAACAACACAGTCAACCGCCTGCACCACATGGGTGTTTCCGGGGCGGAAACAATCGCGATTAACACTGACAAGCAGCATCTGGACATGATTCAGGCCGACAAGCGTGTCCTTATCGGAAAGTCCCTCACCAGGGGTCTTGGGGCCGGTGGATATCCGGATGTCGGGAAACGGGCGGCTGAGATGGCACGTCCGACACTCGAGGCGCTTCTCGAATCGGCCGATCTTGTCTTTGTTACTGCAGGAATGGGCGGTGGGACCGGTACCGGTTCGGCACCCGTTGTAGCGCAGGTCGCCAAGGAACAGGGGGCAATCGTCGTTGGAATGGTCTCCTACCCATTCATGGTCGAGAAGGCCCGCCTGGTTCGTGCCGAGGAAGGTCTCGAGGCATTTGGCGCTGCAGCTGACTCGGTCATCGTCCTTGACAACAACCGGCTCAAGAATTTCGTCCCGAACCTTCCGCTTGGCCAGGCATTTTCGGTAATGGACCAGCTGATCGGTGAAACGGTCAAGGGAATTACCGAGACCATCACCGAGCCATCGCTTATCAACATTGATTATGCCGATGTCAGGGCGATCATGAGCAAGGGAGGGGTGGCCGTCATGCTTGTCGGTGAAAGCAAGCAGCAGAACAAGGCCGAAAGCGTTGTCAGGGAGTGCCTCTCGAATCCCATGCTTGATGTCGACTACCGCGGTGCGACAGGGAGTCTGATCCACATAACCGGTGGAAGCGACCTCACCCTGACCGATGCCGAGGAGATTGCAACGTCGCTTACCTATGAACTCGATCCCCATGCCGATGTTATCTGGGGGGCTCGGGTGAGGAACGACATGGAAGGTAAAGTTCGTGTGCTTGCCATCATGACAGGTGTCAAGAGAGGTGATGTTCTTGGAACACGCCAGTCTTACAAGAGCATCCTCCAGGAAATTGACGCCAAGACTCAGAACCCGAAAGCACCCGAGATGCCCAAGGCGAAGAAGGCCCGTGAGATCGCCAGCGGAGGAGGTATCCTTGAGTGGGTAGGGTAAAAAACACCAACTGTCACCAATCTGCCTTTCCCGATGCCGGATTACCGGACAACTGCCATTGTTCGAACCGACTGCGGATACATTCATCCGGCATCCTCTTTTTTATAGGAAATTATTAAGCATTCACATATCCTTATTATATACGCTTGCGTCACCTGCCAGGGTGATGTGCATCCGGCTGCCATTTTAAAGGCAGCCATGTACAGGGAGTTGAACATGTACCGCAGTATGACCACGCCTACGATGAAGGCAGGCTTTTTTTCTCCGCAGATCATTTCAGGAAGCCAAGGATCCCTCCTCAAGCACAGGAGCGGGGAGTTCCGGGACAGGAACCTGGGTGTGGCAGACCCCGGGATGCAGAGCGAAAAACATACACGGTATAATGGACGAGCAATCCTGGCAACAACGCAACAAGTACCGCCATACGAGGTAAGAAAAGCATGCTGAACGATCTTATTGAAAAACGCAAAAAAATTTTGGCCGAGTCAGAACAACATAAAAACCGGAGAAATGAGCTCAACGCCCTCGCAAGCAAGTATGCACGTGAGCGCAACACCCTCAACAACCTTACACGTGAATACGTTGAAGAGGCCCAGAAAAACAAGGAACTGCGGGATAAATACAACAATGAAGTCCAAAGCCTTAAAGAGAAGCGTAATGAGCTGAACGACCAGGCCAATGCCATATTCACCGAGATAGAGGCGTTTAAAAAGGAGCATGGCGGTATCAGGAACCGTGGCATCAAGGAACTCCAGAAACAGATTGAGCACCTCGAGTTCCGGCAACAGACCGAGGTATTCTCGGTTGACAAGGAACGAGAGCTTATTGACAAGATCAAGCAGATTAAGTCAACCATCAGGGAACAGGAAGCTGAACTGGAGCAGAACAAGGAAATACGGGGAAAAATCGGCAGTGCCCGCGACCTGCGAAAGGAGGCCTCGGATATCCATGCCCATGTCACTGAGCTTGCCGAACTTGCACAACAGCACCATGATTTCATGGTCGAATTCTACCGCAAGGCTGACAAGTCCCGCGAGGATGCTGACCTCTCCCATAAAAATTTTGTCGAGGCACAGGAATCTGCGGATTCCGAGCATAAGTACTTCATCGCATGCCAGAAAGAACTGCGGGACTATGATAAGGTGATTTCCGGTCTCCGCAAGAAAACCAAGAAAGTCAAGATGAGCAAGGAGCAAAAGGCGGTCAGGAAGGAAGCAGAGCAGATCTTCAAGATGTTCAGGTCTGGAGAAAAGCTGACCACCGACGACCTCCTGCTGTTGCAGAGGTCAAAACTCATATAACCTTCTTTTTTCAGAATAACACTACATATTTATAGATTTGACTCACTTTTCTATTAAGAATGCCTCCGGCGCGGACACTTGTCCTCTCCGTTGATCGTGACGACGACATCGGTTTCAAGGCCGATATAAAAAGCCCGGTTATCGGTAGAGAAGGAGCACTCGATGCAGCGATTCAGCTTGCCCTTGCCGATCCCGAGGACTCGGACATTAATGCAATATTCCAGACAATAAAAATATTCGATGAGTTACTGGAAAAGGGAGAAGACGTAGAGATAGCCGTGATCTCTGGCAATCACCTCCATATGATCGAGGGCGACAGAAAGATCGCTGAATCACTCGAGACAGTCGTGGAAAAAACCGGAGCAACTCACTGCATCCTTGTGGCCGATGGTGCAGAGGACGAGTTCATCCTGCCCATTATCCAGTCAAGGATGATGGTTACGAGCGTCAGGAGGGTTATTGTCAACCAGATCCCAAACCTCGAAGGGACCTATTACATCATCAAGAAAGTTATCAGTGACCCGAAATTTTCAAGGTTTGCCCTCATACCTCTCGGTCTGGCGATGCTCCTGTATGCTGCGAGTTATTACTTCGGTTATCCACAGATCGCCACCATTATTGTCGTGGGTGCAATCGGCAGCTATCTCCTCTACAGGGGATTCGGCCTCGATGAAAACGTTCATGAATTCGTTGACGGACTCAGGGTCCAGCTCTCGAGGGGGCGTTTTTCCTTCGTTACCTACGTCGCCGGAATTATCATCATTGCCATAGGCATAATCATGGGCATGATGAGTGTCGTCGCTCATGCACCGAGCGGGTCATTCGGGCTTCTCCTCTATCTCATGAGCTTCCTGTATGGTGCAATCGAATGGTTCGTTGTTGCAGGGATTCTCATGTCCCTTGGGACCATCGTGGATAATTTCTTTTATGAACGGGAAAACATGCCTAAAGTTGTCATTTATCCGTTTTTTTTAAGTGCCGTAGGCCTTATCGCCTTTGGCGCCAGCACGTACGTGCTGTCGGTCAGCAAGGTTGCCCAGTTCCCGGTATTGCCCGAGGAAGCCTTCCAGTATATCCTCTATGGGACAATCGCCGGGTTAATCTGCGCATTTATAGGAGTAGCGTTCCAACTGCTCCTGACTCGTTGGATCCACTCAGGAAACCGGGCCGACGTGTCAGGATGACATGAAACCCATAAGGTCAGATCTGCTGGTAGTACCCTATGCCTTCAGGGACTGAATCAGTCATCCTGAAATATTTCAGGCCCTGTGGAGTCCGGATGGTCAGATTTGGAACCGCTGCTGAAAAAGTGTGCCGAGGGTAGTAATACATCCCCGTGCCATAGATGGCGGCCCCATTTCTGACAACGACATCCGCACGGCCCGTATCACAGTATGTGACATCACCTGATGGTTCATCAATCAGGGTAAGGACACGGTTTTCAAGGTCATTTAACCCGATGAAGAGGAACAGAAACCGCATTCCGTCATCAATGCGATAGGTCAGGTGATACGTTGCCGTCCCGTGGTCCAGATCAAGGAATACCGATTCAAGGGACATGTATCCGAACCGCGAGTCACCTGCTGCTGCCACCACCTGGAAACTCAGTAAAATGAAAAGGATGGCAACGATAGGGCAGGCCCGGTGCATCGGTGTAGGGTATTGTATTCAGGTGACAAATACCTTGGCCAGGTCAGAATCCCCACTCCTTGCATACCGCCTACCGGGGGAGCAGCAGGTTGTGAAAAAATCGCATCTGACACAAACCAGAGTCACCAGGACTGCCTGGGAAAATGAGGAGAGAAGATTACCTGGGTGCCGCGAGGACTATCTCAATACTTGATACATTTGTCTTTCCGTCCTCTGTCTGGATTACTTCTGTTCCGGTAGAGATGGTTTTTTTTGTAACTCCGTTCAGAAACCGGGACAGAGCAATTTCCGCAGTATCAACAGCACGCGAGATTGCCTTTCCACGGGCTTTTATCGCTACCTCATCGGCTCCGTTGTTGAACTGGGTGACAACTGCCAGTACATAATTCATGACCGGTTTGTTCCCGACAAAAACAATATTGTCTTTCTGTTGTTGCATCCGTGTGTCTCCGGAGATCACAGGTACTTACGCGAAACAATGAGCTCGGCATTGAGGATTGAAGCCCCGGCGGCTCCACGGATGGTATTATGGCCCATTGCAACATAGCGCAGTCCCTTACGGATACGTCCTACCGATACCGTCATACCTCTTCCCCTCATCCGGTCAAGACGCGGTTGCGGCCGGTTGTCAGCATCATGGAGATATACAGAAGATGGTGGCTGCATAGGAAGGCCCGATATCGGTGGGTTGAATGTTCTGAACGCTTCACGCACCTGTTCAGGGTCCTCTTTGATGTCGAGCCAGAGCGCCATGGTATGCCCATCAAGTACGGGGACGCGGTGACAGCTCGCACTCACATTGACGGGGGCGTTTTTCACCTCGTTTCCGTCGAGGGAACCCATGATCTTGAGAGTCTCCATCTCCATCTTCTCTTCCTCCTGCCCGATAAACGGGACAACGTTGTCATAGATGGCCATGGCCGCCACGCCGTTGAAACCTGCTCCGGATATTGCCTGCATGGTGGCAACCTGTATCGAGGAATAGGAGAACTTCCGAAGAGGTGCGAGGGACATGGTCATCATGATGGTGGAACAGTTCGGATTGGTAACCACGAAACCGTTTACTCCCTGGTCCCGCTGGACATCGATGAGACCCAGGTGATCAGGATTGACCTCCGGGACAACCAGGGGAACCTCAGGCCGCATCCTGTTGGCACTCGCATTGCT
>CAZGXZ010000071.1:0-11697 GCA_964530035.1 uncultured Methanoregulaceae archaeon
CGTCACGAGCACCGGCATGGGCTCCGAGGTAGGGCATATCGCCCACATGCTCACGGAGCAGAAGGAGGAGAAGACTCCGCTCACGAAACAGATTGACCGCGTCACCCTGTTCATTATCGGCATGGCGGTGCTCGCCTTCGTAAGCATTGTTGCCATCGGCCTCTCGCAGGGAGAGTCATTCACCACGCTCTTCAATATCGGCATTTCGCTTGCCATCGGCTCGATACCTGACGCCCTGCCGGCGGTCGTCGTCGCCATCCTTGCCATGGGGACGGTCGCTATGGCCAGCAAGAATGCCATCATCAAGAGCCTGCCGGCGGCCGAGACGCTCGGGTCGACCTCGGCTATCAACTCGGACAAAACCGGGACCCTCACCATGAACCAGATGACCGTCCGGGTCATCGAGACAGTGAATCACCGGTACAGCGTTTCGGGAGAAGGCTACAGCTTCGAGGGCAGGATCCAGCGGACGGAGGGCGATGCCGGGGAGGACCTGGACCACGTCCTCTTTCCCTCCGCCCTCTGCATTGACACCGATATCAGGGACGGGCAGGTGATCGGGGACCCGACGGAGGGGGCCCTCTATGTCCTCGCCGAGAAAGGCGGCGTGAACGTGCAGGAGTTCAGGAGGAACAACCCGAGAATTGCCAGCATCCCCTTCGACTCGGACTACAAGTTCATGGCGACCTTTCATGCCATGAAGGGGATGGGAGGAAAGGAGGTCGTCCGGGCGTACATCAAGGGGGCCCCCGATGTCATCCTCTCACGGGCCACCCACGGCCTGATGCCGGACGGCTCCACCCGGCTCCTGACCGGGGAGGACCGGGAAAAGGTCCTCGCGGAAAACGAAAACATCGCCAGCTCGGGGCTCAGGGTCCTTGCATTTGCTGAAAAGGAACTCGACCCGGTGTCCTTTGACCCGAAGGCCGACCTCATGCCCCTCATGGAAGGCCTCGTCATGACCGCGTTCGTCGGCGAGGTGGACCCCCCGCGTGCCGAGGCGAAGGACGCCATTGCAAAGGCGAAAAAGGCCGGGATCCAGGTCAGGATGATCACCGGAGACCACGCGGTCACGGCCGGGGCCATCGGCCGCGAACTCGGGATCGAGGGGCGTGCCATCACCGGGGCCGAGTTTGCCGCCATGAGCAACGAGGAAGCTGCACGGGAAATCGACGGAATCGGGGTCATTGCCCGTGTCTCTCCCGAGCACAAGGTGAAGCTCGTCAACGTGCTCCGGGACAAGGGGAATATCGTCGCAATGACCGGCGACGGGGTGAACGACGCCCCGGCGCTGAAGGCGGCGGACATCGGGATTGCCATGGGCATCACGGGAACGGACGTTGCAAAGGGTGCTGCCAAGATGATCCTCACCGATGACAACTTCGCGACCATTGTCACCGCCATCGAGGAGGGCAGGAAGATCTATGACAACCTCCAGAAGTTCCTCCGCATCCAGATCGCGAACCTGTTCATGTTCATCCTTGCGTTCCTCGGTTCTTCGGCATTCGCCATCGCCGGGACCGCCCTGTTCTCACCGGCGCAGGTCCTCTTCATCCACATGCTCATCGTAGCCCCGATCGGGGCGATGCTCGGGATGGACACGGCCTCACCGGGGATCATGGAACGAAAGCCCAGGAGACACGACGAGTCAATCATCTCGAATGGTATGTATATCCGGCTGTTCCTCGCCGGGGCGTTCATGGCAGCGTCCGTTCTCCTCCTCTACCGCATCGGGGAGACTTCGTATGGTTCCTGGCAGACCGGCCAGACGATGGCGCTCATCTCTGTCACACTCATGAACATCTTCGTGACCCTGAACCTCAGGTTCCCGTCAGATACTGCGTTCAGTCGTTCGACGTTTTCCAACCCGAACCTTCTGTATGCCTATCTCTGGGTCCTGGCGAGCACCCTGCTCATGACCGAGACAAGGCTGTTCCAGTACTTTTTCGGGACGACGTCCCTTACCGCAGACCAGTGGCTCATCTGTCTTGTCCCGGGAGTGGTCCTGCTCTTCGTCGGTGAGACGTTCAAGCTGTACCTGAGGCACAAGGAACGGCGGTCGGTTGAAGCGGTGTAAAAAAACGGCTCCGTTGAAATCCTCCCGGTCTTCATTTTTATCCACTCCATTATGAGAGGTCTCCTTCAGCGGCGATTCCGATCAGGAGGTTTCCTATGGGAATGCAAAAAATGGCTACATAATAAGGATATTTGAAGGGGAATTTTCATGGTTCGGGTGCGAACTTCAGTTCATTTGCATTTTAACAGAGTCGATTTTTTGGCTTTTACTTTTCACGAGCAGAGGATCAAAGGGATGAGAACCGGGGGGCTGCCACCCCCCAAACCCCCTGCATACGATAGCCATGGCAAGCCGTTGGCGATTTCCTGACAGCTGTTATTCGGGTTTATTTTCTCTCACTTTATCTGACCTTGGCGAGGTTTTTACCCTCTTAAAAGGCCGTGAGACCGCCGCCGGGGCGCCCGTCGGGGGCAGCGGGGTATCTTTTCGGGGGTGTGGGGGTATGCCCCCACTGAAGGGGTCGTGATTATAGAATAGCGGGAAAGATGTGCCTTCGGGTATTCGGGAAGGTCTGGAAGAATTCAAAAACGCCTGAAAAATTTCAGATCCCGTTTCTTCAATCATGCAGATTACATGCTAATTATGTCAGGGAAGGAGGAATTATTCAGAAAAATGAGATTTTTAGTTCTGTTAAAATCTTCTCTCTCTTCACTTTTATTTATCCTATTATGAGAGACCTACATCCGCTGCAATTCCAATCATAGGATCTCAACAGAGTAAAAAACAATAAAAATCATTTTAGACCCCTGTATTCCTTCTTTTAAAAGGATGATGACCGGGTTGGGCATAAGGGATCCTGATTAAGAAACGACATTCATTTCACGGGATTGCGGTGACAGGGACAGGAAAAGGCCGTGTTTCCAGTCATTGAAAGGCAAGTCCGGGAGTCCTGGAATTCGTATCATAGAATTCCCTGTCAAAAAGAAGGTGTGCTCATTGGTTGCCGGGTGGGTTCGGACCTGATGAATCCCAGCTCCTTTCCGGTCATCCCAGCCGTATCTTTTCAGCAGCCTTTGCTCCTTCTGCCAGTTGTGCACCGAGATATACCAGCTCAAGGGGAGAAATAAAGCCGTTGGCCATGACGATACCCTTCTGCCTGATGGCTATTTCCTTCAGTTTTTTGGCCCAGAGATGTTCGACGAGCATGATGCCTGCCGCGGTACCATTGGGCATGTCCTTGGCGATCGTCAGGAGTTCCTTTTTACTCAGCCCGAAGTCCTTCATGGCGGCCATCTGGGCACCGACTTCAGCCCCAGCTGCTGCACCTTCTTTTCCTCCGGCCCCAAGGCCTATGAGGGCACCGACAACAGCACCAAGCTTGATCCGCTCCTCTTCAGGGAGCTGGGTGATTTTTGCAATGGCAACGTTTCCCTTTTCATCCTTGATTATGCCCGAGAGCCCGATGACCCTGATGAGCCCTTCCTGGCTCAGCGAGAACAGTTCTTTTAAAAGATCGCCTTTCAGGTTGTCGATCTCCGGGAATCCGATTGCTATCAGCTGGATTGGACCAAATTCTACCATTTTCATGTCTCCAATATTTCAGGATACTGTCTCATTGATTTCATCATATATAAAAGGAGTAACTGCCTGGAGGGACCACGGGGTGCATCTATAAAGTAGTCTTATGTTTTGACGGTTTGTTTCAGTTTATTTTTAAAAAATGGTGTTCATCCAAGTTATTTCCCCTGCAGGGGATACCTGTGTCAATCAGTTTGTTAAAGCCTGTCCCATCAGCATACATAAGAAATTTTTTTCAGGTGAGGCTTACATTTTCCAGATACGAGACGAACACCTGGTTAAGCACTTTAGGTTGACGAGCAGATGTCTGCGGGGCCGTTCATTTTTCCATCCATGTCATTGACCCGATGCGAAAAATAATCACATTGGTCGCTGAGTGAATGCAGAACTACCTGGAATCCTGGTATCGGGGTAGTATCTGTGGAACCGTGGGTGACCCCCGGTTGACCTGGTTGGAATGGCCGATACCCGAACAAATAACGAGGTCACATTGCGTTGCCCGAATACTAACGTTCTTTATCGCAAGAAAGCCCGTACCACAGACAGGTTAAGAATATAACTGAATACCGTACAGTCTCATAGTGTTTCCATTATGACTGAAGCGGAGACTCCTTCAATGGGCATCACGCCGGGCATCCCGGTGTTCCCCTGGTGGCTGATCCTTATCCAGGGTATTATCACGCTTATCCTTGGGATCATGTTCCTCACGTATCCGTACGGGACCCTCCTCGTGCTCGTCACGTTCCTTGGTGCCTACTGGTTCGTCAGCGGCCTCATGGGGCTTATCAGCCTCGCGTATGACAAGTCGAACCTCGCCTGGAAGGTCGTCTTCGGGGTCCTCGGGATCATCGCAGGTATTGCCATCCTCGCATACCCGCTCTATAGTGCCTTCTTCGTCCCGTTCATGCTCCTCATCTTCGTCGGGGTATGGGGCCTGATGATGGGTTTCATGAGCCTGTTCGCGGCATTCAAGGGCGGCGGCTGGGGTGCCGGCATTATGGGGCTCCTCCTGATCATCTTCGGGTGCATCCTCCTTGCAAATCCCTACGTGGGTACACTGGTGCTGCCATTCGTGCTCGGGGTATTCGGGATCATCGGCGGGATCATCGCCATCATCGGGTCCATCTACCTGAAGGGGCACCCGATGCAGATCCCCGAGCCTTCCCCCTGATACTTTTTTCATTCATGCAAACAAGACCGGCAGCACCGGTCTTACGGCTCACACGTATTAAATAGGTCCCGCCCGATAGGATCGATCACAATACCCTGCTTCAGGTGGTTCTCATCGCGGTGATTCGTTTCATTTCAGGACGAATTGTCCATTCCCTTGTTGCCCCTTTTTTCAAAGGGATGAACATCTTCATTTCCGTGATTGTCCTTTGTACTCATGATGCTTTCACCAGGCAGCATGCCCTGAAGGTCGGGCTGGGAGCCGGTTCATGACCTCCGGAGGCAGATACAGGCAGGAAATACCATGAGTCCCTCGACTTCGGAAGAGATGCCGGAAAAGGTGGGCCATCCAAAAATATGGCAGATAGTCCTGATCGCAACAGTCGCAATCGGTTTCACCACGATCTTCCTCGAGGGGTATCTTGTGGTAAATGGTATCATCTGGGAAAACGGATTTGTGAAAACCAACCGGTGGATTATTCCGGTTATCGTCGTTTTCTTTTCGTTCCTTGTCGGGGTCTGCCTGAAATACTTCAAAGCTCCCGATGTCATCCATGGGAACCTGACTGATTCGATGAAGGGGGAAGAGGCGCACTCGGATTACCGGATCTTTCCGGGGACGCTCCTGTCGGCGTTCTTCTCCCTGGTATCAGGGGTGAGCGTCGGTCCCGAGGGCCCCATCGCCATTCTCGTCATGGAGATCTCGGCCTGGTTCCGGGAGAAGCTGAAAATCATCAACGAGGTCAGCATCGGGTTCGACGTGGCGGCACTCGCCTCGGCCTATAACGGGATTATTGGAAACCCGCTGTTTTCGGCAGTGATAGCAACAGAGTTCAATGTCGGCAATAAGAACGCCCTGAAATTCATTGCCTGGAACCTCCTTGCCGGCGTGATCGGGTTTCTTCTTTTCAAGCTCTTTGGTTTCGCCTCCTTTGCGAGCTTCATGGAGTTCCCGCCCATCGGGACGGTTACTCCGATGCACATCCTCTATGCGGTCATCCTCGGTGTCCTCGGTGCCGGCGTCGCCGTCGCCATCGGGGCCGTCATGCGGGGTGTGGGACAGTTCACTGAAAAGGTGTTTCACGGACGTGTCATGGAAAGGGTACTGTTTGCAGGTGTAATCATGGGTATCGTCTGCACCTTCATCCCGGAGCTCCTCTTTTCCGGGGAGTCGTCGATCCATGGCATTCTGAAGGAGCCAGCCATGTACGGGGCAGCATTCCTGCTCCTCATGGCTGTCCTGAAAATCGTGTTCCTTGCGCTGTCTTTCAAGAGCGGTTTTCTGGGTGGCCCGATATTCCCGACAATATTTGCCTGCACCATGATATCACTCGCGTTGAGCCTGGTCTTTCCCGGAATCCCGCTTGGTATCCTGGTGTTATGCCTTGAGGTGGCGGTCATAACCTGTGCTCTCGGGATACCCCTTACCGCCATCCTCCTCGTAGGTGTCATCGGGAATACGGACCCCCTTATGCTCTCGCTCCTCGTCATCTCTTCAACGGTCGCCCTTGTCCTCGGGATGGCGGTGCGGGAAATGAAAGAAAGTCCTCCTGAAGGTAACTCGGATACACCCGGTCAGGAGTCGTGAGGCTACTCCCGGATTATTCCGGGCTGTTTCCTTCATAATCTCAGCTGTTGTGAACATAACGGGATGTCCGCCGGACCGATGAAATCGTATCTCTTTCAATCCCGGCGTAGTGCGAAAGCCCTCCGGACCCTCTGAAATGACCTTCTTTCTTATGGTGAATTTCCCTTCCCGCCTGGCTCATCCCTGAATCATCAGGCTATATCTAGTCTCACGGCCAATGAAGAAGCATGGAAATCGCACTGGCCGTCCTTACAATAGCAGGGCTGGTGCTGTTCGAGACTATAACGAGCATTGATAACGCCATTATCAATGCGGAGGTCCTCAACACGATGGGGGCCCGCATGAGGAGGTGGTTTCTCACCTGGGGCATCCTCATCGCGGTTTTTTGTATCCGGGGTGCGCTGCCGTGGCTCATCGTCTGGTTTTCAACACCATCCCTCGGGCCGGTCGGCGCCCTGACCGCGACATTTTCAAGCGACCCCTCGGTCATCGCCGCGATCGAGGCATCGACGCCAATCCTCCTCATCGGCGGGGGGACATTCCTGGTATTCCTGTTCTTCAACTGGATATTCCTTGAGACGAAGTACTACGGCCTCCGTGTCGAGCGGTACATCGCCCGGAAGGGTGTCTGGTTCTATGCCGTCGTATCGGTCCTCCTCGCACTCATCGTCTGGTTCTCTCTCCAGAAGGACCCGATGATGGCGTTTGCCGCTGTTATGGGCTCGACCGCCTTTTTTATCGTCCACGGTTTCAGGCAGAACGCAGAAGAACAGGAACGGAAGATGCTCGGCAGCGAGATGTCCGACATGTCGAAGCTGTTCTACCTTGAGGTCATCGACGCCACGTTCTCAATTGACAGCGTTATCGGTGCCTTTGCATTCACCATGTCGGTGCCCCTGATCATCATCGGGAGCGGGATTGGAGCGGTTGTTGTCCGCCAGATCACCGTGTCGAACACGAAGACCGTCAAGAAATACCATTACCTGAAAAATGGGGCGATGTACTCGATATTATTTCTCGGCTCCATCATGATAATGGACAGTTTCGGCTTCCATATCCCTCCGTGGGTCTCTCCGGTGATCACCTTCGCCGTCGTCGGATACTTCTTCTGGAAGTCAGCACGGGAGATCAAGGCAGAAGAGAACTGATTTTTTCTGTAAAACGGCATTGTTGAAACATTAAGATCGGAATTGCAACTGATGGAGATCTCTCATAATGGGGTGAATAAAAATGAAGATGAGGATGATTTCAACATAGTCAAAAAATCTCAATTTTAACGAATAATTCTTTCTTGCCGGACATAATTGTCAGGTAATCTGCATGATTGAAGAAACGGGATCTGAAATTTTTCGAGACCTTTCTGAATGTTTCAAATCTTGCCGAATACCCGTAGTCACCTTTCACGATATCCGATAAACATCAGCCCTACAGTGGGGGTGTGCCCCCACACCCCCGAAAAGATACACCGCCGCCCCCGAAGGGTGCCCCGGCGGCGGTCTCATGGCCATTCATTGATATTTCGATTTGAAAAAAATCGCTGAAGACATAAAAAAATACGATAGCCATAGCATAAACAACCCTGATAAGGCAATCGACAACGGCTTGCCATGGTTATCGTATGCAGGGGGTTTGGGGGGCGGCTGCCCCTCAGTTCGAATCCCTATAATCCTCTGCCTGTTAGAGGTTAAAACCAAAAAATCGGCTCTGTTGAAACACACCTGAACAGGAGTTCACACCTAACCATGAAAATCCCCCTACAAAATCTCCATATTATGAGGCCATTTCTAGAATTTTCGTTGGAAATCCTATCATCGGAATTGCAACTGATGGAGATCTCCCATAATGGGGTGAATAAAAATGAGGATGTGGAGGATTTCAACAAAGTTAGTAAACCTCTTTTTCAGGCAAATCCCCGTCGCGTTCCTCTTTTTAACAGCATTCAAGGATAGTCCGGGGGGCAATCACTTCTCCGTGGTTCCCTGAAGCGGAAAAAAAGAGGTCCTTAAAGCCCCAGGAGTTTCTTCTTGGCTGCGGTGAACTCCTCGTCGGAAAGGACCCCCGAGGAGTGAAGACCGGCAAGTTTCTGCAGTTCGGCGGTAACATTGGCTTCAGCGGGAGTGGCGCCGGCCTTGGCCTGCTCTTGCTGCTGGATCGCTGCCTTGGCACCTTCCTGCCTGTTTGCCTCGGCCTGGGCTGCGGCCTGTTCTGCATGCATCTGGCCCATCTTCCGCCCTGCCGCAAACATCAAAAGTCGTCCTCTCATGTCAATACTCTCCTTTAGCCATGAGCTGCTCAGCCCTGATAATGGTTTCCGGGGGAATCCTGCCCATATCAACCAATTCGGCTTCTGCATTGAGCATTGCCTGTTTCAAACGGATAGCCCAGATATTCTCGAAGAGCAGGAGCCCTGCCGAGCAGTTGTTCGGAAGTGATTCGGCAAACGCCTCGATATCCGCCTCGCTGAACCATTCCTTGGCATTTTTTGCCAGTTCCCGGTAGGCTGCACCAGCCTCTCCATCCAGGTTCTTCGCCTCGATCGTAAGGATCTTTCCCTGCTCGTCCTTGATGATCATGACCATGTCGATAACCCTGATGATGCCTTTCTTCTCAAGATCGACCAGTTCCGGGGCGATCTTACCGCTGAACTTGTTCCCCGGAAACCTGATGATCAGGTAGTCCACCGGGCCGAGGATCGGATGATGTTCCGTCATGTACGTCTCCCCTTACTTGAAAGAGTAATTGGTGATTATTATCGGGGAGTATATATGTTTAGCCTATCCCGGTTGTTTTTCCCTTGAATCCGGTGAAAGGCGGTATTTCTTTTCTCTCCTGAATATCGGCCGGTTTTCACCTGTACAGGTTATCCTGGGTGAGGCATAAGGGAAGTGCCGTCCTGATTCGGACATCCTTAAAATGGATACAGAATATTTCGTTGAAGATGGCCGGCAAAAGTACCCGGGAAAGCTATTCTGCCCTGGTCAGGGTACGTGAAAAAAGGATTGTCTCCCCTGAGGGAGGCCCGGCCTTCAGGGCCTGAAAATCTTTTTACTTCCCCTGGCTCGCAAGTTCTTTTTCGAGGGCATCGAGACGGTCCTCGAGTCTCTGGAGCGTGTTGTCGATCTCCTTTTCAAAGACGCGGAGGTCGGCGGCGTCTGACTCGTTTCCTGCCAGGTTGTCCTCGTGTTCCCCGAGATACCGCTTCACCGCGGGAGTTCTCAGAAGACCCCATTCCGTTACGAGCGACTCGAACCTGCGGTCGAGGTATTCATCGACACGGCTCTCGACCGGGTTGGCGAGGGAAATGCCTGCCCTTGACGTCCCCTTGAAGAAATAATAGATGACAAAGGCGATGACGATGATGATAATGATGAATATAAGGAAATACTCGAGTTCGGTCATTTCAGGAGCGCCTCCACCCGCTTTGCCCGTGTCTCAAGCGATTCCAGGCGGCCAAGGGCGCTTCTCTCAACGCCGTCGAGCCTGGCGATCTCCGCACAGAGCGTGTCGATCCTCGCCGAATAGTCCCTGACCTCGGCTTTCGTGGCTAGCTGCCACTCGTCGATCAGGAGCTTCATCCTCCGGTCGATGTAGGTGTTGAGGTAATTGTCGATCATTTCCTGGCACCTTCCAGTCGTGTCAGGGTAGTGTCGAGACGTGCGACCCGGTCGGCTATCTCGATTTTTCCCCGGCTGAGACGCTGGATCTCGCTTGTCACCCGGTTCAGCCTCCGGTCGAGCTCGACGAGGTCATCGTCCCTGAGGAGCCCCCACTCCTCGATGATCAACGGGAAGTTCTGGTCAAAGTAACGGTCAAGCTTGCGGTCAAGTGTCGGTATCTTTTCCTGCAGGTACCCGCCGACGTCTGGGAGGTTCTTCCAGAACGGTTCCCCTGCGGTTCCTTCCTGGTATTCTGACATTATTTCACCTTCTTTTCCTCAAGGTCAATCTTCAGGAGCATCCGGTCGAGCTTTGCCTGCTGGACGAGGTTCTCGAGCTTTCTCAGTCGTGCCTCGACCATTTTCTGCTTGGCATAGATGTCCAGTTCAAGGGTATCGTTCGCCTCCTCGACCGCACGGAGCTCGGCAATCCTGTCCACCGAGAGTTTCGTGAACGGGTGGACCTTCGCCTGGGCGGAGATATCCTTCTGGAGGATCGAGAGTTTTTGTTTTTCAAGTTCGATCTCGGCATTCTTCGTCCCGGCGCTGGTATGCCGGATTGCCCAGACGATCACCAGGATGAGGATGATCGCGATGAGGACGATGAACCCGATGATGACGAGGTCATTTCCGACCGTGATCTCCATGCTCAAGCCCCTATGACCTTCACAGCCTCAGAAAGCCCGGGTTCAGAGCCAATGAGGAACACCGTGTCACCGCCGAGGATGGCCAGGGTTGGCTGCTGGATCAGGACATCGTCGCCCCGTCTCACTGCTGCGACCGTGACCCCTGCGGGAAGCTTGATCCCGGAGAGCATCCTGACGGGAGCCCCGGAGGCAACGATCACTGATTTTACTGATCCTTCGTTCTCCTTCAGGATCTTCGCGAGTTGGGCGGCATCCCCGGGAGTGAGTTTCTTTTTTGCGCTCTCAATCAGGCTGGTCACCTGTTCGGGGACGGGAATGGAACCAGCAGCTCCCGAGACCTGCGAGACCGCACCCGATACCGCCGCAGCACCGGTCATGAGGCCTTCGTCGATCTTTTTAACACCGGGGTCGATGGCTGCCCCTATCTTTGCACCCATCGCGTTGATTCCCGAGCCGACTGTCTTTGCCACGTCGTCGGTAGATTTCTTCAGCCCCTCGGAAATCCCGGCCTTTCTTCTGACGGCAAGGCGTGCCCCCTCACCAGCCCCCAGCTGGTCAAGGTCCGCCTTGTCAAGCCGTATGTACCCCTTCTCGACGTGCTGGTCCGCGAAAACGGTCACCACAAGAGGCTTCTCCTGGCCAGGGAGGGATATCTCGATAGCTTCACCCTCCTTCACCGGGATGAGGTCGATGTCCCCGGTATTCAGGCGTGCCCTCCCTCGGCTTGGAAGTGCCCGTACCTGAGCGATTAGCTCCATATCAGCCATATGAAGAACTATCCCTCGATCATTAATAGGACTACCGGTCATGTCCCGGAATGCCTGTCATAAAATTTTATCTTAATTTTAGGATAAAAAGTAGTAAAAAGAAATCACCTGACATGATGCGATCTTATGGTGATTTCCGCCGGGAACATGTCACTGGCGCGGTAAAAAAAAGATTTCCGAAAATACCGGAAAAATGCTCTTAGAGTATCCCGAAGAACACGACCCCGGACATGGTGACCATGATGACCAGGATGACGGCCCCGATCTTGGCCTGG
>CAZGXZ010000072.1:0-11620 GCA_964530035.1 uncultured Methanoregulaceae archaeon
TCCTCGTCATCCATGAGCAGGATACTGCCCGTTACCTGGTCTTCCTGAGACATGTCCGCGAGATAGGGTGGATACAGGACGTGAATTGAAAGCGGCAGATATCTGGTATCGGGAGTGCCCCTGCCGGGTCCTGTGTATAGATCAATATAACCATCATGTTTTCTCACAATAAAAAATGCCCCGGTACGCTCCTCACCACAACTGTTCTGGTTCCCGGACCTGGGGCCTTATACGCCACCAGAATTATCCTGCCATTATCGCTCTGATGTCAGCAGGAACATGACCATTATCCGGACGACTCCTGTTTTCACACCATAATGCTGGGAATACGGCATTTTAATACTGGTCACCAGGGCGGTACCTGCCAGAAGATCTTTCCGGTAACGACAGTAAAACCGTACAATGGCAGACACTGATCAATTAAAAGGGATTATTGTTCCCGGTCCACTGCCAGGGATCCCGGGTCATCCTGGATCTCGGATGACTCGATCTCCTTCTTGAGCACCGCAAGGCCAATCAGCTTGTCACCCTCGTTGAGTGCCATGACCCTGACTCCCCTGGTGCTGCGTTTCTGGACGGAAATATCCGAAACCTTCGTCCTCATGACGTTGCCGGAAGCCGACATGAGGATGATCTCATCGTCTTCCTCCACCGACCGGGTCGTGACGACTTCATCACTTCTGCGGTCCGTCAGGATATTGCGTACACCCATTGTCCCGCGGCCGTGGCCACGGAACTCATCGAATTCCGTCCGTTTCCCGTAACCCCGTGCAGTTACGGTGAGGAGCAGGTGCCCGGACCTGACAACCGTCACGACCTGGAGGAGGTCTCCGGACCGCAGTTTAATCCCCCGCACACCCATGGCACCGCGTCCCACGGGGCGGACCGACTGTTCATGGAACCTGAGGCTCTGGCCCTTCCTGGTCGTGAGAATGAGCTCCATGGTGCCATCGGTCTGGCGGACATCGACGAGGGTGTCACCTTCGCGGAGCTTGATCGCATTGATCCCCGATGCCCGCGGACGTGAAAACTCGTCGAGAGGAACCTTTACGACCTGGCCACTCCGGGTGGCGAACAGGATGAAGTGGTCAGGACGGAATTCCCGGATGGGAATGATTGCCGTTACAAGCTCATCGCGGATGTTGAGGAGATTGACGATAGGTTTGCCCTTCGCCGTCCGGGACCCCTCGGGCACGTCGTACACCTTCAGCCAGTGCAGGCGGCCTGCATCGGTGAAGCAGAGCAGGTAGTCA
Organism: uncultured Methanoregulaceae archaeon; assembly: GCA_964530035.1. Taxonomy (GTDB): domain Archaea; phylum Halobacteriota; class Methanomicrobia; order Methanomicrobiales; family Methanospirillaceae; genus KLAP105. Next base: position 1,254 of record CAZGXZ010000072.1, read on the forward strand.
TGCATGTCGGCGACAAAGACGTTGTCGACGGCATCCTCGTCCTTGGTCGTCATCCCGGCAATTCCCTTGCCACCACGGCGTTGCTGACGATAGGTGTCAAGGTCGATACGCTTGATGTAGTTCTGGGTAGTGATGGACACAAGGACAGGCTTGTCCTCGATAAGGTCTTCACGGTCAAGGAGGATCGATTCGCCGGTGATCTTCGTCCGTCTCTTGTCGCCGAACCTCGATGAAACGTCAAGGATCTCTTCGTGGATCACCGCCCTGATGTTTTTCTCGTCTGAGAGAATTTCACGGAGCCTTGCTGCCTCCTTCTCGAGTGCATCGCGTTCGTCCCGTATCTTGGTCTGTTCAAGGGCTGCGAGCCGGCGGAGCTGCATCTGGAGGATGGCTTCGGCCTGTTTTTCAGTAAGAATGAATTTTGTTATCAGTGCTTCCCTGGCGCTTTCCCCGGATTCAGAAGCCCTGATTGTGGCGATGACCTCATCGATCCGGTCGAGGGCGATGAGGAGCCCGAGGAGGATATGGATCCGTTCCTCAGCCTTTTTCAGGTCGAACTCAGTCCTGCGCCTGACCACGTCAATCCGGTGGCTGACGAACTCGCCCATGAGCCCCCGGAGACCGAGGACCTTGGCCTGCCGGTCGACGATGGCGAGGTTGATGATGCCGTAACTCGACTCGAGCGAGGTGTGCTTGTAGAGCTGGTTCAGAATAACATTGGGATAGGCCCCTTTCTTGCACTCTATGACTATTCTCAGACCTTCCTTGTCGGACTCGTCCCGCAGGTCGCTTATCCCTTCTATTCGCTTGTCCTTGACCAGTTCCGCAATGTGTTCAATAAGGCGGGCCTTGTTGACCTGGTACGGGATCTCGGTGATGATGATCTTCGGGACCTTCCCGTCCGGGTCCTCGATATCGGCGACGCCACGGCAGACCACCTTTCCCTGGCCGGTTTCATAGGCAGCCAGGATCCCTTCGTTCCCTGTGATGACCCCCCCTGTCGGGAAGTCGGGGCCCGGCAGGTACTGCATCAGTTCCGGGACCGTTGCTTCAGGGTGGTCGATGAAATGGGCGACCGCATCACAGACTTCGCAGAGGTTGTGAGGCAGCATGTTGGTGGCCATCCCGACCGCGATACCCGATGAACCGTTGATAAGGAGGTTGGGGATTTTTGCCGGCAGGACATCGGGTTCATTTCTTGAGCCGTCAAAGTTCGGCGTAAACCCGACCGTGTCCTTTTCTATATCTTCCAGCAGTTCCTCTGCATACCGCGTCAGCCGTGCCTCGGTGTAACGCATCGCGGCGGCGGCATCCCCGTCGATGGAGCCAAAGTTTCCCTGCCCGTCGACCAGCATGGCCCGGTAGTTGAACGGCTGGGCCATCTTGACAAGAGTGTCATAGATGGCGGCATCACCATGGGGGTGATAGTTTCCCATCGTTGCGGCAACTGCCTTGGCACTCTTCCTGTACGGTTTGTCACTGGTGTTGCCCTCCTCCCACATCGCATACAGGGTCCTGCGGTGGACCGGTTTCAGGCCGTCCCGTGCGTCAGGGATGGCCCTCCCGATGATGACACTCATCGCGTAGTCGATGTAGGAGGTCTTCATCTCCTCTTCGATGAGAACGGGGATCACCCGCTTTTCTTCACCGGCATTCTCATCAGGGCCGGGACCTTCAGATGTCAAGGTTCGTTACCTCCTTTGCATGACGCCTGATAAAGTCCCGGCGGGGTGCGACCTCGTCACCCATGAGTTTCTCAAATATTTCCTTTGCATATACCGGATCGTCGATCTGGACCTGCTTTAACACCCTTCTGTCAGGGTCCATGGTCGTGGTCCAGAGCTGGTCGGCGTTCATCTCTCCAAGACCCTTGTACCTCTGGATCGAGACCCCTTTTTCTCCCCACTCCTTTGTTACTTCGCGGAGCTGTTCCTCGTTGTAGACATATCGTTCCTGTTTGCCCTTGGCTACCCTGAACAGGGGGGGCTGGGCGATATACACGCACCCTGCATCAATCAGGCCGGGCATGTAATTATAAAAGAAGGTAAGGAGGAGCGTCCTGATGTGGGCCCCGTCGACATCCGCATCGGTCATCAGGATCACGTAGTGGTACCTGGCCCGGCTATGGTCGAACTCGTCCTTGATTCCCGAACCGATTGCAGATATCAGGGCCTGAATCTCTGCATTTTTCAGGATCTTATGCTCGTTTGACTTCTCGACGTTGAGGATCTTTCCCCTGAGGGGGAGAATCGCCTGGAACTTACGGTCCCTGCCCTGTTTTGCAGAACCTCCTGCAGAGTCTCCCTCGACGATATACAGCTCGCTCCTGCTCGGGTCACGTTCCGAACAGTCGGCAAGCTTGCCCGGGAGGCCAGACGATTCAAGGGTGCTCTTTCTTCGTGCAAGTTCGCGGGCAGTACGGGCGGCCTCGCGTGCCCGCGCGGCAACGACCGCTTTTTCCACGATCGCAGAGATTGTCTTCGGGTTTTCATCGAAATACTGGATCAGGGATGAGTATACCAGTGAATCGACAATCCCCTTGACATTGCTGTTCCCGAGCCTCATCTTGGTCTGGCCCTCAAACTGAGGCTGGGCCACCTTGAGGCTGATCACCGCGGTAAGCCCTTCACGGACGTCTTCGCCCTTGATAGAGATATCGTTTCCTTTTACAAGGTTGTTTTTCTTCGCAGCGGTATTGATCCCGCGGGTTATGGCGCTCCTGAACCCTTCCAGGTGAGTCCCTCCCTCCCGGGTGTTAACACTGTTTACGAAGGTGAGTACCTGCTCGGAAAAACCTGTGTTATACTGGAGGGCTACATCGACCTCGACGTTGTTTTCGGTATCATTCCGCTGGAAAAAGATGATGTCCGGATGGATGGGGGTTTTTTCCGTGTTGAGGTAGCGCACGAACTCACGGATGCCACCATCATAGAAGAATGTCTCACCGTCTCCGGATCGTTCGTCTACGATCCTGATGGTAAGGCCGCTGTTCAGGAAGGCTAGCTCCCTCAACCGGTGCTCAAGGACGTCATAATCGAAGGTGACCGTTTCAAAGATCGTTTTATCCGGGATGAACGTGACCCTTGTACCGGTAACCGGGCGAGTTGTCGTTGACAGGTACAGTTCCCTGTATAACCGGGTGAACCGTTCCTGCCTCTCTTCCGGGGTTTCAGGCCGCACTGACAGGTCCTGGACGGTTTCGCCAGCCGAGAACTGGATCCGGTACAGGTTGTCGTCTCTGAATACCTCTGCAACGAGCATGGACGAGAGGGCATTGACCACGGAGACACCGACACCATGGAGACCACCGGAGACCTGGTAGACGCTTTTCCCAAACTTCCCCCCGGCATGGAGGACCGTCAGGACGACTTCAAGCGCGCTTTTCCCGTTCTCCTCCATCAGGTCGACAGGGATGCCCCTGCCGTTGTCCTCGACGCTGATAGAACCGTCCTTATGGATCGTGACAAGAATATGCGTGCAGAACCCTGCGAGGGCCTCGTCGATCGCATTGTCGACGACCTCGTACACGAGGTGGTGGAGCCCCCGCCAGTCGGTACTGCCGATATACATCGCCGGACGGGCCCGTACCGGCTTTAAGCCCTCGAGAACGGTGATGTCTGAAGCATTGTATGTATCATTCATCAGGAATGCCTCCCGCGAAAAAAGAGCAGAACCCTACAGTCCGGGTACGTTTCACAGTATACCTTGGTTGGCAGAGGCATAAAAACTACCGTGGTTTTATAAAAACACAGGAGACGCCGGTTGTCCCGGGCAGGAAACAGGTATCACGGGTACTCACCGGGACTTGCGTCCGCAATACCAAGGTGGGCATCGACAGCAACCGATATCCGGTCCAGGATCCGGATGATATCCTTCTGGTCCTCCTTGTCGTTCGAGCCGGGTGTATGCCAGAGTACCTTTTTCCGGAGCATGGTGACCAGGTCGGCAATCTCCGTGCCCTTGAAGCCGTCAGGGACGACCAGTTCGTCCAGGTGGTCTCCGGCCCCGATGAATGCCTGTTCCGCAGGCAGAGCGAAGTGACGTGACAGGTGCATCAGGCAGGTGATGAAACCCCTGGAAAAACGGCTTTTTTCCATGATACCATGAATGGTGTCAGGAGGGAAAACAATAATGGGACTAGTACATCCCCGACCAGCCGAGGAGAGGAATGACAACCGCTATTCCGAGGCCGAGAGCAAGCACGGCCCATTCGGCGGGCAACAACTGTTTTTTCGTGAGGTAGGCATGGCTATGGCGGCCGTACCCACGGCACAGCATGCTCTGGTAGGTCCGTTCACCCTGCTCATACGACCTGATGAAGAGGCTGCCGATGGTGTTGCCGATCTGGCGAAGCCGGTACCGATAGGGAAGGGCCCGGTCAAACGGATCGAAACACCGGGTCATCAGGGCATGGTTGATCTTGCGGAACATATAGCCGAAGACAAAGAGGTACCTGACCATCATCCCAAGGACAAGAGAAAATTCTGCAGGGAGTCCAAGCCTTCCCGCCCCTTCAAGGAGGTCCTTGATCTTCGTGGTCGATGAGAGGAGGATGATGAATGAAACCGATGCAACAAACTTCACCATCAGGATGCAGGCGAACTCCACGGATTCCGCATAAATATGGACCCCGAACGGCAGGGTGACAAGGGAATGGAACTCGGTATAATACCGGTTCGTGAAGAAGACCTGGGCGAGGGCAAGAAATAATCCGAACGGGAGGATACCGGCGAGGCGGCGGAAATAGTGGACCGGAGACAGGGCGCTTGCACCCCACAGGACCGCAAAATACACGAAAAATATCGCACACACCCTGAAAACGAGCGTGCTGTAGGGGATGGCAACGATTGCGATGATGGCAGAGAATGCGATGAGGATCTTGACACGGGCGTCGAGAGAGTGGACTACGCTTTCCCTGTACCCCTGCTTTTCAATGTAGAACAGCTCTTCGATCATGAAGCCCCATGGTATGCCTTCTTCAGCGCCAGAAGGGCCTCCTCGTAGGTGAATACCATGGGGACGGCGACACCTCCTTTCCTCAGGTCGGAAAAGAGTCTTGGGATGACCGGGACATCGAGGCGCACTGATCTGAGGAGGTCAGGTTCTGAAAATACCTCGTTCACTGTCCCGTGCCGGACGAATCTCCCCTGGTTCATGACATAGACAAAATCCGCTATCTCGGGCACGAGTCCGACATCATGGGTTGAGAATATCACGGTGAGCCCATAGGTCCTCGAGAGTTCGTTGATACAGCTGACAAGGTCATGTACGCCCTTGGGGTCGAGCCCGGCGGTAGGTTCGTCCAGGACGAGGACTTCAGGCTCCATGGCCAGGATACCGGCAATGGCAACCCTTTTTTTTTCTCCCCCGCTCAGGTGGTGCGGGACGCGGTCTTTCAGGTCCTCGATCGCAAGGAGGCGTAGGGCCTCGTCTACCCGGTGGTGTACCGTTTCGTCATCGAGACCGAGATTCATGGGGCCGAAAGCCACGTCCTGTTCGACGGTGGGAGAGATAATCTGGTCGTCGGGGTTCTGGAAGACGATGCCAACGAACTTTCTCACCTCCTTGATGTTTTTTTTCGTGATTGGCTCCCCGCGGATAAGGACCTCCCCGGAAGTGGGGCGGAATATGCCGTTGAAGTGCCGGAACAGGGTGCTCTTGCCGGCACCATTTGATCCGATGACCGCAATGCGCTGGTTCCTGCCGGCTATGAAGTTGATATGGTCGAGAGCCGATCTCCCGTGGGAAACGTAGCTGTAGCAGAGATCACGGGTCTCGATGAGGTGCATGATACAAATATCGGCAGAAAAAAGGGTTAAAGGTTATTGTTTGTTGTGTGAGGCAACTTTCACGAGTTTTCCTGCGCCGGATACCACGGGCATGGCAGTGGGGATTCCGATGAACAGGGCGCGTTTATTGTCGGCCCCTCCCGGGTTCCGTCCGGGGCATACACCGATACCCGGGCATACTCCATCACCGTCCTTCAATTTCATCAATCTCCAGATTGTCAGGAGAATCCCTTGCGCATGTTTTCTGTCTGGAGATCATTCGGGTTGTTGTTCACAGCCAGGAGGTTATCCACGGGTCGTACCGATCACCGGCGGTGCACGATGTCGGCCGCCAGTGCACGGATGAAAACCCCATACAAGCGTGCCATCTTCCGTTCCCTGAAGAGCGACATGAGCACCCGTGCCGGCCGGTCCATGTCTCCCTCCCTGATGATGATATCGATTACCTCAGGGTCGTCCATGACCCTGCATATTCGTCCGATATCGGCAGGGCCCAGATGTGACCGGAGAGAGAGAAAGCGGAGCCCCAATGCAAGCTCACGCCCGAAATCAGCCTTCCATGCCTCCTGGTACCGGGCCATGGCCCCTTTTGAGAAATCCCCGGTCTTTACCGCAGAAGCCGCAACGAGAGCGGCATGGCGTGCTGAACGGATCCCCGTATAAACCCCGCCGCCTGATGTCGGCTTCGCAAGACCTGCCGCGTCGCCGACGAAAAGTACGGACCGTGCATAGGTCTGCGGCATCGGACCGAGAGGGATCGTCCCGGTCACCTCGCTGATGATGGGCGCTTTCACCGGTGAGATGAAACGTTCGAACCGGTCCCTGACGTCAGTCCGGCTGCAGAGGCCTATCCGGGCATATCCCTTCCCGGCAGGGATTATCCAGCCGAAAAAGTCCGGGGCGGCATCAGGATGTATTTCAACAAGCCCGGGTTCCACATCACGGGCACAATCGACCTGGCGGCCGCCCAGGAAGTATTTTGCCCGCTGTAATCCGAGGATACGCGAAAACAGGCTCCTCGGCCCGTCAGCAGCGATGAGGACACGGCAGCGGACATGGCGTTTTCCAGACACCCCGGTCGTTTCAACACCTCCCCCTGAAAAACCTGTGGCACTGGTCTTCAGGAGGAACTCCACACCGTCCTGTGCCGCGTGCACTGCCATCTCCCGGTCAAGAGCCCCCCGGTCAACGACGTACGCCTTCACCACACCGGCGTCGAATGAAAACGACCCGCCAAGAGACGATACTATCCGTGCCCCCCGGACGGTCTGGAGGACGCACCGGTCAGAAACCCCGCATTCCCGGAATGCGGCCGTTGAGAGAAGTCCTGCACACTGCACAGGGTGTCCTATGGTGCCGTGCTCCTCGATGCAGAGGGTCGAAAGGCCTTCCCTGGCACAGAACCGGGCGGCAGACGTACCTGCCGGGCCTGCTCCCACTACCACCACGTCGTACGAGTCCCGTACCCCGGATGCATCCTGGATCGCTTGTCCCGGATTCGACCCGGCCTCCCTGCAGGCCCAGTCTATCATATGGTCAGACACACTACGGCACCTGCATCGCGGGTGTGACCGCGATGTCGTGTCACCCTATGGGATGTTCAGAAAGATGTATCTCACCGCTCCCTGATTGATATACACACCATGAGTGCCGAACCGGGCTTCAAGTGGAAACAGTGCCTTGTCATCAGAAACGACGTCAGCATGAGTTGCGGCAAAAAATGTGCCCAGGCGGCTCACGCTGCGGTATCTGCATACGAACGTGCCGGGGCCAGCGAGCGTAAGGCCTGGCTGTCCGAGGGACAGAAAAAGGTCGTGCTGAAAGCAGCAGACGAGAGGACCATTTTTGAACTGAAGAGCATCGCCGAATCGCTCGGGATTTCTGCAGCAATCATCCAGGACGCGGGGATGACCGAGATCCCACCAGGCACCATAACCGCCCTCGGTCTTGGTCCCGCCAAATCCGAGGACCTTGACAAGATCACCGGGAACCTTTCGCTCCTATGAGACCAAGCCCGCATCCGCTCGACAAGGAACTCGGGCTCCTCTACTACGCCACCGATACCCCGGGAACGGGCGGAAGGCTCCGTGCGGTCCCTGAAGACTTTGTAGTCCATGAGCAGGAGATACCCATCGAAGATGAAGGGGAGTTCCTTGTCGTCAGGATGACGAAGCGGAACTGGGACCACCACCGGGCCCTCCGCGAAATAGCACGCAGGCTGGGGATCAGCCAGCAACGGATAGGTTTTGCAGGCACAAAAGACAAGAACGCCGTGACTACCCAGCTGATATCAATCAGCAGGGTGACCGAGGCCCAGGTCTCCGCCCTCGGGATCAGGGACATCTCCCTGGAACCGGTCGGTCGCCGGAAAGAGCAGATCTCCCTTGGCTCACTCCAGGGGAACACCTTCCAGGTCGTCATATCGGATATGGATGCCCCCGATATCGCAGGACAGCTGGAAACCGTGAGCAGGTTCGCCTCGGCAGGATTGCCGAACTACGTCGGATACCAGCGGTTCGGTATCACCCGTCCGGTAACCCACCGGATTGGGGAGCTCATCCTTACCGGCAGGTACGAGGATGCCGTGAACACGTTCATCGGCTGGGACCATGAAAACGAGGCGCCTGAAACACGGCGGGCACGGCAGGAGTACGCCGCCAACCACGATCCTGCCGAATCTCTCCGTTCCATGCCGGTGTACCTGACATTCGAACGGGTGATGCTCCATCACCTGGTCGAAAAACCTAAAGACTATACCGGGGCCCTGACAGGCATCCCGAGAAAGCTCGGTGCACTGTTCGTCAGTGCATTCCAGTCTCATTTCTTCAACCATGCCCTTTCAGCACGGATCTCTGAAGGAGCTGGCCTGCAGGAACCGCGGGAGGGTGACCTTCTCCTGTTCTCTGACGGAAAGCTGGACGTGGTGACCCAGCGGACGGTCCGGACAGCCGAGGTCCATATCAGGCGGGGGAGGTGCCATATTGCCATCATGATGCCCGGGAGGACGGTTTCCTCCATTCCGGGGAGGGAAGACGCATACACCTGGGAACTCCTCAGGGAACGCGGAATAACCCCGGAAGACTTTGAACGGGCCTCGCGTCTTCTGAAAACGGCATATAATGGCGCTGCCCGCCCGGTCGCACTGAAAACCGATCTCAATACTACCGTTGACGGATCCCGGGCGACCATCTCATTCTCGCTTCCGCCGGGACAGTATGCCACGACTGTCTGCCGGGAGATCATGAAAAACGACCCTCTCTTCATGGTCTGAACCTGGCAGGGCAGGTGTGGTTTTTTTATTGAGCCCCGTAAATCACATCGTATTCTGTCACGAGATTGGTGCCGCAGAGGTAGTGGTTCTTCAGGGCCAGGGTAAGCATCTCTGACTCGGACTCGATATGCATCCCCCCCACAAGAGACGGCGTGTCCGCTCCCCCAACAATAAACGGGAGGTGGATGAGGCGTATTTCATCAACCAGGCGGTGGTGGAGCATGTGCCAGTTGAGCGTGGGACCGCCCTCGACGATAAGCTTCCTGATACCATGGTCCCGGTATAGCATTTCCATGAGGAGAGGGAGGTTTACCCGGTCTTCTCCGGCCGTTACCACGAGAGCACCGGTCTCCCGGATGGCACTGACCCTCCCGGCAGGAGCTTTTTCCGATACAGCGATGATCGTCGGGGCGTCAGGTTTGAGGACGTTGGAGGTGAGCGGGATATCGGCATCGCTGTTGGGAATGATCCGAACGGGACTTTTTCCCTCGACCAGGCGTACGGTAAGAAACGAGTTATCGATCCGGATCGTCTGGGACCCCACCATGATCGCATCATACTCGGCACGGGTCTTGTGCAGAAGAACCTCGGTCTCCGGGGCCATGTGACGCATGAGGATCTTGCTGGACGCCCCCTTCTTGAGCGTGAGCTTGCCGTCAACGGTTATCTCCGACATCATCAGGACATGGGGCTTCCGCCGCTCCGGGGTCATATTCCGAGTCTCCTCCTTCCTTTTAGGTCAGGTCCATAATAGACGTTGTGTATCCGCCCCGGGGCAGATGGTTGCGGGATTATAAAACCACTCATCTCATATGATATTGTGGCACATGATATAAGGCAATGAACATAACCGCGATGAGGGGCAGGTTCATTCATTACCTTGAACCCCTTGCCGCCTTCTGCGTTTCCCTGGGCCTCTCGCCCAACCAGGTTTCCGTCCTCTCCCTCATCTGTGGTTGTGCAACAGCCGTGCTGTATGCCATGGGATATTTTTTTATCGGCAGCCTTCTTCTTGCCCTGTCGGCCATACTCGACCTCGTCGACGGGACCGTTGCACGGATGACCAGGAGGGAGACAAAGTTCGGCGCCGTCTTCGACTGGATCGTAGACAAGTATACCGATGCCCTTGTCCTTCTCGGGATAGGGTTTTCAGGCGTTGCGGTCATCCCGCTGGCACTCCCTGTATCGTACCAGTACAGCGTCGTAGGCCTGGCAATAGCAGGTTCCCTCCTCAATACGTTCATTAAACCTGTCGTATATGCCGAGATAGGATACCTTGAACGAAAAGAAGGAAAAATTGACGACCC
>CAZGXZ010000073.1:0-11541 GCA_964530035.1 uncultured Methanoregulaceae archaeon
ATGAACCTTGCCACAAGCCCGCATGTCTTTTCCGGGACGGTGCAAAGAGGGGGATACGGGTGGAGAAGGATTTGGATTCGGGCATGGGATATTTGTAAGGTTACCATCGATGGACAATCGATCGGTTGGTTCATGCCAGGAACCAGGGACCACACAGCCACCCTCCTGTGCAGCATATCGTTTATCTACATCAGATAATAAAATAGTTGCTATTAAAACCATGTTAATTAAACTTAGTAAACAATTTCCATAACGCTTTTTCATGTCAGTTCCAGTGACCCCCAATCCCTGGTCCCAGGTGGGCCACCCTCTGCAAAATCACGGGGAGTGCAACCCGGAAGCCAGGTATTGCCCATTTATTCCTGTCGCCTTGAGCCGCTGAAAAAAAATAGGTGTATAGGGCCTATTTAAAAATATCAAATATCTGGTCTGACCCTGTGGCTGACAGACGCTCACGTTCAGCTTTCTCATCAACAAGGGCGAGGAGCGGGAGCTTCATGTCAACACCGGGTTTGAAGCCGAACATATCCTCAAGGGCGACCTGCTGGGCGTGCATGAACAGCGAGTTCCTGATTTCCATCGGGCAGGTCTCCTCGCACTGGCCACAATTGACGCAGCTGTCGGCAATGTGCGAGAACCTGATCAGGTGGAACATGAAGCTTGGCGGGACCTCACCGGGAGGGACGAGATAGGGTTTTTTCGTGCTGCACTCGACGCAGTAACAGATAGGGCACTGCTCGATGCATGAGTAGCACTTGATACACCGGGAGGTCTCCTTCATGATGGTGTTGAGGCGCTGTCTTCCCTCGCCAAGCGCGGTAAAGTCCTTTTTCCGCCACTTTTCACCGAGCTTGAGCATTGCACCCTCGACCTTGGCCCGTATCTCAAGGCCTTTCGGGTTCGCCTGTTCGGTTGCGACCGCTCCCGCCTTGACCGCCGCGTCAAGAAGGGTCGCACCCTTCTCACTGCAGACTTCAACAAACGTAGCCTTGCCGGCCTTGTCTCCGATGACACCCCAGTTGCCACAGGCAAGGTCTGCCTGGCGAGGGATTTTCATCTTGCAGCGGCGGCAGTTCGTCCGCCGGCCGAAGCCCTCCTCTTCAAGCTCGTCGATGGAGATCCCCTTGTGACCACCCTCGTACTCGATGATGAACTGTCCCTTGTCGATCTCCTCTTTGTGGACCGTGTCTGGATCAACCTGGAACTTCGTCTTGATCATTTTCCTGGCAAGGACCGGCGAAACCGTCCCACCACAGTTCACTCCGATCATGAGGACGTTGTCGAGGTTGATCTGCTGGCGTTTCGCCAGTTCGTACATCGCCATGGCATCACACCCCTTCACCGTGATCCCGAGCTTGTAGTCCTTTGCGCCGTCAAGATACTTCTTGACCAGTTTCGCGAGGAGCAACGTACCGCAGTGAAGTGACCCGGCGGTATTGTCGAGTTCCTCCGGATCGGTAACGAGGGTAGGCACGGCGTCATAGATATCGACCCCGCGTTTCACTGCGAGGACCGCGTCCACCATCTTCGATTCAAGGGCGTGTTTCAGGAGCCCGGTTACCGCACCCCCACATTCAGCCTTCTTCGCAAGCTCCTGACTGGTCGTCCAGGCGTAGTAAGTATCTCCTTTTTGAGACATCTCAGTTCGCCCCCTGGATCTTCTCTACCTTCACGGCACAGTGTTTAAGTTCAGGCATCTTGGACATCGGGTCAAGCGCGGTGTTGGTCAGGTAATTTGCACCCTTGTCAAAGTGCATCGCCATATAGAGCACTTTGGGTCCGATTTCATCGGTCACCCGTGCAATCGTTTCGATCTCGCCACGGCGGCTCTTCACCCGGATTTTCTCCCCGTGCCTGATGTTGAGCTCCTTGGCATCGGCAGTGTTCATCTGGAGGTACGACTCCGGGACTTCATAGTCGAGCACTCCGCACCGGCCAGTCTGCGTCCTCGTGTGGTAGTGGAAGATGAGGCGTCCGGTCATGAGGGTGAACGGGTACTCGGCGTCCGCGACCTCTGCAGGGGGGCGGTACTCGATGCCGAACATCGTTCCAAGGCCGTCCGCTGCTGAGAACTTTTCCCTGTGCAGGATTGGCGTCCCAGGGTGTTCCACCGTCGGGCATGGCCAGTGGATCGATTCAGGTTTTTCCATCCGGGCATAGGTCGCCCCGGACATGGACGGCGTGACTGCCCGCATATCGTCCCATACGTCCTCGGCCGACTTGAAATCGAAGCCCTTCATGCCCATCTTCTTCGCAAGCAGCGTAAAGATCTCCCAGTCCGCCTTCGCATCTCCCGGGGGTTCGACGGCCTTCCTCACACGGTTGATGCGGCGCTCACCGCTTGTAAACGTCCCGTCCTTCTCGGCAAAGCAGGCCCCTGGCAGGATGACATCGGCATACTGGCAGGTCTCATTCATGAAGATGTCCTGGATGACGAGGAAGTCGAGCTTGTCCAGCGAACGCATGACATGGTTCGAGTCAGGGTAGGATACCACGGGGTTCAGGCCGAGGATATACATCGCCTTGATGGGGTCACCGCACTGGGTGATCTGCTCGGTCAGGGTCACGCCGTACCAGTCAGGGAGTGAGCCTTCCTTCAGACCCCAAGCATCCTCCATCTTCTTACGGGCTGCAGGATCCTCGCACTTCTGGTATCCGGAATACACGTTCGGGTAGGCACCCATGTCGCAGGCACCCTGCACATTGTTCTGACCCCGGAGCGGGTTGACACCGACACCCGGTCGTCCGACATTTCCCGTGAGGAGCGAGAGATTACCCATGGAACGGACATTGTCGGTACCGGTCGTGAGCTCGGTGATGCCCAGGCAGTAGATGATGACCGCGTTCTTGGCTTCCGCATACCTCATCGCGATCTCCTTTACTTTTTCCGTGGGCACGCCGGTGATCGACTCAACGTCCTTGTACTTTTCGACGGTTTTCTTCAGGTCCTCGAAACCTTTCGTCCGCTTCTCGATGAACTCCTTGTTGTGCTTGTTCTCGTGGATGATCCAGTACATCATCGAGTTTGCCAGCGCGATATGGGTCGATGGGTTGAACTGCACCCAGGTATCGGCAAGCTTGGCCGTGGGGCTGAGCCTCGGGTCGACGGCGATGATCGGTATCCCCTTCAGCTTGGCCTGGACGATGCGCCTCCCGGCGAGCGGATGCGCCTCTATCGCGTTTGAGCCCCAGACGAGGATAAGGTCGGAGTTGAGGACGTCCTCGAAGGGATTCGTCGCCGCGCCGGAGCCGAATGACAGGGAGAGCCCGGCAACGGACGGTCCATGACAGATGCGGGCGCAGTTGTCAATATTGTTCGTCTTGAATGCCATACGCGCCCACTTCTGCATGATGTAGCAGTCCTCGTTCGGCGTCCGGCATGAGACCTGGAAACCAAGCGCCTTGGGGCCGTGCTTGTCTGATATCTCCTTGAACTTCTTTGCTATAAGGTCAAGGGCCTCATCCCAGGATGCCTCCTCAAACGTGCCGTTCTTCTTGATAAGGGGCTTGGTAAGCCTGTCAGGGCTGTGGACAAACTCCCAGCAGGTCGCCCCCTTCGGGCAGAGTTTTCCCTCGTTGATGGGAGACCTCTGGACCGGGGCTACTCCGACCAGCTTGTCATTTTTTACCACGAGGTTCAGGCTGCAACCCACCCCGCAATAGGGGCAGGTTGTTGGGACATATCTTACATTGAGATCCAATGGCTGACTCATGTACAACTCACGCTCGCCTGAGATCGCACGAGCTGCATGCCACATGGAGACCCACAGCCCGCCGACACTACAAACATAATTAACTTTACCTGATAATATTTATTTTTAAATATTCAATCGCAAAAAAGCGATCAAATCCATTTTTTACTTTTAAATACAGCTATTTTTCATGGACTCCGGTCATGGAATCCAGAAATACCCGCCAAATAGCATAAAACATACATCTTATGAAATGAAACGATAGGCATAACTTGTTATCAAAACCATAATGTTAAGATAATTATCATGAAAGGCCACAATGATTCTCCCCAGGAACTTCGTACAGCGATGGAATCGGCGGGACTGCCAGCAAGACTCCGGGAATACATGGAAAAATGTGCTGAGTTCCATACGTATCCGGCTCCCGGGCTGTTGATAGGAGTTTTCATGGTCGATTATGCCCTCGAGATGCTCTCTGCAACCCCCGATGAAAGGCTGTACGCCGTTGTGGAAACCCGGAAGTGTGCCCCAGACCCTCTTCAGGTTATCACCCATTGTACCATCGGTAACAACCGCCTGAAGGTGCTGTCCATCGGAAAGTTTGCATTAACCCTCAACCGGCAGACGAGTGACCCGGAGGTCAGGGGTATCAGGGTGTACGTAGACCCCCTCAAACTGAAAGCATACCCTGTTATCTATTCCTGGTTTGCCAACGAGCCAAAGGACAAACAGACTGCCGGGAGGGAGAAACTCCTGGGGGATATCTTCAGCGCGGGTAGGAATATCCTGTCTGCCGAGGAGGTCATCCTCGGTGTTTCTCAGAAAAAAGTCTGGACTTCATCCTTCTGCTCAAAATGCGGGGAAATGGTCCCTTCAGACACCCTCGAGGATGGGCTCTGCCCCGGATGCGGGTCTCTTTCCTATTACAGGAAACCGGCACACCCGGCCGTGTAGCCTAAACCCTTACCCTATTTATTCAGACGCCACGCAAATCGTATAGACCGGATATGAGTTCCCATCCCCCTCCCATCCGTGACTCCCGGTAACCCATGACACCGCCATGGCACAGTTCACTCTCGACCCCATAGGAATCATCCATTCACCAGTCAGGGCCAGGAACAAAATGCCCATCCAGGGTACCATCGGGTGCATCGAGGTCTTCAAGGAGTACACGGATGCGCTCCAGGGTATTGACCATTATTCCCATATCCTCCTGATAGGCTGGATGCACGAGGCTGACAGGGAACTCCAGCGTGGCACATCGCGAAAAATATCACCCGATCTTCCGAAAAAAGGGGTTTTTGCCCTTCGTTCACCTTCCCGTCCGAATCCGGTTTCCGTGAGTGTCGTAGGAATCCTCGCCTGCACCCGTGAAAGGCATCTCACCGTGTCCCACCTTGACCTGATAGACGGGACTCCGGTCATTGACATCAAGCCCTACCAGACAAGCTGGGACTGCGTCATGTCTGCGATGAACCCTGATCGGACCGACAAGATACGCAGGACCACGAGGGAGCAGTTCCAGGACGGGCTTGTACGGGAGGCCTTCAACTATCACGGTGAGCTGTGCCCGGGTCTTGCCCTCGCCGTCCGCATGGCGTCCAGGGCGACCTCCGACCTTGGGGGAGACATCCATAGAAGTTCGATACGGTTCATGCCGGGCAAGGACCCGTGCATCAATGATGCCATCCTTGGGATGACAGGGATACAGACGGGGAGTGACCGCATGATATCAGCGGGCTACCCGGTAGTTACCGGAAATTCCGATTCATACTCTTTTTTTTCGGCTGACAGGGGGCTCGTCTTCACCCTGAAAAGGCCTGTACCTGACACCCTGACCATCCTCACCACGAGCGAGCAGCGCCTTTTTACCACCACGTTGTTTCCTCGTTCCGGTTTTCCTTTTTGATACGGCTGCCCGACATAAGGGAGGGCTGTTGCATCAGGCACCAATTCATTGTCAGCCAGGGTACGGAAATCCTGAAAAACCTTCCATCAGAGGGTAGAGAAAATTAAAAAGACAGTTCCGGATGAATGACGGGAACCAGGGGTTGATCCACACCCTTTTCCTCGACCCGTGCCTATCACCCAGCATGGAGTACGACGAACAGGTCGTGGCGACCCTCCACGAAGGGATTGACACCCTTCATCCCGCGGTCCTCGACAGTATCCGTCACATGGATGAAACAACCCGGGGGACCTATACCGAGAGGGAGCTGTTCATGCTGATGCTCGGCTGGAGCCTCATGGAGATGGGCCTGTCCCTGGTCCCTGGCAACGCCCGCATGAGCATCACCGAGAAGCTGTTCAGAAAGGTCCTCGAGACGGACCCTGTGGTTGGGGAGCGTGGCGTGGATAGCCAACCGTAAAGGTACGGCGGTCTCACCTCTATCGGAATGGCAATATCAGCAGTTCACATGAAAATTATGTCCCGTTTCTCAGCAGCAGGACGAAACCACCGGGATTAAAAAGGATTCATGCAGATTGAAGTTCGCTGGCAAGTACCTGGACATTCAGGATACGGACACCGATATTCTCCATGTCCCTCACATTCGCCCGGTGGATCTCCTCTGACTGGGCTCCGACGGCATCATCAACGAGCCAGACATGGTAGTTGTAGGCAATCCCGTCGAACACGGTAGTCCTGATGCAGTTCGGGGTCTGGATCCCTACCACGACCAGTGGATCCGCTCCCAGGGATCTCAGGAGCAGGTCAAGGTCGGTCCCGATAAACCCGCTCATCCTGATCTTCCTGATAATGAACTCTCCAGGACCGGGTGCGAGCTCCGGGATTATCGCCGCGCCTTCAGTGCCTTCAACCGCGAACGGGTGGTCCCTGAACCGGTCCTTCCTGATTATTTCAACATCAGACCCGTCACCCCGGTGAACCCGCACAATATGAACTACAGGGAGACCTTTTTCCCGGAACATCCTGAGGACCTTTCTGATGGGCCCTATTACCGCTTCAGCTCCTGAAACCCGCATGGGTGATCCAGACCTGACAAAATCATTCTGCATGTCGATGATGAGCAATGCCGGAGAAGTCATTCCAATCACTACAGATGTTTTCCCGTACAACGATACAGGTTTTCCTGACAACGGGTTATCATTGCTCCCATGAACAGAGTTGCGCGGGGGCCAGGTGCCCCCATCATGGACTGCAATACTTAATGTTTTATGTCTGAGTAAAATGCAGATCCTGAGCATGGTTCAGCTGGACGGACTCATGGATCGGTTCGCCGTTAAGGAGATCAAAAGGCACTACCCCTCCTGCGAGGGCTGGAATATCAGGGCTGTATCAACCCCTGCCAGGAATTGCACGATCTTCAGGGTCGAGAAAAAGGAAAAGAACGTCCTGACTGCGTTCTCAGCCCTGGCCTCATTTGCCGGGGTCCTTCCTGAAGAGGCAGTTGAAGCTCTCGGCAAGGAACCTGTAATCGCTCCAAAGGCCGCCTCCGGAAAGGTCAAGAACATCATCCTGATGCCCCTGAATGCAAAATCCGCTGGTAAAACAGATTTGTTCAGGTTTATTCCCATGAAACAGTTTTCAATCGAGGGAAAGAGCCTGGCATGGGTCAAGAAGCCGGTGGTCAAGGCGGTTGAAGCCCCATCGGCAGGCGCATAAGGCTGCAGCTCGTACGGGACAGATGCCCGGTCATCCCGTTTTCCAAATTTTTGGGAGAAAAATAGTGGCAGAGACCTGCCAGGATTAAACCAGCGGTTTTGGTTCTCTCCCGCTGGTGACAGGCAATTGCGCCCCTGCAAGGTACAACGGGGTGGAGATTTCCGCACACTTTGCCAGGATAAGCTGTTTTCCAGCACGGGTCATTGCAAAGACAGGGACGCCTGAGCCCGCCTGAAGGAGTGCAACAGGCCCGGCAATTTCCCTGACCGCCCTGGACGCACAGGAGGTGATGATATCAGCGTTTTTAGCAAGGACACGCACATCCTCGTCACTCAGGCCGGTCGTATGCACCGCAATAACAAGTGCTCCGGGATCAGCCTTTTTCACCGCCACAGCGATGTCAGCAGTCGCCACCGTGACCGCAAGGTGCCTGAACCCATGGTGATGAGCCAGCGAAATTGCTGCAACCGGGTCAATTGACGCCCGGTCCGGGTCAACCACGATCCCTCCCGCCTCAGCCAGGCGCCTTATGACGCCCTGGATCGGGGTAGTGCAGACCAGCCCCGACATTCGGCCGCCAGTCCCCTGGACGAGTTCGGGGGTTGAAGCAATGATAGATCCGGCCCCGTCACACGCGAGAATGGCCGCATCGAGGGTCCCTGCACGAATACCCCCGCATATCAGCTCCGATGCCCCGAACCCCACAAAATCGGCCCTGGCGAGCACCTCCCGGTCCTCCCTGCACATGCCAAATGCCTGGATCCTCCCGGCAATGTTTGCCCGCGCCGATTCCCGGGTTATTGTTTCGACAGGTACGGCAAACCGTTTCGCAAGCGGACACTCGGTGATAAGGGGCTCTCCGACCTCTTCCACGACCCCGTTCCGAATAACCATGCGGCACCTCCCGACGGCCTCAATCACGTGTTCATCCAGGTCTGTCATGGTACAGTACTATCATTATTTCTCTTACATCAGGTATCTGGTACAGTATTTCCGGATAACGCCTGTCCTGCTCATGTCCGCCTTATCACCAGGATCCTCCCCTCGGTCATCTCCTCAATGGCGTACTTCGGACCCTCCTTTCCCATGCCTGACCCTTTGATACCTCCGTATGGCATGTGGTCCATCCTGAAGGTGGGGATGTCATTGATGACAACTCCCCCGCACCGGATATCGCGGTAAGCGGAGAGAATTCTTCCGATGTCGTGTGTAAAAACCCCTGCCTGGAGGCCGAATTCTGAAGCGTTCGTCCATTGAATGGCTTCCTCGAATGAATCGTATGGCGTCAGCGTGATTACCGGGCCGAATATCTCGGTCCTGTTTACCTCCATATCAGGGGTGGTCTCCAGGAGGATGGTGGGGCTGACACACCTGCCGAGGCATCCACCGCCGGTCACCGCCACGGCCCCTCCCCCGAGGGCCTTCGTGATACTTGAAAGTACACGGTTTGTCGCCTCATCGCTGACAAGTGGGCCGATATCAGTCTCATGAGCGGAGGGGTCACCACATGACAGGTGGCTGCTCCGGTCCATGAGCTTTGAAACAAGGGCTTCAGCCACGGGCCGGTGTACAAACACCCGCTGGACGGAAATACAGACCTGGCCGGAGAAGGAAAAACCCCCGGTCACGATCCTGTCGGCAGCCCGGTCAAGGTCGGCATCTGAGTGTACAATCGAGGCACCGTTTCCGCCAAGTTCAAGACAGGCCTTCTTTCGGCCTGCACGGGTCTTCAGGTGCCATCCTACCTCCGGGGACCCGGTGAAGGACAATACCGCGACACGGTCATCAGCGGCAAGCTTTTCTGCTATCGAGGTGCTGGAGGGCAGGACTGACAGGGCTTCAGGTACCATTCCCGCCTCGAGGAGTATCTCTCCAAGGATAAGTGCGGTCCTGGGTGCCTTCGACGATGGCCGCAGAATGACGGGAGCCCCGGCGGCAACAGCAGGAGCAATCTTGTGGCAGGCAAGGTTGACGGGAAAGTTGAAAGCTGTAATCCCGAGGACCGGTCCGACCGGGAACCGCCGGTAGATGCCGACATATCCCTCTCCGCCCGAAGACCAGTCGAGGGGCACCACCTCTCCTCCGATCCGTCGCGCCTCTTCGGCCGCCGTCTGCACGGTCTCGCGTGATCGCTGAACCTCGATGGTTGCCAGTTTGATGGGTTTCCCCGTTTCGGCGGTGATCATGGCAGCGATTTCCGCCGCACGTTCCCCTATCCCGATGGAGAAATGGTTCAGGATGTCTGAACGCCTGAAGGCAGGCATCATGCGGGTTGTCTCGAATGCCCTGGAGGCCCGCACAAGGGCATCCTCCGCTTCAGGGTCTCCGGCAAGACACACCTGGTGGACCGGCTTACCCGTCCAGGGGGAGAGTACCGGCAGGATGCTCACGGTCTGGCGCCACTCACCGCCTACAAGGCAAGGATATGTTTCCATGACGTGAACCGTTCTGGTTCAAAGGTAAAAAAGGTAGAGGAGCCCTGCTACTCCTTTCGTTATTGGCGTGACCTGATAACCACCATGGCAGCGAGAATCCCACCGATGACCGGGATGATGCTCATCGGAGACTTCGTCGGGGTAGGAGATGGTGTTGTTTCCCTGGTTACGGGTTTTGTTGTCGGAGGTCTTGTCGTCAGGACCGTCCTGGGGGTGGGGGTGGCAGAGATCTCTGTCGGTGGGAGGGTGACGACCCGGAGCTGGTACATCTCGAGATTGTCAATATACCCTTCTGCATACCCACCGGTAGTTGAATAATCACCTACGGTAGTGAGGAGTATCCGGTTGATATTCGTGAGTTCCGACCCGAGTGCCACATAGTATCCCCAGATCTGGAGGCCGGTGGATTTGTCGATGACCTTCATCGAGACGTTTCTCCCTGGTTTATTGTATGCGACGATGACATGGTAGGTGGTGTTTCCGGTAAATTCGGTCGTAGAGCCGCCGTAGCTTTCTCCTCTGCTCGTGACCTCCACCTTGTTGTTGTTCTGCGTTATCACTGACAGGGCCATGAGATTCCGTGACCGCTCGTTGTAAAAGGAGCTGATCAGGATCGGGCCCCGGGTGATATCCATCCTGTGGTCCCCGAGACCGAACCTGAAGGCCGTGTCTTTATCAGTCGTTACCGGTGTCACATCATACTCGATGAAACACGAATCCAGAGGGAATTCTACAGGGACATAGGCATACGCTGCTGTTGCACCTATCATCCGGTAATGAAGTGCCTTGTTGGAAAAATCCCAGTTATAACTATTCTGACTGTTCGTCTTCCACCCTCCTTCGGAGGTAAAGGGGTCAATTGAAAAATCATTGGCATAGATAAGGTTTTTCCCATCGTTTGCGGCGACGGGCGAAGGAATGAGCAATGCCGCAAGGATAAGGAAGATACCTGCGGCAAGAATACAGAGAGGAGACTGTTTTTCATCCATAATACAATCCCGGACCATTGGTGAGTATACTTTGAGGTAGTACGCCTTCAGCCATATACTTACTCAAAATGCCCATATCATGGGCCAAATAAAAAAAGGTGATTATTCCATCTTGTAGGACTCGGCGCCTCCACGGTACGTGAGGACGAGGTCCTTTTTATCCAGGTTCATCCTGCCCCAGGTGTCAGGTCGGAGTCCGGAAAAAACGATCCTCTTCGTCGGGTCGTCGGCGACTTTCGCTGCATTCACCGTCAGGTCGACGGGGTGTGATTTGCCGGGATGACGAGGGTCAGGGTGGAAATATAACTGTCATACTGCCTGATGTCAATGTTCGTTGCTATACCCCGGGCGATCTGCTTGCCATTGATGAACATGGTCACGTCATCGTAGGAAAGCTCGGTAATCTGCGTGTCTGAGGCGGTGAGGTGTATCTGGGTGCTCCCTCCAAAGATCAGCTGGACAACATCATCCTTTCCGATACCATACTGGGTTCCTCCAATCTTGATGAACGAGTGGTCATCCCGTACCCTGAACTGGATAAACCCTCTCGGTTCGATAAATCCGTCCTGGCTGTTGATAAGATTGATATCAACAATATTTGGGGCCTTTACCGTTATATAATCCGAAAGGATCTTCGAATTGGAGCCGAATGAATTCGTTACAGAGAGGCTTACCGAGTACGTCCCCGGGGTGGTATAGATATGTGCAGGGTTCTGTTCGACCGATCCCAGCCCGTCACCAAAGTTCCACGCATAGGATGTCGGTCCTCCCGTGGAAAGGTCCGTGAACTGGACCGACAA
>CAZGXZ010000074.1:0-11260 GCA_964530035.1 uncultured Methanoregulaceae archaeon
TGCTAAACCTGTGTCCCCCTGGGACTCGAGGGTTCAAATCCCTCCCTCAGCGCTTCGAATACATCTTACAGCAGACCATGAGGGATTTTAATGGCGCAGGAAGAAGATATCAGATATTTCGTCAGGGTTGCCAACACGGACCTCGATGGAACTAAAACCGTGCAGATTGCACTGACTGGCATAAAAGGAGTGGGAAGACACACTGCCCAGTCTATCGCACGGCTTGCCGGTGTTAATGAACATGACATCATGGGGAAGCTCCCCGAGGAGCAGGTTGAAAAATTGCGCGGCATCGTTGCCGAATATGCCTCGAAGGTACCTTTCTGGATGGTTAACCGCCAGAAAGACCTGTTCACCGGTGAAAGCCGTCACCTTTTCGGTAGTGACGTTTCCCTGACCCTTGAAGAAGACCTGAACCTCATGAAAAAGATGCGGTGTTACCGCGGAATACGGCATGAGACCGGTCAGAAGGTGAGGGGCCAGAGGACGAAGTCCACAGGAAGGACCGGTATCACGGTCGGTGTCCGCCGGAAGAAGGAGTGAGATGGTCAGATGGGATATCCTGGAAAGAACCACAAATCATACCAGACCCCCAAGCGTCCGTTTGAAAAGGCAAGGATCGAGGAAGAAACCCGCCTTGTCATTGAATACGGCCTGAGGAACAAGCGTGAGGTATGGAAAGCAAAGAGTTACCTGAGGAGGTACCGCAAAGCAGCCCGTGAACTCCTTGCACTCATGTCAACGGGAGCCGAGTCACGCCTGTTCCAGGCCAAGATGTCTGCTCTGACGGAGCACCTCCAGAGAATGGGGATCCTTGGTCCCGAAGGCGATATCGACGATGTCCTTGCCCTCAAAGTCCAGCAACCCCTCGAACGCAGGCTCCAGACAGTCGTGTACCGGAAAGGACTTGCACGGTCTCCGAAACAGGCGCGCCAGTTCATCACACACGGGCACATCGCGGTAGCAGGCCGTGCGGTCACGATCCCCGGGTACCTTGTCACCCGCGAGGAAGAGAACGCAATCGGTTACTATGCGCGGTCCGGGCTCACAAATGAGACCCATGCCGAACGCGCCCGGATAGCCAAGGTCGGGAGGTAGGTATCATGGCGAACGAGAAGGAAAAATGGGGTGTAGCTCACATCTATGCCTCGTTCAACAACACCATCATAACCGTTACCGACCTTACGGGAGCTGAAACGGTTACGAAAAGCAGCGGTGGAATGGTCGTAAAACAGGACCGGAATGAAGGCTCACCCTATGCAGCCATGCAGATGGCAGGAAATGTCGCCAATGCAGCCAGGGAAAAAGGATTCGTCGGTCTTCACATCAAGGTCCGTGCTCCGGGGCGGGGAAAACAGAGAAGCCCCGGGCCTGGTGCCCAGGCCGCAATACGGGCGCTTTCCCGTGCCGGGATCAGGATAGGCCGGATAGAGGATGTGACTCCCGTTCCGCATGACTCAATCCGCGCCAAGGGCGGTCGGCGGGGCAGGAGAGTCTGATGGAGATTATCTTCGCGAGCCTTAATGATCAGGATACCCGGTTTACACTTTCAGGAGCAGACATATCGTTTGCGAATGCGTTCCGCAGGGCGATGTATGCCGAAGTCCCGACTCTCGCCATCGAGTATGTCAGGATTTATGACAACACGAGCGCCTTGTTCGACGAAATGCTCTCCCACCGCCTCGGTCTGATACCAATCATCACCGAGCCAGGGATGTTTGTCAGGGAAACCGAATGCAGCTGCAACGGGGCAGGATGTCCGGGCTGTTCCATAACCTTCTCGATGAGTGTTGAAGGACCGAGGATGGTAACATCAGGAGACCTGATATCTTCTGATCCCGCCATCAGGCCGGCCCTTGACACTATCCCCATCGTGAAGCTGGAAAAGGGACAGAAAATCGTAATTGAAGCACGGGCGACACTCAGCACCGGCAGGGAACATTCCAAGTGGCAGCCGGTGACGGTGTGCGGTTACAAGAATTATCCTGTCATTGACGTAGCCTCCAACTGTGATGCATGCGGGTTGTGTATCGAGGAGTGCCCCCGTGCCATCCTCGTGAAGAAGAATGGAAAGGTCGGTGTCGTGGATGGCAAACTTGAAGACTGCTCATTATGCAGGCTTTGTGAGAAGGCCTGCCTGAACAGTGGGATAGGTGAAGAACCGGCCATCAGGATCACCAGTGATCCGAACCGTTTCATCTTCGTTGTGGAAAGTGATGGCTCGCTGAAGGTAAAGGAAGTGATGGAGGGCGCTGCCAGGTTTCTTAAGAACCACTCGGAGGCGCTCGCACAGGAACTTGAAGAAGTATCAGGGGTGACTTTCGAATGAAAGGAATAGAGAATAAGACTAATCCGCGCCTCATTAACCTGATCAATCTCTTAAAAAGGACGTCCAGTGAAAACGGGGCGAACATCTGGCGTGAGATTGCAGACCGGCTTGAAAAACCGGGACGGAACTATGCCGAGGTCAACATCGGCAAGATCAACCGCTATGCGAGTTCCGGTGAAACAGTCATCGTTCCGGGCAAGGTCCTTGGCAGCGGTGTACTGGAGATGCCGGTCAATGTTGCTGCACTGCAGTTCAGTTCCTCCGCCAGCAGCAAGATCCGGGGGGCCAGCGGTTCATGCATGACAATCGAAGAACTCGTCCAGAACAACCCGAAAGGGAGCAGCATACGGATCCTCAGGTGATCATGCATGGTAACTGTTATTGATGCAGACGGGCTCCTCCTTGGAAGGCTTTCGAGTATCGTTGCAAAACGGTCGCTTGAGGGGGAGGAGATTGCCATTGTGAATGCAGAGAAGACCGTTATCTCCGGCAGCCGGGCCCGTGTGATCGGCATATACAAGAAAAAGCGGAGCCGGGGGTCGGTTGAGGGCGGCCCGTTTTTCCCCAGAAGGCCGGACCAGATCCTGAAAAGGACTATACGAGGCATGCTTCCCTACAAGCGGGAACGCGGGCGTGACGCCTTCAAGAGGATAAAGGCCTATGTAGGTATGCCGAAGGAGTTCTTGGAGATGGAGAAGGAATCGATCGAGGAAGCACACATGAACCGGCTCTCAACACCGCAGTATGTAACCCTTGCCGCAGTGAGCCGTTTCCTCGGGGCGAAGTTCTAAGGTGAACTCTCATGGTCAGCAAGGTTGTAAATACAAGCGGAAAAAGAAAGACTTCGATTGCCCGGGCCACCTTGAAACCTGGCAAGGGCGTCATCAGGATCAACTCAGAACAGCTTGATGTGTATGGGACGGATCTTGTCAGGATGAAGATTAGTGAACCCCTCGTCCTCTACCCGGCAGCAGTCGATGGTGTGGATGTTTCAATCGATGTCAAGGGCGGAGGTGTCATGGGCCAGGCTGAAGCAGTACGGACCGCTCTTGCGCGCGGGATAGTCAAGTGGCATAATGACCCCCAGATCAAGGATATCTACGTAGCCTATGACCGGGCACTCCTTGTGAATGATTCCCGCCAGAAAGAAGCCAAGAAACCACACGGTCGTGGTGCGCGAAAGAAGTTCCAGAAATCATACCGTTAACCATATAAGAGGTCACCATGATACCAGTACGGTGTTTCACCTGCGGAAAAGTAATCTCAACCGCATACGAAGAGTTCAAGAAGCGCCGTGAGGCCGGCGAGGATTCCAAAAAAATCCTCGATGACCTCGGTTTAGAGCGCTACTGCTGCAGGCGGATGCTTCTTACGCACAAAGAGATAATTGACGATCTCAACCCGTATCAGTAAAAAGAATGATGTGGGGTCGTAGGGTAGCCTGGACCATCCTATGGCGTTCGGGACGCTGTGACCTGAGTTCGAATCTCAGCGACCCCATCCCTATGGTAAAGTTTCCAGGTTTTGAGGACGGATGACGCAGAATTATTCTCGTTATGAAAAGGCCAGAATCATTGGGGCCCGAGCGCTGCAGATCTCAATGGGGGCTCCCGTGCTGATCAGGACCACGCGGTCCGATCCACTGGAGATTTCACTAGAGGAGTATGCACAGGGGGTCATCCCCATCACCGTGAAACGGAAGAAGTGATTTTGGATGACGGCAATCCGGATGATCCAGGTACGGACAATCCTTGACAGCAGGGGGAACCCTACCGTCGAAGTGGATGTCCTTACGGAAAATGGCTTTGGAAGGGCTGCAGCGCCAAGTGGTGCCAGTACAGGGATTTTTGAGGCGAAGGTCAAAAAACCCGCTGAAGCAGTACCTTTTGCACGAAAAAATGTGATTCCACAACTGATCGGTGAAGATGCGGGAGACCAGACCGGGTTCGACAGGACGCTCCGGGAGATCGATGGTACTTCCGACTTCAGCTCCATCGGGGCAAACGTTGCGGTTGCATTGTCACTTGCCAATGCAAAGGCGGCTGCCAGCGAGAAGGGACTTCCGCTGTTCCGGTACCTCGGTGGTATCTTCTCCATGGTACCTCCCCTGCCGCTGGGAAACGTCATCGGCGGAGGAGCGCACGCGGAGGGAGCGACGGAGATCCAGGAATTCCTTGTGGTCCCGACCGGGGCATCGAGCGCCTATGAGGCTGTTTTTGCGAATGCCGCAGTTCACCGGCGGATCAAGGAAACACTTCTTTCTCGGGGGCAGATGTCGGGGAAAGGCGATGAAGGAGCATGGGCCCCGCGGATAGATGATGCAACAGCATTCGAGATTGTTTCATCGGCTGTCAAGGATGTGTCCCGTGATATCAACGTCGGGATCGAGATGGGGATCGATGTCGCAGCAAGCCAGCTCTACGACCCGGTTACCAAGACCTACAAGTATCGCGAGACAACCCGGAGCACTGAGGACCAGATTTCCTACATGAGTGAGCTGGTGGACAGGTATGGGCTGATTTACGTGGAGGATCCGTTGTATGAAGAGGATTTCTCCGCTTTTGCAGAGCTGACCTCCCAGGTTGGCGATCGCTGCCTCATATGCGGTGATGACCTGTACGTGACAAATCCTGAACGAATAGAAAAGGGTATCGAGGTGGGTGCTTCAAATTGTGTCCTCATCAAGCCAAACCAGATCGGGACGCTCACCGACACCTACACCGCGGTCAACCTTGCCCACACCCATGGCCTGGACACGGTAATGAGCCACCGCTCTGGTGAGACAACGGATGAAACAATTGCACACCTTGCAACAGCATTCAACTGCATTTTTCTGAAAACTGGTGCAGTGGGTGGAGAACGAATAGCCAAGTTAAATGAACTGATTCGAATCGAGGAGATTCTTGCATGAACGAGAACGAGATGGAAATAGAATTAAAAGAACCGCTGATTTCAGTAGAAGAGTACCTTGCAGCAGGTATCCATATCGGTACCCAGCAGAAGAGCAAGGATATGAAGGATTTCATATACCGGGTCCGGGGAGACGGGTTGTACATCCTTGATATCCGTTCAACCGATGAACGCATCAAGACTGCAGCACGGTTCCTCCACCAGTTCAACCCCTCTAATATCCTCGTGGTCACCTCCCGCCAGTACGGCCAGTACCCGGCCAAGACCTTTGCTGACACCGTTGGAGCAATGTCTGCAATCGGGCGTTTCATCCCAGGAATGCTGACCAATCAGAACCTCAGGGGATACCTTGAACCCGAAGTCGTCATTGTTACCGACCCGATCGGAGATGCTCAGGTGATAAAGGAGGCGGTAATATCCGGTATCCCTGTAGTCGCACTCTGCGATACCAATAACATGACTTCCTTTGTCGACCTTGTCATCCCCACGAACAACAAGGGACGCAAAGCCCTGAGTCTTGTATATTATCTCCTGACACGTGAGATGCTCCGTCTCCGCAACGTGGCGACCTCACTCACACCTGAGGACTTCGAGACTGAGTTCTGACGGGAGAAGTTTATTCTCTCATGAAAGAGAGGATCAGGACGCATGAGAACGAGACCCGCCTTTCTGGCAGGGACCTGGTATCCAAGGGAGCCGAGTCACCTCGAGCAGTTGCTGGGAACGTTCTTCGAACGTGAAGCGACAATCCCCGGAGTACGCGGGATTGTCGTCCCACATGCCGGGTATGTATACTCGGGGTCGATAGCGGCAAAGGCGTACAGCACCATCCCAAGAGACTTTGACGGAACAATCGTTCTGATTGGCCCCTCCCACCGAGCTCCTGTGACTGCCACCTCCCTGTGTTCCTGGGAAACCCCAATCGGAATCGTCAACTCTGACGAGGTATTCATCCGTGCAACAGGAATTCCTATTGATGATGCGTTATTCTTCCAGCAAAAAAATCCGGAGAACTCACTGGAGGTCCAGATGCCCTTCATCAAGTACCGGTTTCCAAGAGCACGGGTTGCCCCGGTGATCATGGGTGACCAGAGCCTGGTCAGTGCTGTTGCCTTGTCAGAACGGATCCTTGAAGCGGTCAGCGCCACGGTACGGGATATCCGGATTGTTGCATCGAGCGACTTCTCCCATTACGTCCCTGCACTGAAAGCAAAAACCTCCGACCTGCAGGCCATAGAAGCCCTTTCAACCCTGAACATGCCCCTCTTCTATGAACGCCTCATAAAGGCCGGGGTGAGTGCCTGTGGATATGGGCCGATTGCAGCCATGTGCCTGGTTGCTCAGGAAATGGGAGCAACAAAGGGAAATCTCATTGAATACGGAACCAGTGGTGATATAACGGGAGACCAGTCTGAAGTGGTTGGGTATGCCGCACTTGCGGTGGTGTAGCATTGGCCACCTGGTCTGCTCCGGGGAAGGTTTTCCTCTTCGGGGAACATGCGGTCGTATATGGCAAACCTGGAATGGCTATGGCCATTAAGCCGAGGGTGTTTGTCACGGTCAGACGGAGCAAGAATCCTCACCGGGCAAAATCCCCTTATATCGATGGATGCTTCGAAGAGACCGGTGTGAAGGGAAGTGTCTATATCAGCTCGCAACTCCCGAGTGCTTCAGGACTGGGTTCATCGGCAGCGGTTACGGTAGCGACCCTCGCTGCAATCAATGACGAATTCGGCATGGGATTTTCGCGTGAACAGGTTGCAGAAAAGGCATTTGCAATAGAGAAAAAGGTTCAGAAAGGGAAGGCAAGCCAGACCGACACCGCAGTATCAACATTTGGCGGCATGGTTCTTATTACCGGGTTATCCCGGCGCAGGCTTCCACCACACCATTTTTCTCTTGTAATCGGCAACACCCTGATCGCGCATAATACGGCACGGCTGGTCGAAACCGTTGCCGAGTTCAGGAAAAAAAATCCCGATATATGCAACCCGGTCATTGATGCCATCGGTGCGATTACCATGGAATCCATGTATCACCTCTCACGCCCGAGCGAGATCGGCCGGCTCATGAACATGAACCATGCGCTCCTTGAAGTGCTCGGGGTTGGTCATCCGTCGCTCTCGCGCCTCGTTCTTGCTGCAAGGGCAGCAGGGGCGTATGGTGCAAAAATGACCGGTGCAGGAGGGGGCGGTTGCATGATAGCCCTCTGCCATAAGCATCTCAAGACACGCATTGCCGGGGCCATCGAAGCAACGGGGTCCAAAGCGCTGATTACGACCATTGATACGGAAGGTGTACGAAAGGAACATGAAAACTGAACAGGTCATCCTGTTGAAACTCGGTGGAAGCATCATCACCGACAAGGGGAGTAACTGTACTCCCAGGCATGACCAGATAGAGCAGATAGTATCCTGGATATCTGTCCGCTGGCCGTTACCCCTGATGCTTGTCCACGGAGCCGATTCATGCGGTCACCCGGAGGCTCATCGTTACGGTCTTGCATCCGGACTCCGTGATGGCAGTTCCATAGGTATCCCCGTTACCCACGAAGCCGTGTCCCGTCTCAATGATGCAGTGGTCCAGGCCCTGCGGAGGAACGGAATTCCGGCAATCGGTGTCCACCCGCTCCAGGGAATGGTGGCAGACAATGGGCGGCTCGTGCAGCCGGAAGTACGTCATATCATGGAAATGGTTAGAAATGGCCTTCTGCCCGTTCTTCATGGGGATGTCGTGATGGACCTGTCGAGAGGTGCCTGCATCATTTCCGGAGACCAGCTGGTAGTCTTCCTGTCTCAGGCACTCGGTGCCGTGAAGGTGGGCCTGGCCACGGATGTCCCGGGGGTTATGTATGGCAGGTCTGTGATACCTGTTCTTACTCCGCAGACGGTATCGGATGTTCCGCTCGGAGGATCAGGTCATACCGACGTCACCGGAGGTATGCAGGGGAAGATTCAGGAGATGCTCGTCCTGGCGGTGGCCGGAAAAGACTCGGAAATTTTTCATGTTTCCAGGATTCCGGAATTCCTTGACGGAAAAAGCACAGGTGGCACGAGAATCACGGGGGAATGCTGATGACTTCCCGGCGTCAGACTGCTTCGCGTAAACTGGATCATCTCCGCATCTGCCTTGAAAAGGATATTGAGCGTGGAAATGCAGGGTTCGACGATATCCGTCTCCTGCATAATGCCGTCCCT
Source organism: uncultured Methanoregulaceae archaeon (assembly GCA_964530035.1). GTDB lineage: Archaea > Halobacteriota > Methanomicrobia > Methanomicrobiales > Methanospirillaceae > KLAP105. Next base: position 8,437 of record CAZGXZ010000074.1, read on the forward strand.
GAATGTAAAATGGACGACATCCGGCTGCAGGTCCGCTTTCTTGGAGCGTGTTTCGGGTCCCCCCTTTTCATCTCTGCCATGACGGGAGGGCACCCTGAAACGACAGAAGTAAACCGCACTCTGGCCAGGGCTGCTGAAAAATACCGTCTTGGCATGGGCGTCGGTTCGCAACGGGCGGCCATCGAAGATCCCTCCCTGATCGATACTTTTACGGTTGTCAGAGACGAGGCCCCTCACGCATTCATTGTTGCCAATCTCGGGATCGTGCAGCTGAAGCGCCATGGCATTGACTGGGCACGTGAAGCCGTCCGGATGATCAGGGCTGATGCCATCGCAATTCACCTGAACTTTCTCCAGGAGGCAATCCAGCCGGAAGGTGACCATGATGCGACAGGGTGCCTTGCAGCGCTCTCGGCACTCTGTCGCGAATCTCCGGTACCCGTGGTGGTCAAGGAGACCGGGTCAGGGATATCCTTTGGCACCGCCCATCAGCTGGCATCTGCGGGTGCCCGTGCAATCGATACCGGCGGGTATGGAGGTACATCGTGGGCTGCAATCGAAGCGGTCCGCGCAGGTGAAAGCGGGAAGCCGGTAGACAAGAACCTGGCGGCACTTGGTAATGACTTTTCAGAGTGGGGGATTTCGACAATAGTAAGTGTATATGCGGCAAGGAAGGCAGGTGTTCCGGTAATTGCAAGTGGCGGTATCAGGTCGGGAATCGATATTGCCAAGGCCCTTGCAATGGGAGCATCCCTCGGGGGAATGGCACTTCCTCTGTTAAAACCCGCATCACTTGGGTTCGAACCACTCTGCGAGACAATTGACCGGATACACGACCAGGTGCGGATATCCATGTTCCTAACAGGATCATCCCGGGTGTCCGACCTGACCCGGGCAGGGTATCTCGTTTCCGGCGACACCCGCAGCTATTTGAGACAGATAGACAGAATGGAGGAGAAATGGAAATAGAAGTTATTGCCGTTGGCGGGTATGACGAGGTCGGGCGAAATATGACCGCTGTCCGCTGCGGAAAAGAGATAGTTATCTTTGATATGGGCCTCAGGCTGGACCAGGTCATGATCCACGAGGACGCCGAGGTCGAAAACATGCATTCGCTCGACCTTATCCAGATGAAGGCTATCCCTGATGACACGATAATGAACGAGATCGAGGGGACGGTCAAGGCGATTGTATGTTCCCACGGGCATCTTGACCATATTGGTGCAATACCGAAACTTGCTCACCGGTATAACGCACCAATCATCAGCACCCCGTACACGACCGAACTCATACGGCAGCAGATATCGTCCGAACAAAAGTTCGTTATCAACAACAAGCTGGTATCACTGAGGGCAGGGCAGAAATACACACTTTCTGCGAACCTGACTCTCGAATTTGTCAAGATGCAGCACTCCATCATCGATACGGCGACACCCGTTCTGCATACCCCGCATGGTGCGATAGTGTATGCGTGTGATTACAAGCTCGACCGGACTCCTATTATCGGAGAGCCTCCTGATATTAACCGTCTCAGGCAGATCGGCAAGGAAGGAGTGCTTGGCCTGATATGCGAGGCTACAAATATCGACCTTCCGGGGCGCTCGCCCAGTGAAAGGATAGCCAGGGACCTGGTCAGGGACACGATTACCAGCTATGAGGATGACAAGAACGCGATTGTGGTCAGCACCTTTTCATCACACATCGCACGTGTAAAGACCATTGCCGAGTGTGCCCATGAAATTGGCAGAAAACCCATCCTCCTCGGCCGGTCGATGGAACGGTATTCATCGACTGCGGAACAGATGAAACTGGTTGGATTTCCTGAAACCATGAGCATGTTTGGAAACCGCCGTACTGTTGACCGGACCCTCCGCAGGATGATGAAGATGGGGAAGGATAAGTTCCTGCCGATAATTACTGGACATCAGGGGGAACCAGGTTCAATACTGACACGAATCGCGCTGGGCGACACTCCCTACAAGATTGACAAGGGTGACAAGGTTATCTTTAGTGCCAAGGTAATTCCGAACCCGATGAACTATGGTCAGCGATACAGGATTGAAACCCACCTGAAAATGGCGGGCGCACGGATTTTCCAGGATCTGCATGTCAGCGGGCACGCGTATCGCGAGGACCACTACGAATTCATCAACCTCCTGAACCCTGAACATATCATCCCGGCACACGGATCGGTAGCGATGACCGCCGGATATCTCTCGCTCGCAAAGGACCTTGGCTATACTCACAACAAGGATGTCCATGTCATGTCGAACGGTCAGAAACAGAGGATAAACTAGTACAGGAATGAGGAGTATGGACCTCGAATCTTATATCGAACAGTCGGCCGACCAGATTGACCGTATTATTGACCGTTATTTTGGCGGAGGAGGGACAGACCTTGCCCGCGCGAGCGCTCACCTGCTCCTTGCCGGCGGCAAGCGGCTCAGGCCGACGGTGACCCTCCTGTCTGCCGAAGCCGTTCGGAAAGGGGGTTCTGATGCGGCGGTGCAGGCAGCAATCGCCCTTGAACTGACCCATAACTTCACTCTCATCCATGATGACATCATGGACGGGGACCGTCTGAGGCGGGGTGTCCCTACCGTCCATGCCAAGTGGGACGAACCCACGGCAATCCTTGCCGGAGATGTCCTTTTTGCCCGGGCATTCGAATTCATCACACTTTCCGGCGCACCCGACCCGGCAAAAGTCAGGGCGATTTCCATGCTCGCACGAACTTGTGCTGAGTTATGTGAAGGGCAGCACATGGACATGAATTTTGAGAACCGGGACGATGTAAATGAGTTTGAGTACATGGAAATGGTCC
>CAZGXZ010000075.1:0-11242 GCA_964530035.1 uncultured Methanoregulaceae archaeon
GATCAGCGACCAGATAGGGACAATAGAAATCTATGCTGACCCGCTGGCAGACAAGGTCTTCACCCACCTGTTTGAAAATACCAAGAATCATGGCAAAACTGCAAAAAAAATCATGATATCCGCTAACGAAACCGAAGAAGGCCTTTCAATCATATATATGGATGATGGCGTGGGAATAGAGGAAAAGGAGAAGTCACGCATTTTTTCCAGGGGATATGGGCCGAATACCGGATTCGGACTTTCTCTGTCACGGGAAATCCTGTCTCTCACCGGCATGGGCATTACTGAGGAAGGCCTTCCCGGTAAAGGGGCCAGGTTCAGGATATCAGTCCCACCGGGAGTATACAGGTATCGGCGGGAGAGTTTGGATTAGGTTGCTTCGGCCTTGAATTGAACGTGCAGAGGGACTGGAAGACCGGCGGAGTGTGTCGGACATTCATGGCATCAAAAGATAGGGTTTAGAGTCTCTCTGTCAAACTGTTTCACCATGAATGGTTCATTTGCACACAGCTTTCAGCTCGTCAGGAACTCATGGAGCGTTCTGAAACAGGATAAAAAGATCCTTGTTTTTCCAGTTATTGCCTGTATTGCATTCATAATTGTCCTTGCCTCATTTCTTGCCCCTGTGGTAATTCTGGAGATGTTCGGGCAGGGGGATGCTGGCATTATCCTCGGAATAATCTTAATTTTTCTCTTTTATCTTGTTAGTTACGCAATAATCATCTTTTTCAACACCGCCCTCATCACCTGTGCTTATATAAGGCTCTCCGGAAAGGAACCAACCCTGTCAGAGGGGATATCCAATGCCCTTGCCCACCTGAGTTCCATCATCGTGTGGGCTGTTATTGCAGCAACGGTCGGCCTGGTCCTACAGGTTATCGCGGAAAAAACGGGCATCATAGGTCAGATCGCAACCAGCCTTCTTGGTGCTGCATGGAGCCTTGCCACCTTTTTTGTCATTCCGGTATTCGCCTTTGAAGACAAGGGTGTCGGTCAGGCGATGAAAGAGTCACTTGCCCTTGTCAGAAAGACCTGGGGAGAGGCGGTTATCGGTACAGGTTCTGTCATGGTGATCTTCATCCTGCTCGGGGCTGCCTGTCTCATCCCGCTCGCGGTAGTCATCATCACTCATACCGGACATCTTCTTGTCCCTGTTCTGGCTGTCACCTTACCAGCTCTTTTCATTGTTGGAGCGCTTGCGTCCACGATGCAAGGAATCTTTGTTGCCGCCCTGTACAGGTATGCTAGAAACGGAGAGATTTCAGAATATTTTGATGAATCCATTATTAGAAGTGCCTTTATCCCTCAAAAGCCTGCTATTCGGCCCGGGTCCATCTGATCCCTGCGGGAACAGCCGCACAAACGGCTTCCGTAATAGAATACCTGGAGGAAGTTCCCCTTCCGCGGGCCATTATCTCCGTATTTAAAATTCGTTTCCTGGGCCGCGGCAGCCTACAGGGTTGTATCCTTCGATACCCATACGTGGATGCAGCCATAGCCTCACCGGGGTATCGAGACCTTGCGAGTTATCCCCGAAACTCCAGATGGCTGATCAGGAATACACAGGCTTCCCCGGCAGGATTTGAAAAATTACTTCCCCCGGGAGAGCCAGACAAAAGCGATTACAGGAAAAATATAAAGGAAGTTGCCCTGGGAGAGGTTGCCGGTATCAAGAAAGATCCCGATTACCGCTGTAGCGGGAAAGATCAGCATCCGGATGTACAGGTCCTTCGCAAAAATCCTGGATACCTCGGGGATAGTTAACCGACGATGATCAGTTGCATGCCACCACTGAATCGCCAGGACCGTGCCGCACAGGATGATATTTACATGAAAGGCCAGTGCGTACGGAAAAACGAGGTCCGTTATACTCATCAGGAGAGAGGTCAGCGGGACAAAGACGATGGCCAGCAGGAAAAGAAACTCGAGATATACGAATTCCCGATCAACCAGGCGGATATTCCGCATGATTTCAAATGCCAGGACATAGAAAACGGCAAGAATGATAAACGTAAACATGAAGTGAAAGCCGTCGAAACAGACACGGACAAGATATTCGACTATTTCACGCACATTTGCAGCATCCTCGGCGGTCGGAAGAGGGATATTGTTCTTGACGATAAGGGTCATTGCAAAGGCAAAGACGCCGTTCATCAGGATCTCAAGCATATCCTGGCCAACCGGCCCACGACAGCACACAGGAGTGCCCTGCTGGCCCGAGGGCCTCCTCTTCAAAAAAGATAGCCGGGTGATCATTCAAACCTCCTCTCCTCTCCCATGATCCTCCATGACTGCCACGAGGAGACTGCAATAAAGGCAGCCATAGTTCCAAAATAAATAAACCTGGTGTAATGAACTCCCAGAGATGCCAGTACCATCCCGATGACCGCAGTTACAGGGATGAAAAGCATCCTGACATTCGTGCAATGGATCTGGGCCATACCGATATCAGGCAACAGGAGCTGTCGTCGCACGGAAGCGTGCCGCCACTCGAGCAGGAGGAACACTCCGAAGCAGAATACGTTGAGATGGAAAAGGAATGCAAAAAATGACTCAAGCAGGAACAGTTCGACGAGGTGGCTGGTGACAGGGATGAAGATCAGCATCATAAGTCCGGCGAAGTGGAGGTAAAGAAAATGCCGGTCAACCCGGGACAGCTGGTGGAGCATGTGGTACGTGATAATCCAGAACACACCTATTAAAATGAAGGCAAGGATGAAACTCATGATTTGCGGGATCTGCCCAAAACCGTACTGGGCTATCGTATCATTGACATGATAATCCGCGAATGAGGGGGTCCGGATATTTTTAAAAAGCAGGAGCAGGGTGAAGGCATAAATCGCATTCGTCAGCCTGCCAACGTTTACGCGGGTAACAGGCCCTTCCACCAGGAATTTATCCGTCATTGAAGACAATAGAAAGTTGACGCTCGGGATGGATAAGGTTCACGACAAGACTTGATTATTTTTACCTTCCCTTTCATTCATAAAGACAGGAGGTAGTGGGGATATGCCGGTTGAACTCCGCGAGTTAAAGACACACAATGAGATGAAGGAGTGTCTGAGGCTCCAGGGAGAGATCTGGGGTCTCACGGATCTCGGAAAAACATCCCCGATAACCCTTTCATCCCTGACCATCCAATCCCCGAGGACCGGTTTCATCCTCGGCTGGTTCCTCGGAGGCAGGATGATTGCGACATCCATTATCATGGGGACATTCGAACCAGGAACGGTTTTCGGCAGGATGTTTGGTATACTTCCAGAATACCGGAACGTGCGGGTCGGACGTGAGATCCACCAGAAGCTCTTTCCCTATCTCGTTTCACATGGGGTGTTGCGAATGGTCTGGGCTTATGAACCCCTTGAAGGCCGTAATGCAAACCTCTATCTTAACCGGTCGGGTGGTGAAGTTTTTTCATACAACCCCGACTTCTACATCGATGTGGACGAGATGAGCTCGGGTATGCCGACCGACCGTTTTCTTGTCAGGTCAGACCTCAATTCAGAAAGGACACGAACTGCACTATCCCAAGGTCTGCAGGTCCCCTCTGTTGAAGATGCACTCGCACGTTACCCGGTGGCAACTGCATCGTCTTTTCCTGACAGCCCAGGTATTCTGGTAAGAATTCCCGGTGAGTTACAGGATCTCAAGCGATCTGATCCTGCCGCTGCAATGGCATTCAGGACGGAAACCCGGGCTATTTTTTCTGAATACATCAATATACGGCATTATCGTTCCCGAGCTTTCATAACCGGAGTCACGAACGGGGGACGGGTGAACTGGTACCTCCTTGAAAAAAACGGATTGCCCCAGTAAACCGGCTCTTTAAGCGTATTTTCCTTAATACAGCTCTGAACTATCACATGAAGACAGAGCTGTCCCGGTATCTCATTTCATGGAACTGCCGAGTCCTGCCGGACCTGCACCCACGCGGGCATATCCCAGTTGGATTGGCGAAGAAGAGTTGCTTTTAGATGAGCAACTGGGAGAACAGGAGAACCACATCCACATTTCCGCTTCCTTTATACCTTTCCAGGCAATTCTTTGATATGCCTCTTCAACCCCTCCTTGTTGCCAGGGGGTCCAGGGATCTCGGGATCCTGCCTGGCATGGCAAACCGCCACGGCCTTGTCGCAGGTGCCTCCGGGACCGGGAAAACCGTCACGTTACGAACCCTTGCTGAGAGTTTTTCATCGATCGGTGTTCCGGTGTTTCTTGCAGATGTGAAAGGCGACCTCTCCGGGATGGCGGTACCCGGCGGTGACAGCCCAAAAATTGCCGAGCGTGCACAACAACTCGGACTGGCGCCCATGGCATACACCGGCTATCCTGTGACATTCCTTGATGTTTTTGGTCAGCAGGGGCACCCTGTCAGGACCACGGTCTCAGATATGGGTCCCCTCCTCCTCTCGAGGATCCTTGCGCTGAATGACCTTCAGACAGACCTTCTGACGGTGATGTTCAGGATTGCGGATGAGCGTAGACTCATCCTCACGGATACCAAGGATCTCAGGGCAATGCTAAGATATATCTCCGAGCACACCGCCGAATTAAGGGCTGCATATGGGACAATTTCACCCGCAAGTGCCGGGGCCATCCAGCGGGCTGTCCTCGCCTTTGAACAGGAAGGGGGTTCCGTCCTTTTCGGCGAGCCCTCGTTTGCGATATCAGACCTCATACGTCAGGACTCATCGGGCAGGGGGGCGATCTCCATCCTCGCTTCAGACAGGCTCATGCGTTCCCCGAAGGTCTATGCCACATTTCTCCTCTACCTGCTGTCCGAGCTGTTTGAAAACCTTCCCGAGGTTGGAGACCCGGAAAAACCGGCCCTCATCTTCTTTTTCGATGAGGCCCACCTCCTCTTCACTGACGCTCCGAAAATCCTCCGGGACCGCATAGCGCAGGTTGTCAGGCTGATCAGGTCAAAGGGGGTTGGGGTGTATTTCGTCACGCAAAACCCCACGGACATCCCTGATGAGATCCTCGGACAGTTGTCCCACCGCTTCCAGCATGCCCTCAGGGCATTTACTGAAAAGGACTCCCGGGCCATAAAGGCGGCAGCCGGGACATTCAGAAAAAATCCGGCATTCGATACCGCCGAGGTCATCACGACGCTCGGTGTTGGAGAGGCCCTGGTCTCGGTCCTTGAACCCGGAGGTACACCGTCAGTTGTCGAACGGGCCTTCATCTATCCCCCACACAGCCGGCTCCTCCCCCTGGCTCAGGAGGAACGGCTATCCGTCCTCCGTTCATCAGTCCTGTATGGTAAATATGACCAGTCCATCGAGCGGGACAGCGCCTTCGAAACCCTCGCACGGGAGTCTGAAAAAGAATCTCAGGATAAACAGGAAACTGAGCGTGAAGCAAAACCGGCCTCTCGGGAGAGGAAGCCGCAGACCAGGAAGACCAGTACCCGCAAACCTGCTGAACGAAATATTGCAGCAGAAGTCGCCGGGACTGCAGCCAAAACAATAGGAAACGAGATAGCCAGGGGGCTTATCCGGGGTGTGCTTGGCTCCCTGACCGGAGGGAGCAGAAAGCGATAGTCCAGGGTCTTTTTTTCTCCCATTTCCTCATCAGACGGGGTATCCGGCAGTATTGGTAGTACTGATAACCACCCCGATCCATCAGGTACTGGTCACTTTCCAGCAGAAAGGAGAGTCCGGGAATAGGTGAAGGGCCCCTCCTGCGATTAGCTGCATGCTTTCGGTGGCCTTGATAACCACTTAGTGCAGATCACATCCGCAGATAGTCAAACTCATGAGTCTGAACGGTCTGGGATTCATCGAGCGCTGGCGGTATCTGTTTCCCGAATTTTTTGATGATATCGCCTTGGACAGGTTGATAGGCTTATAAATAACCCGGGATTACCTCAACGACGATATTCTAGGAAGGACCCTGGATGCATCCGCTGAATATAGGCCGACAGAATTGTTCAATGAAATAGTGTCAGAATGCCTCATTCCATAAGAATTCGGTTCAAACTGTGTTCATGTGTTTTCGCCCATCTAAAAGTGATCCAGTAGGCTCACGTAAAAATGATGCAGAAGCAGTTGCTGATAAATGGCTAACCAAGCACGCCCGGTATCGTTTCAAGAAGGTTTCAATTGTTCCAATCTCTCGAAAGACCTCCAAAAAACGCGGAGGGCCGAAAACAGATGAACCAATGACTGTTGTTTAGTGTCTTGATGCTGAAATAGAGCACAATCCAGAGTTTATCCAAAAGGAACTACAAAAAATGGGGAGATTTGTCCTTACACCAAATGGTTCTGATCTTTCTCCGGACACCCTCCTTAAATAATACCGGGACCAGGATGTTGTAGAACGCGGGTTTTGCTTACTGAAAGACAAATCTTTTAGAGTTGCTGAAGTCTTTCTCAAGAAAAATTCATCAATCCAGGCCTTGGCGATGATTATGGTGCTTTGTTTATTCATTTACTCCATGGTGGAATTCCGGTTACGACAGGCTTTGGAAAGTAATGGCTGTTAATGGCAAAATGGTGATCAGCCAGACTAAAAAGCCAACTCAGCGACCGACTTTGAAATGGGTGTTCTTTTTGTTCCGGAGAGTAAGAGCGTTCTCTGTTTTGGTTGATGATAGATATATGACCAAAATAGATAATTTATCGCCAGATTTGAGAAAAATACTTGCATTGCTTGGACTATCCTATGAAAAAAAGTATTTTCGACTATCCACCCGCGGATTGGAGGATTATTGGGGGAAAAACCCGGTGCTATCGACAGAAATGAAAAGTTCAGGTTTTCCAGGTTTTTTCAATGTTTCAAGTTCCTCGGACCGGTGCTCAAGGCATGTAAGTGTATCAGGTATCTGTTTAAAGTCCCGCAAGGCGGTCTTCAATATGCTGATAAATTCCCCTGCTCCTGAAGAGGGAGCAGATGGCCAAGGTTATTTTATGCCGGGTCCCTTTTACGGGAGATAATCCCTGGAGGGTTTCCCTTTTTTCCGGTATATTGCATACCCGCCACCGGCAAGGATGACAAGAATCCCGATCACCGCGAAGCTGGTGGTATAACCGATTGGTGCCTCCGGCACAAGGGTATTTCCGGAAACTGCGGGAGCCTCCGGAGCTGTGGTGGGTCTGAACTCGATGCGCGCACCGAAATCATAACGCTCTCTCGATATATTGCAATCCGCACCTAGTCGTCCTATCCCCGCACCACCGGCATGCTTCCAACCGCCTCCTGAAAGCAGAATATTCGGTGAACTGGGTGAACTTGGATCTGTGCTATTTGGCGGCCAATAATAATCCGACACATATGTGGTTTCTGAACCCCCGACGGAGGAGGGCAGGAAGAACGGTCTGGCAACGTCCGAACTCATGAAATTCTTTTGCCAGCCATCATCTGGGCAGAGAAGACCGACAGAGATTACATCGCCTGTATCCAGCACGTCCTTGAATACCGTGGGTTTACCACTTAATCCTAAGCCCGTTGGGCTGATCACAAACGTTTTTCCCTCAATCGCATTGAACCCGTCCTGGAACTGAAACACATTACCCCAGAGGTTCTCGATGCCCCGCCATGATACCGGAGTTTTTCCATTTTCACCCGTCCCGCTTCCCGTGGCATTCATTACAGAGACCTGTGTATCGATAGAGTCGGCTCCGGCGAGTTTTGCTTTAAAGGTCCCATCATATCCTAAATCCACCACTCCTCTTGATTTCGCCCATGCAGTCTGGCTGTCCAGCGTGAGCATTTCGGTGTAGAAGAGTTGACGGAGTCCGGAAAACGTCCAGATGTTAGTAATACCCCAGCCGGCTCCTTTGTTCTCCGCATACTGCCGTGCCTGACCAATGGTCATCCATACGGCCGGCGCTTTTCCGGTAGCGCTCTGTAATTTGTTGCCAGACAGACTTGCAGCATATCTGCCTACGTAATAGTACGGTGCTGCTGTGCCTGCAGCGGTTCCGGTACCGCGCTGAATGAACATCGGTGCCACTGTGAAACCGTCTGCTGGTACAGGAGAGATATAGTAGTAAAAACTCCCGTTGGAATAGGTGCTCCGCGTATAAAACCGAGGGATCTCTACCATGACATCCCCGGAAGCGCCGGTCAAATCCAGTCCATCTCCACGATTATTTGTACCGTACAGTACTTCGTTCGAGGGAGTGATGACGACGGTTTTCATGTTGCCGGTCACTGCCCAGTTGTTCCAGAACCCTGCATCTTTACCTGGGATGGTTGCCCCGGTTGAGTCGATCTGGTCTAATACGGGGGAAGGTTTCGTTGAGTCCCACCGGAAGCCGATGATCGTCGTGTCGCTTGCTGCACTTCCAACAACTGGTACCCAGAGAATTGCTAAAAAAAGAACAAAAACAATCCAGGATTGATGCACTCTGATGTCCTTTCCCTTCCTGCGATCGTTCATGGGATTATGCCCTATGCTGTTTTGGAATGTTATTGGCAAGATGGATATAAGTTTTGAAGCAGAATTTTCTGGAACCACCTTTATTACATGAAAGTCCCGGTCAAGATAAAAAGGAGAGAATTTCGATTAATCAACACAATAGACAGTTCTGACATCATTTGAGACCTTCAAAATTGCCTAATCCTTCAAGAAAACGCCAAAGTATCATTTTCCGGCGCTAATCAGGCATATTTTTTGTACCCGCGGGATAGCTCTGCTCGAGAGCTTGCCTGTGTATTGCGAGTAATTGTGTGAGATTGAAAACGAAATCTCCAATAATCGCTTTTATAGACAAAGGATCTTTTGGTGAACTTTACAACTCCTAAATACATTCAAACCCATACCCAAATACCATCGCGCTTTTCCCTTTTCAGGACAACCTGAAACCTGATCATGTCCCGCGGTGAGGAGGGCTGCCCTTGGGAAAAAAACCACGTTCATTGCGGACACGCCTGACAATCCTCACCATCCTTGTTATCTGTCTGATAGTAACCGGCACTATCGTCTTTGCCACCCTCGACACTCTTTCGGCTACTGAAAATGAGTACATCCTCCTGAAAAATTATACTGAACGAAATGCCGTCATCATGGCTGGCCTGACCGATCGTGGAATGGCGCTTGAAGATGCCCGGTTTGACCCGCTCATGGAAAAGGGCCTCCGTGAACTTGAAGAAGCATTTACCGAAAGCGGGGGAGATCCTGCTGGTTTCAACCTGACTCCATGGAAATCATGGTTTTCATCCTGGATCAACGGTGAAATTGACCTCTATATCATCAACGAATCAGGAATTATTGTCGCGACAACCAACCCTGATGTTGAAGGGCTTGATTTTAGAAGGGCACCAGCTTTTTTTTCCACGCTGAGCGAGGTCAGGAACGGGAGTACGTTCAAAGCTGACCGTTTCGTCCCGTCATGGGCGTCAGCAAATGCAACGGGCGTTCACGGGACAATCCGGAAATTTGCATATTACCCTTCCGCCGACCACCGATATGTGCTTGAGATGGGGGTCATTTCCCCGCTGTATACTGCATCAAGACAGGAGCTTTCCTATCAGGTGATGGCAGACGGACTCATGCAGGACAACCGCCTCGTTTCATCTATCAGGATCTTTGACATCTACAGGAACATTCTTGCGACCACCGGTTCTCCGGTCCTTGCCAACAACAGTCCTGAACTGACTCTCCGACTTGAAAGCGCCCTCAGGGAGAGGACAACCACAGAGTTCAGAAATCCTTCGGGAGACTCGGTGACACGCTACCAGTACATCGACCTGTCGAACAACAATACCGTGACAGACCCAAGCATCGTAATGGAACTGACCTACCGGACAACACCGCTTACCAGTGCGGTAAAGGGCGTTCTTGAGCGTTATCTCATCATAGGAGTCGTCTCGATAATCCTTGGTGCAGTTATAGCTTTCTTCTCCTCGCGGAGGCTCTCGCAGGAGGTGCGTCGCATGGTTGGTGATATCGAGGTCATCGCAAATGGTTCCCTTGACCATCGGATTGGGTTGACCACCACGGCAGAGTTCCAGGACCTGACCCGGAATATCAATCTCATGGTCGGGAGGATCCGTGAATATAGTGCAGAAATAGAGAAAGAGAGGTCAGAAAGGAGTATTGCCGCAAGGATACAACAAGCGTTCCTGCCAAAGGAGATCCCGCAGGTGCAGGGTTATCAGATTGACGCCTTCAGCAAGCCTGCACGGGAAGTCGGGGGGGACTTCTATGACATTATTCCTCTTACCGAGGGTCAGGTCGGATTGATGATTGCCGATGTATCGGGAAAAGGGCTGCCAGCATCATTATACATGGCTTTCTCCCGGACCATTGTGAGGACAATGGCCAGTATGTCCCGTAAGGCATGCCGGATCATCAGCCGGTCAAATACCGAGTTTTGCAATGATGCCGGAGAAGTCGCCTTTGTAACTTTATTTTTTGGGATTCTTGATCCTGCCAGAGGTCAGCTGACCTATACCAATGCAGGGCATAATCCACCCCTCCTGCTCAGGGCTGACGGCCAGCTCGAAAGACTCTCCCCTACCGGACCTGCGATTGGAATTGACCCGGAGTCCGTCTTTTCAGAACGCCTCATAGTATTACATGAAGGAGACCTCCTTGTACTCTATACAGACGGCATTAGTGAGGCAATGGATGAAAATGGCAGAATTTTTGGGGAAAGCCGTCTCGAGGCACGGATCACGGGCCTGTCCGGGCTGCCACCTTCAGATGTCATCAGCCGGATTAGAAAAGAGGTGGAGGATTTTGTCGATGGCGCTAATCAGAGCGACGACATTACACTGATGGCCGTGGTTGTATCCACTCATGGAAGACAAACACCAGACGTCAGGAAGGACTCCTGATTTGTTCCCGCGGGCTGTATCCCGGCCAGAGAACCAGTGATTGGAACAATTGAATATCCCATAATTGGATACCGATGAATCTTCCCCTGTTCCCATTCCAGGCCTGACAGAGTTCAGAAAGATGGACCAGGATATCAAGTAATACCGTTTTCTCGTTTTTACAAGTCGTAAAGGTAGTTTCTTTACGATATCGATCACGAAACTTTGCTGCGGTATGCACCATGCAGGTATCATAAAACCTATCAATCCAATATGTAATGATATTCCAATGGACGCAGAGCCAGGACCATCCGGGAAGCCTGCTGCACTTTCTCGGGAGACCATGGAAACGGACGGATATTCCCACGGGACACAATGCGCCTGCTCAGCGAGATACCTTGAGGCAGTCCGGTGGTTTGAACAGGTCCCTTCTGACAGTCCTGATTATGTAGATGCACTTGTTGGAAAGGCG
>CAZGXZ010000076.1:0-11057 GCA_964530035.1 uncultured Methanoregulaceae archaeon
TGAAGATCCCGCGGGTATGCTGGCGGCGTACGGCGTGTTGCCTGCGGACCGGGTTTCCGGCTGTCCTGCTGCCAGACCGCCGAGTACAACAAGGACCATGATGAGGCCTGCCAGAGCGATTCGCAATGTTTTGTGGGTTATTCTATCGGAATGCAAGGGACCTCGGGAAGGTGCATAGGAATATCGTGATGATAGTTCTTAAACATGAACGGTTCCTCCCATTCGAGGACAGGGAACCGTCCTGTCGAATATTGTGGCTGTTTATCCATTCATAGTTCATTCATTGTCCATTGTCCCGTATTGCAGGAGGATGGTTCCTGCAGATCGCCTGGTCTGGAGGAGGGATGCAATACCATTATATGCCAAAATGTAAAATAAACTTTACAATATATCAACTTTAAACTACATCCCGGCACCTGAAAACCTGGGTGCACGTGATGGTCCACTTGAGTCCTGGCTCATGGATACGGGTCTTCGCTCCGGGTTACCGGGTGAGGCCTGGTCCTTCAGCAGGGGAGGTGAAAGAGGTCATCATGTATCATCATAAAGCGACATTCAAGGAAACCGAAGACATATCCCGCATTATCCGGACGGAAAATGCCAGGGGGGCCTTTTCCCAGGCGTATGGACTTTATTCTGCCGTCGGAAAAGGAGACCCGGAGGCGATGGACGTTTTCCAAACCTCCTGGTTGAAGGGCCCTGCTGCAGAGAAGGGTCTGAATAACGGGAAAATCCAGGGATATACAGGAACGTGCGAAACCTTCGCCGCTGTGAGGCATTCTATGTCTCATGAGCAGGCCACCCGAGATGAAAGCAGTCACTCCAGAGCGTCCTGTGATCATTCCCGATGTCCTGGACCGTCATCACACCCGGAGGTGACCCGCTGATGGAGGCGTCTGCCCTGCCAGCTCCCGCAACCGGATGTCCTGATATTCATGTCCTTGTCCCTGACTTGTCAGCATTTGAACCGGTATCCCTCGATGAGCTCGAGAACTCCGGGGCCCGGCTCATGAGCAGGAAGGAGAAAAAATTCCTGATGACGCTGGAACAGTGCAAAGGACTGCTTTCGGACCTTAAAGACACATACAGGGTCCTGGAGATTGGAAACAGTAAAATTGGGAAATACGAAACGGTATACTACGACACTGACTCCTTCCTGATGTACCTGCAGCACCACAACGGCAAGGCGCACCGGTTCAAGGTACGGTCACGGTTCTACTGCTCAACCAACAAGACATTTCTCGAAGTCAAGGAGCGGAAGAACACCGGAAGGACCGTCAAGGAACGCATGGAAACAGGTGCTCCTGGGCCGCTTACCGAAGAGAAATCAGCGGAGTTTCTGAAAAGAGTGTTTCCCTACGACATCAGCATGTTTCACCCGGTCCTCTCCACTATCTATAACCGGATAACCCTGGTATCGAAAGACCTCGCGGAACGGATGACCCTTGATGTGTCCTTATCGTTCCGGAACGAAGAAACCGGGTACTCCCTCCCGGGCATCGTTGTGGGGGAGATCAAGTATAACCAGCCTCTCTCCTGTTCCAGGGCGTTATCAGGCCTTAAAAAGCGGGGGATACGGAAGACCCGTTTCTCCAAGTACTGCATCGGGGTCTCTTTTCTCTATTCGCAGCAGAAACACAACCGCTTCAAGCAACTGCACATGAAGATCGATTCTCTGTCCGGGGATGGTGGTTTATCATGCTGAACCAGCTCGACGCCCTGTACGTGGCAGGGTTCATTGTCAACTTCATATCGGCATTTATCATCATCAGGTTCATCTATTACCCGAGACAGGGTGAACATGCCTATCTCTTCACGTTCCTTGCCTTTAACACCGTCATATACTTCATTATGGGGCTCTTTACGAGCATCGAACTCTCCATAGGTGTCGGGTTCGGACTGTTCGCCCTTTTCTCCATACTCCGGTACAGGACGGAAACGGTACCGATTCACGAGATGACCTACCTTTTCGTGATGGTCGCCCTCCCGATCCTGAATTCCATCATCTTCGGGACCGGCCAGTATGAGAAGCTGGTCCTAACGGATGCCATCATTATCGGAGTCATCTGGGCCCTTGAAAAAGGCTGGGGTTTTGATACCGGCCAGTACAGCAAGCAGATCGTGTATGAAAAGATAGACCTGATACAGCCCGGAAAAAGGGAGGAGATGATTGCGGACCTGAAGGCACGGACCGGTTTGAGCGTGACAAACGTGCAGATAGACATGATCGACTTCCTCCGGGACACGGCAAAGATCAGGATATTCTATACAGATATCGCTGACCCTGGAAAAACGGGTACGCCCCGGCCAGAAGACGATTCAGCTTCCGGAACGGCGGCGGCAGAACCACCTGCCGGCTGATTTTTTTTCATAGCCTGAACTCCGGACCCTTGTCAAAGAGTTTCTGATAAAGCCTGGAAAATGGGATGGTATACTCTTCAGCAGCCGCTGTTGATTGAAAGAGGGGCCTGTCTCCTTCATGGATTTTTTGGAGGTATCCCTTTGAACACAGGAAAGCGATATATTCCTGCCCTGTTTTTGAATTGAGGTCACACCTGCCGATGACTGCAGTAAATGAACGGGCAGTCCGGCAGTAGACGAGAATTTCCCAGTATATCTCGTACGGGGTGCGCCTTCCCTTCATCCCTGGTTCATCCCCATGTTCACCTCAAGTTCTTCTTCGTACCTCCCGATATCCTCGAGCCGGCCATCCCATGATTTTTTGAAGTTCCCGAACCGGAGCGAGCTCATCAGGCTTATCAGTGCAATGATAAGGGCAAGGAGTGCCAGGGGTATGACACGGAGGCTGTCGAGGGTGATACTGATGGATGCCGGCCCGGCGGACAGCGACTGGATGCCTCCCAGGAGGCCCAGGCCGAGGAAACAGAACCCTCCAAGGAGACAGACATATCTCATTGTATTGACCTGCTTACGGTTTTCACGATAATGGGCGATCGTCCGGATTATCCAGGAGGTCAGTACCTCGGGTGTCACCTCTCCCTCGTACTTCCTGCATTCGTTCCGTATTTCCGTTATTCCTGACAGAATTCGTGCGCAGGTAATGACCCAGGAAATTCCGAGCCCGAAACATATCATGGAGAGCATTGCCATCGCCATTCCGGGGACCCCCGCTTCCACACCACCGGTCCCGTGTATCGTGGACCAGACCATGTATTGAACCCCGGTTGCCACCGCCAGCGATGCAAAGACGAGGTTTATGACCACCAGCAGAAAATACCCGTTCAACTCGGCTGAAAACCGGGCCCATACGTTCTCATTCATCAGGCGGATTCTCCGATCACCAGGTATCTCTGCCGACACACATGAATCACCATGAACCTAAGATACACGGTCATCATTTCATGATTTTTTCTGCACACCGAGTTCTTCAGGTGTTTTTCTGAATGTGTCCGCCCTTACTGATGAGGAAAACCCATGGAAGGGCTTCTTATGAAGTCCCAGCGAAAGGAGGGTCTAAATCATCCGTCCCGCCAATATTGACTGGAGAATATGGATCTTCCTGATGTTGTCATCATTGCCATTGCGTTCTCCCTTGGTTTCATCTTGGCATTTCTTCTGTTCCGCCAGCAATCCCGGTTGATCCAGCAGCGGGCCATGCTTGACCTTGAGCGCTGGCAGGTAGAGAGCGCGGATGCTATCCGGAAGGACTCGGTCAGTCGTTCGCGGTCCGCCCTGAAAGGCCGGATATCGGAACAGATGGCTCCCCTGCTCCCTGAATTTCCCTATTCCCCTGCAGATGCCCGGTTCATAGGCAACCCGGTTGATTACATCGTATTCGATGGATATACGGGGGTGAAGGACGACCGGGATGAGTTCGTGAGCGTGGTACTGGTCGAAGTGAAAAAAGGGAGGGGAAAACTCACGAGGAGAGAGGCACTTATTAAAAAGGCCGTTGATGAAGGCAGGGTTTCCTGGAGAACCGTCGTCCTCCCTGATCATGATCCCGGCCAGGATGAACCAGGCTGCTGACACGGGTTGTCCGACCCGGGGGGATACTGGCAGCATGGTTTCAGGACCGGGTCTTTCCGGCCAGGTACCCGGGGCAGGGGTTGTGAAAAAAAAGCAGGGGATACCGTGAGGCGGTATCATCTCCACCAAGGAGAGGAGGTCCTTCCACATCCGTCCCCCTTTTTCATGCCAGGTATTTCCATTCTTATTATCTCGATGCACACCCCACGGCTCCACCATGAAGCCCGTGCCGCAACTCACCATCATGCTCGCAATCCTGATGGCTACCGTTCTCTTCATTGCCGGCTGCACCCAGCCAGCACCGCAGACGAATCTCCCAGAGGCTCCTTCCACACTTTCAGGGCACGCACCGGTCATCGCCCCTTCAACCGCTCTTGATATCAGGGACTATGTGGACAACGCCGCATCTTATGCACGAAATACCTCCAAGAGCACAGCACTCTCCGCATTTAACAACAGGACAGGGCCATTCGTCACGGGTGACGTCTATGTTTATGCCCTTGACTACAATGGCACCGCCCTCGCCCTCCCGTTCCAGCCCGAACTGGTCGGTACAGGTTTCCTGGGGAAGAAAGACGCTACGGGTAAAGCCTACGCCGATATTGAAGTCCAGCTTGTACGCTCTGGTGGCGGCTACCTCCTGTACCGCTATCCGCGGCCTGATGGCAATACAACCGACAGGCTCAAGATAAGTTACGTACGCCCCGTGGATGATACCTACTGGGTCGGGGCCGGGGTCTACACGAGCGAGGAGCGCCTGATAGACAGGGGACTCAGGGAATTCCTCGGGGAGGCCAGGCAGTACGCCCTTGCAAATGGCAGGGAAAAGGCGGCATCGGAGTTCAACGACCTGAACGGTTCGTTTATCCGGGATGACCTCTATGTCTTCGCCTATGATTATAACGGGACTGTACTCTCATGGCCCTACCGTCCGGACCAGGTCGGTCTGAACCGGCTCAATGCAACCGACCCCTACGGCTCCCATCATATCGCTGGCATGCTTGCCGCCGCCAGGAATGGGACCGGGATGGTTGATTATTACTCGGTCAGCCCGGAAACAAACAGGACTGAACTTAAGATAAGTCTGGTTACCGATGTCGATGGGACATGGTTTATCGGTTCAGGGCGGTACATAGAGCCGGATATGCGTATCCTTGGGGAATAGGCCGGGAAATCCCAGCCGGACAAAGATATCCAGCCTGTGAAGACCGCTTCTTCATTTCATCTTTTTTCCGCTTCCGGCAGTCAGGATGCCGGCTATAAAGGGTAGTTTCTGGATGCAGATCGAAGAAACCTGAAGATGACGAGTTCAAGCGTTATTTGATTCAACCCGTATATTCTCAGGTATATCCATTCATGTGACATCCCCGGTCCGCCTGGGCAGGTCAGCAGGTCACATGGAGGACAGCTGAAAATATACGGCTCTCAACGGTAATTTCGTCGAGGATTTCAGGGGTTGGAGCGACCCGTGCGGTGTAGCCCGAGAGAACAGTCCGGGCATCAGGGGTAATGGGGAGGTCTCCGTACTGACCGGTACCGATATAGATAACCTCTGGTCTCTCTTCAGCCAGGAACCCAAGTTCGTCGGCAGTGAGGGGGGTGTGACCATATTCCTTTTTGAACGGCTTTGATCTTTTTTTCTCCCGTTTCGTCACGGAACGGTCACAGTGAATCACGATATCGTGTTCGTACCGGGTGCCGCCGACCTCTATCCACCCAAACCCGGTTTTCATATGTCTTCAGGGAAGGGATTGCTCTCCTGCGTGAAGAGAGTTCCTTTCGTACTAAAATTTTAAAAAGGTCAGGTGGTTTCCTTGTCCGGCAGAGCAGGCTGCCGTGCACCGCACTTGTCGCAGAACTTCGCGGTTATAGGGAGGACCGCCTCGCACGTGCTGCAGAGTTTGGTATCGACCCCGGACGGCGGGGTGTTCCCGCACTTCGGGCAGGACGGCACCTCGAGTCCCATCGGTGTCCCGCAGTGCATACAGAACCGTTTTGCAGGCTCGGCAAGGATGATCTCGGTCCTGCCCGATACCTGCCCCGTGGTCCCGGTGATAATTGCCCTCCCCACGGCTGTCCCTGAGGTGAATGAGGCAGATCCCGAAAGCGTCCTCGGCGGTATCACTACCGAGGGTGTGACATTGCCAAGAGTGGTCGACAGGCTGACCTTCCGTTCGTTCTGGGAAGTGATGAACTTCCCCTTGTCATTGAGGATCTTTATCGTAAGCAGAGCCGTGGAAATCCCGTCGGCGATAATCTCTCCGGGGTCGGCGGTAATCTCAATCCCTGCTTCGACACACTCAAATGCGAGGTTGACCTCAGCCTTCTTCCTGTTCTCCTGGGCGGTAACCTTCACCGGCCCTCCTTCTGTCGATGCCGTGAGGATTGCTTCAACCATCGCCTTTCCCTTCGGGATGATGACGTTTTGAACGGTCCCGGCGGTTGTCGTCATCGTAACCTCACGGTCTTTTTTCTGTGACCGCATGAGGCCGAATGCATTGTTGAAGCTGACCTGTATCGGGATGGTCGAACTCCCGTCGCAAGGGACGCTCTTTTTCTGTGGTTTTAAGGTGAGGTTTTCCCGGGTCAGGAGGTAGTAGATAATCCCGGCCGCCAGGACCAGCCCGATGATGCCTGCCAGTATCGTTGGAAGCCAGTCAGGGAGCCCTCCCTGCTGAGATGGTACGACTGGCACAATCTGAGGTGTGCCGACCGGCGATGGGGTGGCCTGGGGAGTTTCAACCGCTTTAACGGATATCTGCTGTGCAACAGAACTACCAACACCCAGGTTGTCCTTGACAAGCAGCGTTACCGTGATGGTGCCACCCTTCGTGAAGAGATGTTTTACCGTTTTTCCAGACCCTGTTGTCCCGTCCCCGAAATCCCAGTTCCAGGACGTGATATATCCATCGGTGTCCGAGGACGCTGAGGCGTCGAAGCTGACATTCAGGGGAGCTTCACCCCCAAGGGGGATCATGGTGAAGGACCCCTTCGGGGGGTTGTTCGATACCGCCACCGCTCCTGACTGGGAGCCGCCGCCCCCACCTGAAGATGCTCCCGAAGAGGAAGATGATCCCTGGGATGAGGTGTCCTGCTGCCAGGCCCCTCCTCCAACCCTTCCCGGTTCAGGGGTCGACTGGGTAAGAACTATCCCCGGAGTTACAGGGGCCCTTGTCGGAGTAATGGTCGGCGTGGTTGCAGGAGTTGCCGTTTCAGTCGGAGTCGGCTGTGCTTCCGTGACCGTGAACGGAGCAGATGCATATGGCGGCTGTGGGTAGATGAGGAGGACCTGCGGGGAGCTGTACCCTGACGGAGGGGTTATCGACGTGATGTCCAGGGAAAAACTTCCTGCCTGGACCGGGGAGTAGGTGGCCGTAACAAAGCCCTGGGAACCTGTCGTTACTGAATTAGACAGGAGTGTTTCCGATCCGGACATAACCTTGTAAACAAGGCCTGCTCCTGATACCGGTGAACCCCCGGTGTCTGTAACCGAGAGGGTTATTGAAAGCGTCTGACCAATGGACAGTTCCGAAGGGCTGACCGTTACATGGGGATAGGCATATCTGGGTTCAGTGGGTGTCGGAGAAACTGTCACACCACCACTATACACGATGTCGTAATCCGGATAGCGAACTTGGAGAGCATCTTCCTGTATAGTATTGGCAAAATTCGCTGAATTAATACTGGAGAGATCCTTGCTTATCCTTAAATCGCCGGATTCTGCAGTTACAGACACAAAAGGAATAACAAAAAAAATAGCTGCGAGGAGGATGATAAGTACCGCCACCATAAGATTCGCCCGGGGCAATACCGATTTTTCAACAGGTTTTTTTTCCGCCACGTCCTTCACCATCTGGTCGATTACAATGCTTCGCTGATATGGTATTTATAAGATTTGTGGATAAAGGAAAAGTGGTTTTCACCTGTCATTCACGAACTTTGAAATCGTTATTTTCAAGATCCTTATCTTAAAAAAGGTAAGCCTGTCGAGCTCCGACCGTTTCCGGAAGAGGGGGTATCTCCGGTTCAACACACAATTTTTTTTAGGGATGCGTCCCTGATTACTACACTATGAAAAGACCTCCGGCAAGTCTGCTTTTTCTCATTATTTTAGCAATGCTACTGCCTTTTGCATGTGGCTGCACGATACCCTTCCTTCCGCAGCAGCAGGGAAAAGACAGCAATCCCGTGACCCTGGTCCCCTCTGAAACCCAGCCTGTTCCAGGGACCACCGCTACCGGAGCCGCTCCGACACAGGGACAAGGTCCTGATTCCGGCAATGTTCCTCCGGCTACCGGTGCACCTGCCATTCCCGTGACAGAGGGGGGGCAGGTACCTGCAACACCGCAGGCAACTGGATCCCAGGGAGGAGTGTCGCCATCCGAAACCGGAGGCAATGGACAAAGTCCTGAAGTAACCGGGAGTATGACTGATGGCCCCGTTACGTCATATATCCTGAGCGAGGACATCAACCGGCATTTCATCAACATCGCTTTTGGCAACAAGAGGACCGCAATCGACCGGGCCCAGCCAGCAATGCTCGCGGTATCCGTCCGGGACGGATATGTGGATGCCGATATTGCCGCTCTCAAGGGATTCATCCAGGAGTTCAACAAGCTTTCAAGGACAACGACCCTGTCCGAGAACATTAAGACAGAAACCCCGGGAAAGCTGAACATCCGGTTCCTGAAACAGGACGGCTTAAAGGAGATCGATATGAAGAACATCCAGGACACCCTCCGTGACCCCCAGAATAATGATATCCAGATCCTGGTATCCACGAAGGCTGCCAATGGCGACATGACTGCATATGTAAACGCTGATCTCCAGGGTGAAAGGAAGATCCACTACATGCTGCGTGCCATTATGTACATGCTGGGATTTGCCGGCTATACCGCGGATTATCCCGACAGCCTCTTCAATACCTATACAGATACAACAACAAAACTCTCGATTATTGACAAGGAAGCCGTGAAACTGATGTACGGCGGGAACAGCATAACGAGCGGGATGAATATTGATGCCGTGAAGAGAGTGCTGATGATGAAGTAATCGCTTTTCTTCCTTGCTCAGCATTCCTTTTCGTTTTTAAGGATTCCGCATCATTTTTATGCTTTTTTCCGTTTATTCGCAACGGCTGACAAAGCTATAAATAGTCTTATTATGATGCTTTAAGAGTCAGACGGAACCTATTCCATCCAGGGATGCGAGGATGAAATGGACGGGAGATTGACGATAATATGACCAGGATTCTTCCAGGTGTCGAGATACAGGTGATCAAGGAGATCGTTCCGCAGCAGCTCAACCCCTCCGGAGTTGTAGCCATGATCGGGACGACCGAACGGGGCGAAATCCTTGTGCCGACCCATGTCAGCAGCTACCGGGAATTTGTTGACAAGTTCGGAGCAGGTGAACAGTCATCGATTATCCGTGATGCCAAGCAGGCCTTCCAGAACGGTGTGTTCGAGATCGTCGTCACGGCAATCAGC
Organism: uncultured Methanoregulaceae archaeon; assembly: GCA_964530035.1. GTDB lineage: Archaea > Halobacteriota > Methanomicrobia > Methanomicrobiales > Methanospirillaceae > KLAP105. Next base: position 9,480 of record CAZGXZ010000076.1, read on the forward strand.
GGGAAAGAGGGGTCCAAGGCCGGTTACACGTTCAAGGATCTGAAAAACAGGGACACGGTCCGGCTCGAGGCACAGCAGTCCGCCGAATCGGGAAATGCCATCAAGGTAAAGATCGAGAACGGCACAGTGTCGGATTCGGTAAACGTCATCGTTTCAGATGGGGCAACGGTGGAGATCTTCGAGAACCAGGCCATGAACCCCGCCGGTGAAACGTACCTTGTCGAGCACATCAATACCCATTCCAAACTCGTGACGGCAAAAGACCTCCACTCAACGGCAAAACCCCCGAATAACAACCCTGCCGAGTGCGAGGTGAACCTGGAGGGGGGGATGACGGGAGTCATAACGAAGGAGGATTTCGAGAAGGCACTCGAAAAACTCGAAGGGGACCCGGACGTCGATATCGTGATGGCCTGCGATATAACTGACCCCGAGATCCATGCTCTCATCGAAGCCCACTGCATGAAGATGAGCCTCGATGCCAAGAACCGGATCGGTCTCGGGACGGTTTCACGTGGAGAGAGCATCGGCGACATCTGCAGGAGGACGACCACGCTGGCGAGTGACCGGTTCGTGCTGATCGCCCCATACGGGAACCTCGGGGCGGTTGCCGGCCTCATCAGTCGCCTGAACTACTACGAGTCTCCGACCTACAAGCCCATAAGCGGGATTGCAAAACTTGAACGGGACTACACGCCCTCCGAACAAATGGACCTCCTCAAGGCCGGGATACTTCCGCTTGAGGCCCAGAGGGGGAGAGGCATTATTGTAGTCAAGGGAATTGCGACGAGCAAGGAACAGATCAGCGTGATGAGGATAGCCGATCATTCCGTCAGGGGAGTAAAAAGCGTGGCTGACCTCTTTATCGGTACCCTCAACTCGCCGACGGGCAGGTCTGCACTCAAGGGAAAGATAACCGAGTTCATGATGAGGATGGAAAGCGAGGGTGCGATCGTCCCGAGCACAGACGGGAAGGAACCTCCGTATCTCCTTGACGTCTACAGCTCGGAACTCGATTTTGCCCAGGGGATCGTCCGGGTCGACATGGCGGTCAGGCCGGTCCGTGCGATGGACTACATCTATGCCACCATCAAGGTGGAGGCGTAAACCCCGGGAGGATGAACTATCATGGCTGAAGCAACAGGACTTAACGCAACTTTCTTCTCGGCACGGGAAAGCCAGGTCACGGTGGAATCGGAACGGCTTGCAGGCCTGCAGTCTCTTGAGTACAAGATCGTCAAGAACCCGATAGACATCATTGGAACAGGCTCGGATAAGAGACAGGGATTCGACTACGGAGTCCTCTCTGTTACAGGAAAGATGAAGATAAAATCTGTTTCCACCACACTTGACACCAAGTTCCAGGAGACCGATCCCGACAAGGCCAAGTTCACCATGACCGCCGAGCTCAAGGGTGGGGCCGGATCGGGTTCTAAGCCGAGGAAGCTCACATTCGTCGAGTGTTACCTGACAGACAGGGAATTTTCAATGGATGTCAATGGCGTGGGTGTCGTGCTCTACAGTTTCACCTGCAAGGAAGTTACCGGGGACAAGTGAGGGATGAAAGGGGCACGGGAT
>CAZGXZ010000077.1:0-10960 GCA_964530035.1 uncultured Methanoregulaceae archaeon
TTCGGGTTCCGCCTCTGCGGAGAAGAAGCCGTCGATGAGGCCCTTCAGCTCCGCTGTTATCCCCATTGAATAAATGGGGGAGGCCAAGGCTATGGCATCTGCTTCAAGGATCTTATTAAAAAGGGGTGGTGCGTCATCATCAAGGACACAGGTGCCGTTTTTATGGCAGGCGTTGCATCCCCTGCAGGGAGCATAGGAAAGTCCTTTCAATATGATCTTTTCGGTTTTTGCCCCTGCTGACGCCGCGCCGTCAATGAAGGCATCGAGCAGCTGTTCGGTGTTTCCATGCCTCCTCGGGCTTCCGGAAATACCCAGTATTTCAATATCTGCTGGCATCGTCATCAGGAGGTTGGTTCTCCCAGTCTTTGACGGGCCGTCGCCACAAGACTATGCCCAAGGAGAGCTGCATCCTGTTTTGCGGTGGGATGATTGAGAATCGCGCCTTTCTCATCTACCTTTCGGACCATGAGGTAGCTGATGTCCGCATCCCTGATGTCGATGACATGGTAGAAGCACTTGACTGAGGGGATGGCTGCATCGAATACATGGGGCCAGTCCTGTCCTGCGGTCGCAAGAAAGGCCCCGAGCCGCTTTCCTTTTCGTGAAGGATCGGTCACCGGCAGCTTCAGGACATATTTTCGCGACCTGAACACCTGGGCCCGGTCGATGAGGGCTTTGGCCTGGGCGGCGATCCCCATACAGAAAATCGGTGATGACAGGACAATTATATCCGCATTCAGGAGCTGGTCATGCATGGTGTCCATCCCGTCCTGCTGGATACACCGGTTCAGTTTTTCACAGGCATTACAACCACGGCACATGTTGATGCCTGCCTCATCAAGGGGAACCTTCTCAATGATTATGCCGCTCTCCGCTCTCATGGTTTCGAGGACCCAGTCAAGGAGCGTTTCCGAATTTCCATGCCTCCTCGGGCTTCCGGCTATTCCAAGGACCCTGATAGCCATAGCCTGCGTGTGCCGGCTGACTAAAAAAAGGTTATTTTAATGGCTTTTTCAACCCGGAGATGATACCATCCAATACTTCATGCATTGCCCTCACGATGCAGGCCAGTACATATTTGTGAAGCAGGTCTCAAAGACATGGGATTCGTCAATTGCTGCTGGTGACAGGAGGTGAAATGGTGACTATTTTGAATCTGACTGGAAATCACGAAGTATTAACGAAAAATCGTCAATAAATGCGGTTTCATCCCCCTTGATGAACTGTGCATGGACGATGCGATCTCCAATCATCCCCTTGACAGAATACCTCCCCGCGCGCTTAAAAGTAAAAAAAGGAGTATCTGGCGAGTCAATGACCGTTACTATCCCGAAGGCCCGGAGGTGGGTGATGAACGGACCATCCGTGCTGTCGGAGAGGAGGATCTCTCTGATATCGGAGCCGTCATGGCATCGCTTAAGGAGACGGTCCTGGATGACATGCATGTGAGGCCACCTTTGTAATGCACTCCACGGCATAATGGCAGTCCTCCTCGGTGTTCATGAAAGAGGGAGAGAGCCGGACCGAACCGCTACCGTTGCTGACCGTTTCATGGATGAGGGGAGCGCAGTGAAGGCCGACGCGTGCAATGATCCCATATCCTCTTTTCAGGATGAACCCTGTGTCCTCGTTGGGAAGTCCCTCAATATTGAACGATATCACGGGTATATCGGGCTTCCTGGTATGGAGGACAACTCCGTTAGCTCCCCCGATGTGTTCCGTCAGGATCCCGGTCAGAGTCCTTCCGTGTGCAGTGATACGGTCAACTCCTTGCTTTTCAATGAACCGTATGCCTGCCAAAAGGGACGCAATTCCCGGGTAGTTCAGCGTGCCGGCCTCGAATTTTTCAGGACACGTTGCAGGGGGATAACGATTTGCCGAATCTGAGCCTGTCCCCCCCTGGAAACATGGCTGGACACGGTCAGGGGTACGGATGAAAAATCCGCCGGTACCGGGAATCCCGAAGAGGTACTTGTGCCCGGTAAAGACAAAAGCGTCGACAGGCATCCGCTTTAAGTCGATGCGAACCTGTCCCGTGGTCTGCGCACCGTCTGCAATCACGAAGACCCCTTCGTCGCGGAGACCTGCTCCAATGTTCATAAGGTCCTGAACGGTTCCAAGGACATTGCTGCCCTGCGTCAGGACGGCAAGCCGGGTATCACGCCGGACGGCGTCGAGGACCTCTGCCGGTGCAAGGTAACCATTCCGTGACGGTATCACGGTGAGATCAATCCGCCCGCCTCTTTCGAGCGACCAAAGCGGCCTGAGCACCGAGTTATGCTCGAGGTCTGATGTAATCACATGGAACCTGGAGACCTGCCCCAGTGCAAAACCGTGGATGAGGAGGTTGAGTGCATAGGTGGCGTTGTGGGTGAAGATGAATGAATCCGGGTCAGGTATACTAAAAAAGCGGGCGAGGGCCTCACGGCACTCCGCCGGGTAGTCTGTGCAGCTACCTGCCGTCGACCTGCCCCCTTCGCCGAACGGTGTGGCGAGTGAATCCGTCACCGCCCTGATTACTTCCGGGGGTTTTGGCCAGCTGGTGGCGGCATTGTTCAGGTAGACAATGTGTTCCAGAGTTCCCGTCAATCTTTCACCTGGCATTCCTGGACATCAGGTGATCCCTGTACCGATACCGACATCTTCCCGTATGTTTGCCAGGTGCAAAGCATGGTTCCACTCACTGGACAGCCATCATCCTCTCCAGGGCACGCCTGGCCCCGGGTACCACCAACGGGTCAACCGAAACGACCGGTCCTTCGTTGATGATCGCCTGCCTTATCCTGGCAAGGGTTATCATCTTCATATCAGGACAGGCAGAGAACGAAGAGGCAGGGATAAAACGGGTTTCAGGGGAGACCAGCCGCATACGGGGTATTATCCCGGGTTCAGTCCCGACAATAACGGTGCTGAACTTGTTCCCGGCAACAAACCGGACCATCCCGGATGTGGAGCCGATGTAGTCCGCGAGTTCCTGAACGACCTGCGTTGTCTCCGGATGGGCAAGGACGACGGCATCGGGATACCGTTTTTTCCTGACAAGGATTTCCGGTCCGGTGATTGAGTGATGAACAGGGCAGCAGCCGAATTCAGGGACCGGGATGACATTGACCCCGGTCTTCCGGGCGACGTACAGGGCGAGGTTCCGGTCCGGGGCGAAGAGTACCCGGGGCACACCCAGGCTTTCGACCACCCTGACCGCATTCGCGGATGTACAACAGATGTCGGAGCAGGCCTTGATCCGCGCAGAGGAATTGACGTAGGTGACGACCGGTACACCAGGGTGCGCTTCACGGGCTTTTTCAAGAACCTCAGGGTTGAGGCGTGTGGCCATCGCACACTGTGAGAAGGGTTCGGGGTGAATAACCCTGCTCGTAGGCGAAAGGATGGCAGCCATTTCAGCCATGAAATCCACTCCGGCGAGTATAATTGTCCCGTTCCGCACCTCTCTGGCGATTTTTGCGAGTTCCAGCGAGTCACCGACATGATCTGCCGCTCTCTGGACCTCGGGCCGTACATAGTTATGTGCGAGGAGGAGGATCTGTTCACCGCCAGGGGTCTTTTTCCATTTTTTCACCGTTATTCACCTTTTATTCGGGATGAATTGCATTTTAGTTGGGTAGTGTGGAATGATGTACTTTTGTGTTATCTCCACAATGGTGAAATTTTTCCTTATCCCCATAATGATACCAGGCAAGAATCCAACAGGTGACCGTTTCGTCTTCACTATGCCTGAGTAGTTGCATATATCCGGGAGAACAGCCCTCATGACGGATCATTCATGTGAGGAAGGATAACTGAAGCACGGGGAGCGGAATCTTTGGAGGCCCGTTACCCGAGGTGGGAGGTATGGTTGATGGAAGGGCGGAGTGCGGACACCAGGGTCATTAATGCGGAAATAAGAATTGAAAGTGTTCTGAAGGGCTATGAAAATGTGGTCGTGGCCTTTTCTGGCGGCGTTGACAGCGCACTCCTCGCCGTGACCGCATCCCGGGTTCTCGGCGACAGGGCTCTCTCCTGTATCATCGACAGCCCCCTCCTCCCCCGACGGGAGCTCCAGGATGCCAGGGAGCTGGCGGCAGAGTACCATGTCCCGCTTGAGGTTATCCCGGTTGACATCCTTAAAATCCCTGAGGTCCTTGGGAACCGGAAGGACAGGTGCTACTACTGCAAGATGGAACTTTCCAGGGTTTTGCTGTCCCGTGCACGAGAGCTGGCTGGTGCCGTGGTGGTTGACGGACTGAACCTGTCCGACCTTGGTGAATACCGTCCGGGCCTTGCCGCAAGCAACGAAGCTGGTATTCAGCACCCGTACATCGCAGCCGGGATAGACAAGGAGTGTATCAGGAGGATCGCTCACAGTCGTGGTTTCGCATTCTGGGACAAACCACCCGCTGCCTGCCTCGGGTCCCGTTTTCCGTATGGTGAAACGCTTGAAATCTCCAGGCTGGCAGTGGTTGAGGAAGCAGAGAACATGCTGTCACAGGCAGGGCTCTCACCCGTCAGGGTGAGGTATCATGGTCCTGTTGCGCGTATTGAGGTTGATATCGCTGACTTTCAGAACGTCGTGGCGATGCATGAAACCCTGGTCAGAAAAATGAACGCGCTTGGGATCCCCCATGTGACCCTTGACCTGAAGGGTTTTCGGAGCGGGAGCATGGATGAGTCCCTGTAATACCGGTTACGAAATTTCAGGTCTGTTTCGCCGCCCTTGGGAGGATCTCTTCAGTAAAATGCATGTATTCGTCAGGGACACCCCCATCGGGCAATGGCAATGCCCGGCCCTGAACCCCCGAGCCAGTGAATTAAAGGTCAAAACCCCAAAGAAAGGTCTGATAAAGCCGGGTCATAACCGGTTAAAAGGCGTCGCCAGGTTCTCATTCCGCGATACTTTATAAAAGGGGGCCTTGCGCACCTTCGTGAGCAGGGGTTATGATTCCTGCACATTGCTCCCTGCCGTGCCTTCTTCGAGAAGAGTGCAGACCCTGCAGAACATACCGGATGCTGGTGCGCCACACTGTGAACACCGGCCAAGGGGGAGTGGTGGGGGGGATTTTTTCCGCATGCACTTCCGAAATGATTCATACCTCCGCATCATGAGCCGCATGGCACCAGGGCTGTCCATTTCAAAGAGGTTGAGCAGTTCTCTGACTTCTGCCCGGAGCGCGTGACGGGTGTAAGGGCATTCCGGGAGGTCCCTGTAGAGTCCGGAGAGCATGGCATACAACGCGACCTCCCGCTCCATGAGCCTGTGAAGAGGCTTGATCCTGGGGATGAAAGGGCCGCGCCCCTGATCAGGGAGTTTCCGGGTGATTCTTTTCATATCCGCCTTGAGGACGTTCATGGCCGCCGCCTGGACCTCATCATCAAGACAGTGACCGGTTGCCACAAGCGTTGCACCTGCCTGTCGTGCGCCCTCCTCAAGCAGCCTTTTTCTCAAGGTGCCGCAATAACTGCATGCCCTGGACTCCCGGCCGGCAAGCATCTGGTCAAGAGTTTTTCCGAACCGATCCTTGAACGAGAGGCATACCATAGGTATTCCAAGACCGTGGCACAGGTTGCTGGCAGCTTCCAGGGTTTCATCGCGGTATCCGGCGATACCCTCATCCACCGTGACGGCGACAAGGCCGGTAATCCCGAGCCGGTCCTTCAGGCGGTGGAGGAGGTACAGGAGTACTGAACTGTCTTTCCCCCCTGACAGTGCTACGGCAATGCGACTACCGGGCGGCACCAGGTTTCCTGCCCTGATGGTTGTAATGGCCTGCTCTTCGATGTAGCCTGAAAAATGCGAGGCGCAGAGGTGGCGCGCATGTTCCCTGTCGAAAAAAACCGCGGGGGTGGTACATTCCGAACAGAGGGGAGAATGACCCGGGGAGACCATGTATTCAGCCCCCATGTACGATCCGGGTGATAAGGATCTCGTCATGTTCAAAGAGCCACGTATCATCAGGGATTATTGTCCCAGAGCGGGAAACGATCACTTCAACCGGGTTTATACCAAGATGTTTCAGGAGGTCCTCGACGGCACCCCCCCTGAAGTCAACGTTTTCGGTTTTTCCTCCACTGAACCTGACCTGCATCGTCGTGTATGGATTGGAATGCAATCCCTCATCACAGTGTAGGGTGCTCATCGCCGCGATGCCTGCGCGCGGGGGCCCCCGTTTCTCCTCTACAGGTCCTTCAGTTTCCGGAGACGACCACACGCCTGGATGAGTGTTTCATCCTCCTTTGAGAAGGTGAAACGGACAAATGCATTGGGCCCGTCATGGAAGAACGACGATCCCGGCACTGCGGCCACTCCGATCTCGCGGACGAGGAACCCGGCAAAGCTGGTGTCATCCATCCCGAAGCCACCTGCATCCGCAAGGATGTAGTACGCCCCCTCGGGGAGCGTGACCCCGAACCCTGCCTCCTTGAGCCCTTTGTACAGTATCATCCGTTTCCGGTCGTAGTCCCTGGCAAGGTCTGAATAATAGGACTCAGGGAGGTCAAGGGCTGTGATACATGCATGCTGGAGCGGGGCGGGGGCTCCGACCGTCAGGAAATCATGGACCTTCCTGATCTGCGAACTCATCCCTGCATCTGCAGCCGCGTATCCCACCCGCCAGCCCGTTACACTGTATGTTTTCGAAAAACTACCAATGGTTGACGGTCCTGTCGTGCATGTCCCCGATCCGGGCGATTGATACGTGCCCGTGCCCATCGAACAGGATGTGCTCGTAGATCTCGTCAGAAATGGCGATAGCGTTGAAATCTTCACACAGGTCCGCAATTACCCCAAGTAGTTCCCTCCCATATACCTTTCCCGAAGGATTGTTGGGCGTGTTGAGGACGATGGCACGGGTTGACCGTGAAAAGGCCGCGGTCAGTGCATCCATATCCGGTAACCAGTCCTTTCCGACGGGTATGAACCTCGGCCTTGCGCCGGAGATAATACTGTCCGGCCCGTAGTTTTCATAGAACGGTTCGGGGATGAGCACCTCATCGCCTGGTTTCGTCAGGGCAAGCAGTGAGGCGATCATGGCTTCCGTCGAGCCGCACGTCACCGTGATTTCTGACTCCGGGTTGTAGTGGATCCGGTTGTATTCAGCAAGCCTCCGGGAAAGCCCGGCCCTGAGCCCCGGGACACCCCAGGTGACGGCATACTGGTTGTAATCATCGGTTACCGCCTGGCATGCCGCCTGTTTAAGTATGTCCGGCGCAGGAAAGTCTGGAAAACCCTGGGCGAGGTTGATTGCGGAATAGGTTTGGGCAAGCCTCGTCATCTCCCTGATCACCGACTCAGAGAAGGAGAATCTCCCCGTTACTATCCTGGAATGGTCAACCATCGTGACAGCTCCGTCTTTGTTGCCTCTAACTGCCCGCGCGGGCAGTGTTTTGATTTCGTTCAACGATAGGCCTTGCTCCGGGGAGCGCACAGAAGACGGGTTTCATGGGCTCTTTTCCGCAAGGAACCGCTTTCTCTCCCTGATAATCCGCTTCAGACGGGCTGCTGCGGCGGTGATGTCCTGCTCCCCGACAACTGCAGAAATGACGGCAACACCGTCAGCCCCGGTATCAAGGACATCAACGACGTTTTCCGGTCCTATCCCCCCGATGGCGATCACCGGAACATCCACTGCCGACCGGATCACCCGGAGGGTGTCAAGACCTTTTCCCGGGCCTGCATCACCCTTGGATGCGGTGTCAAAGGTGGGGGAGAGTGCGATGTAATCGGCGCCTTCTGAAACGACGGATATGGCCTCCTCCAGCGTCCCAACCGATGCCCCGATGATGAAACCCGGAGGAGTGATGCGGCGGGCCTCCCTGACCGGCAGGTCGTCCCTGCCCAGGTGCACACCATCGGCACTGGCAGCAAGGGCAAGGTCAAGACGATCGTTCACGATGAATAACACCCCGGAAACCGAGGTAATCCCCCGGATTGCACGTGCCGCAGCAAGGAGAGCGGCTCCCCCTGCCTGCTTGTCCCTGAGCTGGATGACGTCCGCGCCCCCGGCGACCGCGCGCAAGGCGATCTGTTCGTGGGAAAGCCCTCCCGCTATCGAGGGATCTGTAATAACATAGAGGTCAAGGATCATGCCTGCCGCTTCATTTCACCCTGATCCGGGCATGGTTCCTGATGTCAACGGGCATAAGGGCGGCCAGTTCATCAAAGAGGCCTGTCCTGAAGGAGCAGGGGCCTGAAGACTTCATGGCGGAGCGTTCCGCGGCCAAGCCGAATGCGGAAAGGGCTGCTGCAGAGGCGATGACGGTATCCTCGGAGACGGCTGAAAACGCACCGACGAGCGAGGCAGCCATGCACCCGGTCCCTGAGAGGTTTTCCATCCACGGGTGACCGTTTTCCACGATGAATGTCCTTTTTCCATCTGAGATGACATCTTCAGGCCCGGTCATCACCACGGTACAGCCGCATTCATCAGCAAATGCGGACGTTACCCGGACGGGATCCCCGATGAGCCCTGCAGAATCCACGCCCCTCACAGTCGCCTCCTCCCCTGCAAGGACACCTATCTCGCCGGCGTTCCCCTTCAGCACTGCAATTTCCATCTTGCCCATGAGGCTTCGTACGGTCGTCGTCCTGAACTGCGTTGCTCCGGCCCCGACCGGGTCGAGGATGATCGGAATACCCTTCTCGTTGGCCATTTTTCCGGCGAGGACCATCGACTCGACCTGTGTCCTGTTCAGGGTCCCGATATTCAGGACGAGGGCGTCTGCGAGGGCGGTCATCTCCCCGACCTCCTCAGGGGCCTCGGCCATCACCGGGGCAGCCCCGCAGCAGAGGGTGATATTGGCACAGTCGTTTATCGTCACGGTGTTCGTGATGTGGTGGACGAGCGGACGGTCTTCCTTCACGCGTGCGAAACATGCCGCATATGATGTAGTGTCCATGTGGTTCACCGGGAGAACCCTCCCTGAAGATGCGCAATCGGCGTTACTCGGGAGTCTAATATCCATTGTCCTTGTAAATTGTTAGAGTATTCTCTCAGTACCCGGCGAGGATCCTAATCCTCCGGGAGCGTGCTGGGCAGTTCCGGGAAACCCCATGCTCATGGTGCCGCGGGTATTGCTCATACAACGCGGAAATATTTAGTGGTTTTTTCATTCCGTCATGAACCAACGGACTTATCAGGGCAGTACTCATTCCGATAGAACCAGTTCCGGTAGATAATGGGGGTAATGATAGTCGTAAGGAGGCTCATCAGGACCAGGGCGACATACACCCCCTGACCAATAATTCCCGACTCGAGACCGATGAGGGCGACGATCATTGCGACCTCCCCCCTTGGAGCCATTCCGAAACCAACAATAAGGGCGTCCCGCGTGCAGAGGCCGCCAAGCCGGGCTGGGATCCCGCAGCCGATGACCTTGGTGAGGATTGCGACGGCCGTAAGAACTATGAGGAATACGAGGATTTCCGGAGTGAAAGCGTGGAGATCCACGAGTATGCCGAGAGAGACAAAAAAAATAGAGGCAAAAATGATCTGAAGGTATTCCGCACCCTCCTTCAAGCTTCTGCTCTGGTGCAGCTCGACATCCTTGAAGGACACCCCTGCGATGAAGGCTCCCACGATAGCGGAGAGACCGACAGCTTCGGCTCCCATTGCATAGAGGAATGCAAGCATCATCGCGAATATGAAGATGAACTCCGGGTATTTCCGGGCGAACCCGGTCCTGTCAAGGCGGACGAGGTACTTTGCGATGACAAAAAGACCGAGTGCCGCTCCGATCACGATGAATGCCACAGCCTTCAGTGTTATCAGGGCTATACCGGCATAGGAGAACGATCCATGGACAATATCCGTGCTGATTGCCAGGACCATGAGGGCCAGGACATCATCAATGACGGCAGCACCTATGATGGCCTTTGCGGCCTCGGTATGGAGTTTTCCTAGTTCTCTGAGAACATTTGCCGTTATCGCGATGCTTGTCGCGGTCAGGGCGGTACCGATGAAGATGGCACTCGATGGATCGTACCCTGACAGGGTCGCGAGTCCATACCCTCCAATCCACGGGACGACCACCCCGAGTGATGCGATGGCCCAGTTTCTTGGAGCGATGATGTCCCTGAGGCTGAACTCGAACCCTATGACAAACAACAGGATGACGGCGCCGAGGTGTGCCAGGGCACTCACAAAGTCGGTATAGGTTATCAGCCCGAAAACGCTCGGTCCGACCAGGATGCCCACCAGTATGAGCCCTATGACCGCTGACTGGTTAATGCGGGATGCGACAAGGTACCCTGCGAGGGCTACAAACAGGAGAAGACTCATCTGGAATTCCGGCAGGGATACTAGCGATTCCATGGTATGAAATCAGGTTTTAATGGACAAACCCTTTTGGTATCTGACTTATGACTGTCGCTTAACCCCAGGTTTTACCTTTAAAATTGCGTAACCGCGAGGGGGAAAAACAGCCTGAACCGGGCTGGCCATGCGGTTGCTTCATGACCGGATGGTATAGGAAGATCAGGCCATTGATCCGGCTGAACAGGTTTTCAGGTGGGAAATCATGTTTTTATCGCATCTCCCGTTATCCGCACGCCACATTCACGGGCGAGTTCGAGCATCTTCGGGGGGAGGCTCCGCCACCTCCAGAACCCGTACCTGATGAACTCCGGTGAAAAACCATTCTTTTCTCCCCAGCCTGTCAGGAATGAGAACCATCTCCTCTCAAGTTCGGGATGGGTCTCCTTCAGGAGCTCGAACTCGAACTCAAGCTTCGCCGGGCAGAGATAACATCCGATCCGCTCGAGGCCCATCTCATACAGTGGGTTGCATGGAATTTTTTTCCACCAGATGTAGAGCCATACTTCAAGCGCCCGCCAGTTCCGGATGGGCGATATGTTCAGCTGGTCAGGGTTGAAGGCATTTTCTGCTGTCCCCGAAAGGCTTGCCCTTGCAAACGACTCGTACCAGCGGTTTCCCTGGACGGTGACACACCTGCCCTGGGGCTTTAACCA
>CAZGXZ010000078.1:0-10898 GCA_964530035.1 uncultured Methanoregulaceae archaeon
GAGGGAGACCTTGTTGATGATGGCGAAGCTCTGGAGGACCCGTCCCATCCCCTTCGAGAGGAGGTCGGCAGTGGTCTGGACCCGCGGAGAAACCCCGTAGCTCTGGAGCATGTCCTTCACGAACTTTTCGGAGTAGCCCGGCTTGACCTTTACGGTGATGTAATCCGCCTTGTCGAGCGTGTTTCCTTCGACCTGCTCCATGTCCGTCCAGGTCACATAGCCCGTGCTGTCCGCGGCGTTCCACCCCGTCTCGTAGATGCCCTTGACCCGGTAGTCCCTCGTAAAGCCGTTCCCGTACTCGACGGTGACCGAGTCCCCGACTCTTACGCCGCCAAGGGAGGCCTGGAACTCGTCCTCCTCCCTGACCGATGAGTCGCCGGCGACGGTCTTCCCGATGATGATCTCGCCAGTGTCCCCTTCTCCGAGGTAGCTGCCCGCGATGATCTTCGAGTACAGGGGGGAGATGTACTTCTCGTCGGTGGGCCGTATCGCCCGTATCGAGGCACCGAGGATCCGCTGGCGGTACTTGAGGGTCGCCCCCTTGGAGAAGTGGGGTGTCGCCCGTTCGACGCCGGGCATGCCGTTGATGAGGTCGAGCGTCGCGTCGAGATCGGTGACGTACTGGTTGCCCGACTGGGGGCTGACGAGGACGTTCCCGATCTCGTAGTCGACGATCTGTTTCGTGATGCCCTGGCCGATTCCACTGAAGAGGGCGGGGAGGAAGATCATGTTGGTGAAGCACATCCCGATGATAAGGATGGTCAGGAGTGCGCTCGACCTGCTCCCCCGCTTCAGCGACCGCCACGCAAGGAACAGGGAGACCTTCAGCTCTTTTTTACCCATGGAAGGGCTCCGTTCCCGTTCTTGCGGGGGAGGTACCAGTACCGGTAGGCGAGGAACCCGCCGATGAGGATGATGATGACGAGGAGGATGATGGTGCCGGTGTAGTCCTCGGGTACGACCCGGAGGGACATCGGCTTCGATATGGTATGGGTACCGAGGTCGTCGGTGTAGGTGATGGTGGTGGTATAGTCATAGCTGCCCCCGGCCGCTCCATCGAGTGAGAATATGGCCGGTGCATCGTTTCCTGGCTTGATCTTTCCGATGAACGACTGCTTCGTGCCGGTCATGGGGAGGTCCACGGTCGCCGAGACCTGTTTTGCTTCGCCCGTACCGGTGTTTTCGATCCTGATGGTGATGTCAAACGGCTGGTTTGCCGTCACCCTGCGGGGGCTCGTGTCGACCGAGACGAAACCAAGTTCGGCCTTGCCCTTCATGATGACATCAATCGAGGAACTCTCGGTGTAGGGCGTCCCGTCGAGCCAGATATACTGCAGGGTGACCGGGATCCGGATGAGGCCGGGCTCGGTCTTCTTGTCTGAGAGCAGCACGAGGTCTACGGTCTTCTGGTCGTTCCCCTTCACCTCGCCGATATGGTACAGCGCCGTGTTCTTCGGGGCGATCATGCTGCTGACGTTGTCAATTCTGAGGGTGACATCGTCGGCAAGGGTCTCCCCGCTGTTCCTGACGGTCAGGGTCACCGGGATCTCGTCACCCGGGTTGACCGTGTCAGGGAACCTGCTCTCAAGGATCATGATCGCCTGCTTCTGGACCCCGACCGAGGTGTTGACGTTCACCGGTATCGGGTACCGGGTGCTCCGTCCCCCGCTTGTAGCGATCCAGACCTCGGGGTAATACATCCCGCTCTTTGGCGGGGCCTGGATGGTGAAGGTAAAAGGCAGGGACTGTCCCGGTCCGATCTCACCGACACGGTCAAAGTCCTTCGAGAGGAGCTTCACGCCATTTCCAAACAGCTGGACCTTCTCGATGTTCACGTTGATGTCGGTTACCTTGGTCGTGGTGAACTCGTTCGTGTAGTACCCCGAGTTCTCCTTCATCGTGGCGCTGTTTGCGGTGTTCTTCACGATGATGCTGATGGTGCCCACAGAGTCGGGCATCATGATCGACGGGTTCACCCGGTACTCGGTGACCATCACCGTGGGTGAATCGGCCGCAGGTACGGAAATTACCAGCGTAGCGATGGCTACGAGGATAATTGCCATAATTGAAATATTTTTCATCTGTCAGATCTTCCCCTTGGGTGAATGATGTCTGGTCCTCTTTGTTTAAAGGATTTCACCCTGTTCCCCGGGTGAAGGATGGCTTCTTCTTTCACCCTGCATACTGTTCCTCCCAGCAGCAGGGGACAGCGTTCTCCCCGGGGTGAAAGAGCAGGGCCCCCGCGAAGCCTCCTATACCTGACACCATAAAGGCGGGCAAACTTCCCGTGCCCAGGATTAGATCGGGAGGGTATCAGGGGTGAACCTGTACCCGTCCCTTGGTACCTGTATCTCGAATCGTGCACCCTTTCCGGGTTCCCCGGTCTCCCTGATGCTCATCCCGGTGATGGACAGGACCTCCCGTACCAGGAAGAGACCGAGGCCGCTGTTCTTCCCGTACCCACGGTCAAAGATCATGTGTTTCTCCTCGGCAGGGATTCCGACTCCGTTATCCTCGATGACAAGGACCAGTCCTTCGGCCGTTTCCCGGCATGAGATGGTCACGTCAGTCGCGTGCCCTCCGTACATCACGATGTTCTGCATCATGTGGAACAGGACCTTCTCCAGCAGGGGATCGGCATACACCTCGAGGCCGTCTGCAAGAAAATGCCGGTTGATCCGGGAAAAATCCATGTGCGAGATGGCAAAGAGGAACACCTGCCCGACGTTCTGCCATTTCGGGGGGTTGACCCCCATGTCCTGGTAGTTTTTGGCGAAGTTCAGGGAATCGGTGATCTTCTGGATTGATGACATTTGTTTTTCGAGGAACTCCCTTTGTTTTTCGCCGGTGACAACAGTCTTCAGGAGCTCCTGGTAGGCCGTTAAGGTGAATGCAGCTGTCTGGATGTCCTGGAAGGTAACCTGGTTCAACAGGCTTATTTTATTCCTTGCGAATTGCAGCGCTTTCTCCATCCGCCTGCCTTCGGTGATGTCCTCGGAGATCCCCATGAGGTACCCGGGCTTTCCGGTTTCATCGGGAATGGAGATCTTCTTGGTATGGAGAATGCGAGTGCCTTTTACCCGGGTCTGTATCTTCTCCTCGGGAATATCCATGACCATCTGGTGTTCAAGGACATCACGGTCCTTCCTGGTGAAAAAGTCAGCCTCATCCTTTGGAAAGAAATCGTAATCGTTTTTTCCGACGAGTTCTTCGCGTGAATACCCGAGAAGCTCCTCGCCGGCCCGGTTCAGCCGTACGAACCTGAGGTCGCGGGCGTCCTTGATGAAGATCATGTCCGGGATGTTTTCTACCACGTTGTTGAGGAACCGTTCGCTCCGCTGAAGGGCTTCCTCGGCATTTTTCTGCTCGGTGATGTCCTCAAGGGTCTCTATCACCCCGATGATGGATCCCTGTACGTCCCGGATTGGAACCGCTGTGCTATGGAGCCATTTTCCCGAGGTTCCCATGTCAGGGAAGAAATCAGTGATTTCATACCCCTCCTTCACGAGCCGCGATGTGCTCCATCTGCCGGGGTACCAGACGGATAACCGGTCTGGCGTGTTGTTCAGTACGATGTCGGCAAGTACAGGTCTTTTTTCACGGTAAAAAGCCTTCCATTGTCCATCCGTCCCCAGGATATCCTCTTCCCGGATCCCGCTGTAGGTCTCAATCGTCCTGTTCCAGGAGATGACCCTGTGGTCCTGGTCGAGAACGAACTGCATGACCGGCGAGGCGTCCAGGATAGATTTCAACCGGGCCTCGCTTTTCTTCAACGCTTCCTGCTGCTGCTGGAGCTCAGGGTAATAGCTCTTCCGGATGGACCGTTCTCCGAGACCAATGATCTTCTCCCTCTGGATCTCGAAGTCCGGCTCGTCATCAGAGGGCATGCGTGTACATCCGCTCCAGGTCGCTGATGGTGACCTTCCTGGGGTTGGTCGCCAGGCAGGGGTCGCGTATCGCCTTTTTAACAAGATCAGGAATGTCATTCCTGGTGACACCCAGGTCTGCAAGGGTCAGGGTGTCCCTGAGCGATTCGCGGATCGACCTTATGGCTGACAGTAACGCCCTCTTTTCATCTTCAGGGGACGAGGTTGCGGTACCGGCTCCCAGCAGCCTCCCGATCTTCATGAAGCGTTCCGGGGTAGCCTCAAAGTTGAAATCGACGACGGATTCCAGGAGGATGGAATTGCAAGCCCCATGGGGGAGGTCGGAGAGGCCCCCGAGGGCATGCGCCATTGCGTGCACCGCTCCGAGACTGGCATTGGAAAAGGCAAGGCCGGCAAGGAGGCTGCCGATCATGGTCTGGTTCCGGTATTCAATAGTCTCGGGATTGGACTGTGCAAGGAGCAGATGCCTGCTCAGCTGGGAGATTGCCTCACACGCAAGGGTATCGGTGACCGGTGAACTGGCGTTCGAGACGTACGCCTCGATGGAATGCGTCATGGCATCCATGCCTGTCTGGGCGGTGAGGTCCGGTGGCATCGACATCAGGGGCACAGGGTCGACAAGGGCGATATCGGGGACGATCTTCTTGCTGATGATGGCTATCTTCACCTTTCGTGCGACGTCGTTGATGATGGCGAACTGCGAGACGTCCGCACCCGTCCCGGCGGTTGTCGGTATGCAGATCAGCGGGGGCGGTGGGATAGGGATGGTGTCGACACCTTCAAAAGTAAGGATGTCCTGCCTGTTCGAGACAACGATACCAACCCCCTTGGCGCAGTCCATCGGACTCCCTCCTCCGACTGCGATGATGGCATCGCACCCTGACTGCTGGTACCGTTCCACCGCATCCATTACTTCGTGGTCTCTCGGGTTTGGAGTCACATCCTGGAACAGGGTGTACCCGGTTTCCTCGGCATCGAGACTTGCGGTTATATCCGCGACCCAGCCTGCTTTTATGATGCCAGGGTCGGTGACCACGAGAACATTCGTGGCGCAGAGATTTTTTGCATACCTGCCAGCCAGCAGGCGGGCGTCCTTTCCCATGATAAATTCGGGAGCGACGAACTTCCGCATCTCCAGACCTGCAAAAACCATGAGGATCCTCCGGTTATCCTACTGACCCATTCTGTTCCCGATTTAAATATCTATCTGGGGACAGGAGGCGGGACCGTATGTGCCCCGTGTAACGCCATGGCACAATAAAATGCCAAAAAAAGGTTTTGGAGATTATACCGCCTTGTAGGCGGCCCGGATGATTGCTCCGGTGATTACGCTGATGATGCCCCATATGACGAAGAAGGTGCCGATCAGGATGACGGCGATCGCAATCCCGATGAGGGGCCCGATGATGATGAGGAGCCCGAGGACCAGCGACAGAACCGCCTGGAGGGCGAAGAGGCCCCGGTGTGTCATCTGTTTTTCAGAAACCGCCAGGACCAGGCCCATGAGGCCGGCGATAAACAGGGCGATCCCCACCAGGGTGAAGATGACCTTGCCCATCACGGTCGGGGACAGCATGGTCGCCAGTCCGAAGAAGAACCCGATGACTCCAAGGATTGCCAGGAGAATGGAACCCTTGACACCGCCGGGAGCCACGACGGCCATCATGATCACCGAGAACGAGAGAATGATGATGAACATCCCGATAAGTTCGATCAGCACCGCCGCGGTTATCTGCGGAAACATCGCGATGACGAGGCCGAGGACGATAGCCAGGAACCCAAGGAGGACAAGTGCTCCCCACTTTATCTCGAGGGCCTGGCCCTGTGAAAACCCACCGTTAGCCATAAGAATACTCACAGTATTTTCAGGAAATGAACTATATAAACGTACCTTCAACCCAGGGACGGATTTTGTTAGCCTGCTCTCGAACAGACGAGATCGACGTCCTGTGTCTAGTATGGACCTGCTCTTTTCCCGGTGCTTTGACCTTCATGGGACCATCCCCCGGAAACCCTGCTGGAACAATATTCCCCGCGGTTCCTTGCAGGAGACGGGTAAGGGAACAGGCATTTTTTTCAGTTCAGCCGCATGAATCGTCCCGTTCCTCCATTCAGCCGTTGTGCCTGGGGAAATGAGGCAATAACGGATTGATATTGTTGCATGCCAAAAAGAAAGGATTTCCTGGGCGCTTATCACTGCCGGGATCCGCTGTTACGGGATCGGGCCGGTCGAACTGCTCACAACTGCCCCGTTCCTTATCGTCAGGAGCCTGAACTCATCGGTGACGACCGGTTCGTCGTTGTCATAGTACGCCATGATGCCAGCTGCATAAGTTCCGTCAGGGAGCATCGCGTACGACATGGTCGTCTGTGGTCCTGCAGTGCCCGTTGCGAGGACACGCTCGACAGTGTTTTTGGAGGCGGTATTATAGGCATCCGTGAAGGTCGTGACCCTGGTGCCCTGGCCGAATGCATTCATCCCGTCCCCCAGCACCTCAGCCCCGTCATCGGTCCTGTAACAGGGACTGATCATGATCTGGGGGAGGTTCGTACCCTGTTTAATGAAGGTCACCAGCGAGGCATTCGTTGAATAACCGCCGTTTTCCATGGATATCCAGGAGAAATGCGTATTGTGCCCGTCGACGGTGTCGTAGTTGTAGACCAGGTCGACCAGGAGAGGTTTGCCAGTCCCCGCGGTGTCCTTCAGGTAATACCACCGGCCGTCCCAGGCAGGGATCCGGTACAGTCCGTCAACACCTTTTTCTATGGGCAATGTCCCGATCTCGAGGAGTTCTGGTCCGTTGACCTTGTAGAACGCCGCATAGATACTGGCGTCCTGGAACGGGTCCTGCAGCTGGAATGCTCCGTTCCCCTTCCCGGCAAAGACGGGCCGTGAAAGGTCTGACGCATCGCTCATCGTAGGTATGATGGTCCCGCTGCCGGCCTCTGTCACTGCTATTTCGGTCGTCTTCTCCTCTTCGGCCGGTCCGCTCTCCTGCACGCCTTCCTGGGAGGTGATGACCATGGTCCTGAAGAATTCGTCCCACTTTGGTCCGATCTTCACTCCCTGGCCGTACTTATCATACTGTTTGATATCCATCGCGTCAGGGGCGGCGATCGAGATCCCACACACACTCTGGCTGTACGAGTTGTGTTTCTCGAATACGACCGCCTTTTTGGTCAGGGCAATTATTTTTTGAGTATCTGAGTTCAGTTCGGGACGCTTCTTCCCGATATTCGTCATAAGCGACACCAGGTCGACCGATGTCCCCGCGTCCCCGTCAGTGACCCCGAGGCGGATGGCGTTGTTGTAGGCCGCCTTGATATCATGCAGCCCCTCCTCGGTCTTCACGACCTGGATGAGCTTTGCGCCCAGCTTGTCAAGGCCGTCCCGTATCGCCGGGACCTTCGTGGCATCGATGATCGACGAGGTCTTGATATTGGCATCCTCGGCATTCCGCCTGATATAGGCGTCAGCAAGCAGGGTACTCAGCGTCCTGGTATCGGTCGAGGGATTTTTTATCAGGGGCCCGACGAGGTTCTCGTAATCATAACTCCCCCACTGGATCTCTTCCGAACCGAACATGAGTTTCGTATATGGCTTAACCGTTTTCGCGACCTCGACGGAGCCCATGAGACAGGCGTCAAAGATGATCGGGTCGAAGCTGACGGGATGCTGCTTCAGCGCCGTGTCGATATCGTCCATGAGGAGCAGGTTCGAGGTGCGCTCGTCCATCCCGATGCCGGAGTACGACCCTCCATGGTCAGAGATGATGAGGATGTTCCGGTCACCCGTCCGTGAAGCCATGGCCGTGGAGAGGAACTGTGAAAAACTCCGCCCCGAACCCATGTCAGCCTGGAGGTCGGAGTAGAGATACTCCCTGCCATTGCCGAACTGTTCGTCCCTGGCATCCTCCTTGAGCTGTTCGATGGTAGCTACCTTCATCCCGTTCCAGCCTGATTTCTTCGACCCTCCGAACGCAACGATGAAATCGAGTTTCTTTGGATCGGTTGATCCGTAGGAATTGAGAATGGTGAGGAGGTCCGAGGTGCCGGCGCCGTTCTTTGATTCAAGGTCGCTTCCGACCATGTACAGCAGCACCAGGGCCTTGGTATGGTTCGCCGACGAATCCGCGGCAGCACATCCCGTCATCCCCACGGTAAGTACGAGAATGAGGACGAGTATCCCCAACCCCATGCATGGTGTTCTCCTGTTCATCATTCATCCTTCACGAAACAGGAGTTGGTGACACCGGGTAAATAGATTCACTGAAATGAGTTTTGCACCTATCCGGGTCATGGATCCTGTGTGAATAAACCGCAACGGCAAGGGGTTGACGAGTAGCGGGATGCCTGGAATGTGCCCGGATGAGAAGAAGACCCCATCTGAAAACAACCCTGCACACATGAAACAAGGTTTCCCTGGAAGGACGCCACCGCTCCGCTACCTTTATCCGTGAGAGACCATGAACATCATGTCTGAATCCGTTATTACCGACCGTAATTCCCGGATTGGAATATATGATCGGATTCAAAGGTGTGAGACATATGAACCGGAAAACACGCATAACCTGCCTGATCCCTGTCCTTGTCGTCATCATGACACTCCTGGGGTCACCCGCTCTGGCGGCATCCCCTGGGGCGATCGGAGGAAACGAGGGCTGGTACTCCGTCCATGCAAACGTCGACGGGGCCCAGGTCTACTTTGACAGCACGTACCAGGGAGTCATCAACGCCGGGGTGCTCAATGTCCCGGTGTACTCGACCGGTACTCCGTACAAGACCTACAAGGTCGAAATGACGGGCTATACGACCTATACCGGCAGCATGCCCGGAGTCCCCGGAAAGGGCGAGACGATTGACCTGTATGCGACCTTAAATCCAGCCCCGCCAACGAAGTCCCCGGTCATCGGGGGAGACCAGGGCTGGTATGTCGTCCATGCGAACATCGACGGGGCATCGGTCTACTTTGACTCCACGTATGAAGGGGTTATCAGCTCCGGGGAACTGAGCGTTCCTGTCTATACGACCGGCACACCGTACAAGACCTACAAGGTCGAGATGACAGGGTACACAACCTATACCGGCAGCATGCCCGGAGTCCCGGGAAAGGGCGAGACGATTGACCTGTATGCGACCTTGAACCCTGTCGCCCCGACGAATCCTCCGGTCATCGGGGGAGACCAGGGCTGGTATGTCGTCCATGCGAACGTCGACGGGGCATCGGTCTACTTTGACAACCAGCTTGAAGGCCAGATCTCCCAGGGCACTCTCACCGTACCGGTCTATACAACAGGAACGCCCTTTAAAACCTACACGGTCTCCATGGCCGGGTATACGACATTTACCGGGCAGATCACCCAGTTCCCATCGAAAGGACAGACGGTCGACCTGTATGCGACCCTGAATCCCCAGCCGACGACAGTCCCGACAACCGTTCCCACCACAAAGTCCCCGGTACCGGTCCCTGTCATCCTTGCTTCTCTCGCACTTGCGGGGACATGCGCCGCTTTTTTCAGGAACCGCCCCTGAAACCTTTTTCTCGAGACGTTATCGTGGACAACTGGCCATGATCATGGGATAAGATAGCCGGGGAATCTTTTTGCCCGGGACATCTTCCGGACAGGGACCGGATGGAGCTCAAATACATTAAAACAGGCTCTGTTAAAATTCCCCTGGCCGGAATTGCAGCGGATGGAGATCTTTCATAAAAGGGTCAATGAAATAGAAGAGATGAAGGATTTCACCAGAGCTGAAAAAACTAACAATGGCCCCTCATTCAGGAGATTCTGGATGGGTTTTTCATGGTTCGAATGCGAACCCCCGTTCATGTATGGTTCAAGAGAGCTTTAAACCAGGATAAATGGAAAAAAAGGTTGTTCAGGCCTTGACATCCACCCCGATAAGGATGACGGTCTTGTTCGATGAGGTCCTGACGGGGGCGTAACCGGAAAGGAAGGTGCCCCAGGAATCGGTATAGGGCCCGACGCCGATGGGTGCGGTGACCCGGGTCTTCAACTCAGCAGGTGCATCATTGTACTCGTCCAGGTACTCCGATCCGTCCGGGAGCCCGTGGTTTGCATCGATGATGAACCGGGTCGTCCCGTTCACCTGTTCAAGGACATAGACGTACCGGATGAGGGCATCTGTCGCCTTGAATGCTTTTAACTGGTCGAGAACGAGGATGAAGGACGTAGAGTTCTGGCCCTCCCTGACTACCGCCTCAAGGGCCTTCACATCGATCTCACCTGCAAACCTGCCTGCAAGGGTGGCAAGGTCCTTCTTCAGGGTCTCATTGACCGTAAGGTCCGGGGTGACCCCTGCAGGTTTCAGGGTGGTGGCCACAGGTGATGGCGTGACCGTCACAGAGGGGGGCTGCCCGGTACATCCGGCTGAGAGCAGGACCGCTCCGAGCAGGAGGAGCACGGACCCGAGTATGACTCCCTGGTGCATCTTCATGGAGAAGGATGCAGTCTTGTGCAAATAAAGCGGTTGCGATTTTTATTCAGGGAGCCATGACGGCTAGGCATGATGCCCGGGGGAGATACTGTTTCCTCCGCCTTTATATCATCACCTTTGCAATAGTGTGGACATGGATCCAGACAGTCCGGGAGAGACCACTTCATGAATGACGTTCACGAGGTGTCGCGTTTCAGTCGTCTGAAGGAGTCCTTCTGCGATTCATTCGGAGAGATCGTCTTCGGCATGTCGGACGGAACGGTTTCGATATTCGGTCTTGTGGCCGGGATGATGGCCGGCGCCCAGTCCGGGAGCGTTATTCTCCTCGCCGGGGCCACGGCGGCGATCGCCGCAACGGTCTCGATGATGGCCGGAGTCTTCCTTGACCTCGAGTCCGAGCAGGACAGCGCCCGGGTCGAGGCCGCTCTCCGGGAGGCTGAGATCAGGAGGGACCCGGCTGCAGCCGTTACGAAGATGATAAGTGACTTCCGGGGTGCGGGGTTCAGCCAGGCAAGCCTCGAGGCGATCAGGAACGACCTCGAGAAGGAACCC
>CAZGXZ010000079.1:0-7080 GCA_964530035.1 uncultured Methanoregulaceae archaeon
GGTGTCAACTGGCGGAGAATTCCTTTCAGTTGTTCGTCGGTAATACGCTGCCCGATTCTCCCGCTTTGAGCCAGAGAAACAAGTTGCTGTTCAACAGAGCGCGCGAAGTCAGGCTTGGTTAGTTTTATGGTGTTTAAACGTTCCCGTGCTTCGGGCTCGAGGATCTGCATGAGAACCGCCTGGATCTGAGCCTCCATCTGCTGGCGCTGGCGTTCCATGTCCTCCTGGGCATACTGCTGGTTATATGCCTGCTGCTGGAGTTCAGCCATCCGCCGCCTGCGGAGATCCGCCAGTTCATCGTCGCCCATGCGTTCCACCACTTTTTTATATGGATTTCTGCTCGGCGCCGGCTTTCATGGTATGCGCAATGCCGTCCAGGAACGAGGCTCCTGCAGGTGAAACTCGTCGTCCACCCTTTTCCTGTACGACAAAGCCAGCTGCTTCGAGCTGCTGAAGTACCTTCCGGGCAATTGAACCGCTGCCTTTACGGAATGCATTCGGCTTCGACCCCCGGTCACGCGCCCCTCCATAGAATGAACGCAGGCGCTGGACACCGACAGGCCCGTCAACATAAATACGCCTGAGAACCGCTGCCGACCTGACAAACCACCAGTCGGGATTTTCAGGGGGCATTTCCCTGTGCACACCGGTCTTGGCAAACGCAGCCCAGACCGGTGGGACTACCTCGCTCTTTTTCTTGAGTTCCTCTGCCACCTTCATGATAAGCTGGTCGGCAGGGACATCATATACTGTTGTCATCGAAGTACCTCACTGCATGCCTAAAGCTATAACAGTCTTTATCTATACGCCAGATATGTTTTTATATATTTCGAGCCACCCGGTATGTTATAAGCCTCAAATCAGGCATCTTTTTTTAAGCCGAGGACCATAGTCCGCCCCCTTGCCTGGAGAAGCCTTGCTCCGCAGGTATTGGCTATGGCCTGGGGGTCGACATCTGCGGTTTTCAGCCATTTGATCTTGATGGTTTTCCGGGTCTTGAGCTGAAGGCGGATCTCGTCGTAGAGAGGTGTAGTGATACCCTGTTTTCCAATCCAGATAGTAGGTTTCAAGGACTGGATATCAGGCAGACGCTTTTTCTCTTCCATTTTATTCAGTGAATACAATAACGCATGTGGTTCCCGCATCCATTGCAGGTCGCAATGACCTTCCCACGGTGAACCCGTATGGTTACATTGGAACCAGGTACCAGAAAAGCATGGCACCTATGACAGTATCGCCGCCGGAGTTCCCGGTCAATCCTGACACGCTGCTTCATTGAAATCGTCCTGGCACGCAGGACATACAGGTCGGATAGAGATGGGTCTTCATGAAATACAGCATCCGCACAATCAAAAAGGATGGCAATCCTTTCACGGGCAATTCTCCTGGCCGCTGCAGGCTGTTTCCGTTTCATCGGTCATCAGGCCTCGTTGTAATGGTTCTGGCGGGTTTACCTGATACAGACCCTTCTGCCGGAGACTTCAAGACGGCCATCGCAGAACAGGGCAACTGCCTCGACCAGGCACCCGTGTTCCTCCCTGAGTATCCTTTCAGACAGCGTCTCCTCGTCGTCATCCTCTTCGACCCGGACACACCTTTGGATAATGATAGGTCCTGAATCCATCTCAAGGGTCACAAAATGAACAGTACAGCCAGCTACCTTCACCCCGTACTCAAGAGCCTGTCTCTGAGCATGAAGTCCGGGAAAACACGGAAGAAGCGCAGGATGAATATTGATCATCCTCTCTGAAAATGCAACGACGATCTGTTCGCCAAGGAGCCGCATATACCCGGCAAGGACGACAAGGTCGGCACTGGCGTCCTGTATTTCCTTGAAGAGGGCCCGTTCATACGCCGGCCGGTCCGGAAATGCCGGGTAATCCAGGACAGATACCGGTATCCCCGCGTTCCTGGCCCTATCAATGGCATATGCCACCGGGTTGTCGGTGATGAGGCGGACAATTGATGCTTTGATATGTCCGTCAGCTACGCCATCGATCAGGGCCTGGAAGTTAGATCCTCTCCCTGAAGCCAAAACAACTATCCGGTTTCTTGGCTCATGCGAGGGCGTCGGGGAGCTCATCCGGTTTCACCCTTCTTCCTCTCATCAAGGATCAGCTTTACTTTCAGGATCCGGTGACCTCTCATCTGGATAACGACGAGGGTAATACCGCGGTTTTCTAAGGTTACACTTTCCCCGAGGTGAGGTATATGTCCCAGACGGTCTATCAGAAGGCCCCCGACTGTTTCATACGACTCCTCGACAGGAAGGTCGAGGTTCAGTTCGGAGTTCAGGTCTTCGACCCACATGCTCGAGTCAACGGCATAGACGCCCTCGCTTATCTGTTGGAACTCCTGTTCCTCCATGTCAAATTCATCAAGGATGTCTCCGACCAGCTCCTCAAGGATATCCTCAACGGTGACAATGCCTACAAAACTGCTGTACTCGTCAAGGACAACCGCCATCTGGGTCTTCCTGACCTGCAGCTCCTTGAGAAGGTCATCAATCTTCTTGGTATCAGGCACGAAGAAGGGGTCGTAGATAAGGTCCTTGATAGAAGTATCCTTTTTCTTCAGGAGAAGGACTGAAAAAACATCCTTAACATTCAGGATTCCGATGATGTTGTCGATATGGTCATGGTATACGGGGATCCTTGAAAAACCGGTTTCATTAAAGATATGCTGGGCGCTTTCGACCGTATTGGTGTCCTCCATCAGGCTGACATCAACCCTCGGGGTCATGATCTCCCTGACCTGCGTATCCCCAAACTCGAGGACGCTGTAGAGCATCTTCTTTTCTTCTTCCTCTATCGTTCCCTCCTCTTTTCCGACGTCGATCCATTCCTTGATCTCCTGCTCGGTAACAAACGGGCCCGTGTGTTCCCTGCCTTCTGAAAAATGGCTGCTGACTTTCTCAATGCCCCATATGATAGGTGACACTATCCGGGACAGGAAAAGGATTATGGGGGATACCGTGAGGGCAAACTGCTCATTTGCCCGTGTAGCATACATTTTAGGACCTATTTCGCAGAAAACCAGGAGGATAATGGTGACCATACCCGTTGCGATGCCCACCCCCCAGTCCCCATAAAGGCCGATGGCAATTGCAGTCGCTATCGCCGCTGCGGCGATGTTGACAATGTTGTTTCCAATGAGGATGGTTATCAGGATGCGGTCTGGATTTTCTTTTAGTGCTGCAAGTGCCGCTGCACCTTTCCTCTGTTCATTGACAAGTGTCCTGACCTTGGCCCGGGTTATTGATATGAGGGCGACCTCTGAACTTGAGAAAAAAGCAGAGCAGGCGATGCAGAACAAAAAAAGCGCGACCAGGGTATAATCAATCATGGGCATTCACGACGCCGGCTGCAAACAGTCCGTATCGGCCATTTGGATGCGTCTCTTTCATACCTGTATGAAGAGGAGAAAGATAAAACCAGCGTCCTTATCCGGTCCTGGCAAGGATCTCCCGGATAAAGGAGCACTCCTTTCTGATAACCCCGATTTTCTCCCGCGACGTGAACTGGCCGGGGAAATTCCGGTCCTCTATCTCAAGTGTGATGACGCCGGTATACCCCCGGTCAACAAGGGAGCGGATGAGGGGGACTATTTCAGGTGAGGTGCTCGGGAGGCAATGATTGCTCCCGGCTGGTCCGGGGACAGACAGATGGACGTTGACCAGGCGATCTCCGCAAACGTCGACATACTGTATTGCTTCATGAACCGAGATACTCATGGCATGAGAGACGTCAAGGGTGAAAGCCAGCCATGGTTCCCGGTCAAGCAACTCCCTGATCTCACCGGGTCTGGACATCAGTGCATTCACCTTGGGTTCCATATTCTCCATTGCCACCCTGACCGCCGAACCATCGGAAACCCGGTGCATACTACCAATGAATCGGTCAAACCGCTCTAAGTCAGCAGTGCTGGGAGGTCGTTTTGCGGTCCTCCTTCCAGGATGGAGGGTATAGACACAGGCCCCGGCTTTCTCTGCAATTTCAAAGCATTCTGTTGCATACTGTACCGTGGCTTCGGCAACCCTCGGGTTTATCGAACAGGGATTGAGATCAAGGACAGGCATGTGACAGGTGATTGGAGAGAAAATGGGATATGCGTCAAGACATGCTGCCAGCTCATGAAATGGCATGCCTTTTAGCCAGAAAGCAGGGGTTTCAAACCAGAATTCAATGGTATCGAGTCCTGTATCATGACAAAAAAAGAATATTTCAGGGAGTGTGTATTCATGGAAAAACATTGTGGAAAGGCTGAGCCGGATCATACGATTCTTCATAGGATCGCGTAACATCATAGAAGTATATGGGAAGGGACGAACCAAGCACCCTTGACCAGTGGTGTGTCAGGGGAGACATGGTATGGACTGTTTCCCAAGTCAATGAAAAGATCAGGGACCTCCTTGAAGGTACTGCCGACCTGCAAAACCTCTGGGTCAGGGGCGAGGTCAGTAATCTCAAACGTTCCAGTACAGGTCATTTTTATTTTAACCTTATAGAGAAAAAACAGGGATCCTCCTCACTTTTAAGCTGTGTCATCTGGGCTTCTGTTGCCAGGAGTATCCGGTTCGACCTCAGTGACGGCGATGTAACTGAGGTATCCGGAAGTATTGACGTCTACACTCCCGGGGGACGTTATTCCCTCCAGGTAACCAGGACGAAAAAAACAGGGGAGGGAGACCGGTTTCTTCTCCTTGAACGGTGGCGGAAGGAATTATGCGAGGCAGGCTTCTTTTCTCCAGAACGAAAGCGTCAGCTTCCACGGTACCCGGTGAAGATCGGAGTCGTCACATCAGACACCGGGGCGGTCATCCATGATATCACCAATGTGATACGGGGTCGTTTCGGGGCACACATCATCCTCGCCCCCACACCGGTACAGGGTGAGACAGCTCATGCGGAGATAGCCCGGGCGCTGGGGCGGGTGGCAGCCGAGGGTGTGGACCTGGTCATCATCGCACGCGGGGGAGGAAGCGCGGATGATCTCTTCCCGTTCAACAATCCCGAGGTTGTCATGGCGGTGGCCAGGTGTCCGGTTCCGGTTATCAGTGCCGTTGGCCACGAGGTAGATATCACGTTCTGCGACCTTGCAGCCGATGTCCGCGCTTCAACTCCATCTCATGCTGCTGAACTGGCTGTTCCGGACAGCACTGCCGAACTCCAGTCAATACGGGACCAGTCAGCGAGGATCCGCCTTGGGCTCAGGCGGAAGATGGAGAGCCTTTACGAAGAGCTTTCGCGCTTAAGGGATCCTTTTTCACAACGGAGGCTGCTTGGAAGGATAGCCGATGGACGTGAAACCCATACGGACCTCGCCGGCAGGATGGAAAGAGCGGCCTGTAACCGGATAAAGGGTGAACAAGCGGTTATCGGCCACCTGAAGACCGCACTCTCTGCGAGCCATCCTGTCCTCCGTTTCTCTCAGGGCCTTGCCGACCGGCGTGAACATCTGGTTCAGACAAGAGAGCGAATTGAAAGGGCGGCATTAAACCGGGTCCGGTCTGAAAGACTGAAGCTTCTGAATATGAAAACGATGCTTACCTCCAAAAATCCTCTCGACCTCATGAAAAGCGGGTATTCAATAGTTTTTTCAGAGGGAACCATCATAACCTCGTCAAAACAACTGCTCCATGGAGCAGAAATCACGGTGTGTTGGGCCGACGGTTCGGTCGATGCCACGGTCAGGAGAGTAAACCCGAATGAAAACGTATGAAGAACTCATCACCGAGTTGAAAGGCATTGTCGCCAGGATCGAGGACGGGGAAGCCAGTCTTGATGAAAGTATCGCATTGTACGAACAGGGGATGACTATCATTAAACAATGCGAGCAACTCCTCAACGAGGCGGAAGTGAAGATAACCACACTCACGAAAAATTAACGTTATACAGCCTAAAAAAGGAATATTCTTTTCTTATCTGAACAGGAGTGCAGAAACTGCCTGTTTGGGGATCCCTTCAATAATCCTGTCTTCCAGTCCCTTCCGGGCTGCAGATGTCTCTCCGGTTACTGGACTTCCTGGATTCGACTCCGGTGACCTGACCGATGCATCATAGCCTTCAAGGCGAAGATACCCTGGTGAATCCTGGCAGCTCCCTGTACACAGGAGACTCTGTTCGAGGACTATCACGTATGACCCAGCCGGGACGAGCCGTCCTGGAGTGGAATCACCGTAGCACACACCCTGGCAGGGCCCCGTGTCGTTGCACTCTCCCCGGGTAAACTCACCGGACAAGACCAGGCGATCTCCTGACCAGATACTGTACCTGACGGGGCGTACACGGTCTCCAAAGTTGATCTTCGTCTGGAGCCGTGTCACGTAGACATCCCTGCCGAGTGAAAACGTCAGGTTGTTCGTCAACCCCGGACAGCAGTAGCAGGTGGACGCATTTACATTGTTGCTGAAAAGGATCACCGGCTGAGGCACAGGCTGCTGCAATGGCGGTGAGGCGAAGAATCCGGCGAGGGTGACACCGCCTGAGCCAGCACATTCCTCACAGATGCCTGAACTATTCGTTACAAGAGTGTATTCTCCTGGCTGCAGGAATCTGTCCAGCACACCGGTCGCGTTGCAGACTCCCGGGCAGGTAGAAGACGCAGTACAATTGGCTTTTTCTAAGGTTCCAGTCAAGAGCGGCACGTTGTTGCGATAGAGGACATATCCGACAGACTGCATGGTGCCAGGCCAGCGGTACCGTGTTGTAATGCTCGTGCCGTATGCCTCCCGGGACAGGGTAAAGGTTACGTTCCGGGTGGTATTCTCGCAACCGCAGCAGTCATCTTCACGGTCGATAATCACCCTGCCAGTCGGGACAGCTGTGGGGACGGTTGTCGGTACACTCGTCGGGAGCGTTGTGATAACCGTCACCGGGGTTTCCATTGGTGTGACAGGAATGGTTACCGTCGGGGTCTTTGTCGGAGTACCGAATGGCGTTACAGTTACCGTAACCGTAGGTGTTGCTGTGGCGGTTGGGGTTATCGTCGGAGTCACCGTCTGAGTCGGGGTCTCATACGGAGTGACCGTTACCACAGGTGTCACAGTTGTAGTTGGGGTCATCGTCGGAGTCACCGTCT
>CAZGXZ010000079.1:7180-10890 GCA_964530035.1 uncultured Methanoregulaceae archaeon
GCGTCTCGAACGGTGTCTTCGTCGGTTCTGACGTCTTTGTCGGTTTCACCGTCTTTGTCGGCTCAGGTGTCTCCGTCGGTTTCGGGGTCTTCGTCTCTTTCGGTGTCGGCGTCTCAAACGGCGTCTTCGTCGGTTCTGACGTCTTTGTCGGTTTCACCGTCTTTGTCGGCTCAGGCGTCTCGGTCGGCTTCGGGGTCTTCGTCTCTTTCGGTGTCGGCGTCTCGAACGGTGTCTTCGTCGGTTCTGACGTCTTTGTCGGTTTCACCGTCTTTGTCGGCTCAGGCGTCTCGGTCGGCTTCGGGGTCTTCGTCTCTTTCGGTGTCGGCGTCTCGAACGGTGTCTTCGTCGGTTCTGACGTCTTTGTCGGTTTCACCGTCTTTGTCGGCTCAGGTGTCTCCGTCGGTTTCGGGGTCTTCGTCTCTTTCGGTGTCGGCGTCTCAAACGGCGTCTTCGTCGGTTCTGACGTCTTTGTCGGTTCAGGAGTCGCTGTTGAGGTAAAGGTCAGGGTTGGTTGCACCGTAGGAATGCGTGTCAAAGTTGGCAGAGGCGTCAGCACGATTGAATCGGTTGGATGACTGTTACCCGGATGCCCAATCTGCTGGTCTACCTGGATTGTTATCGTCCCAGCCCCTCCGCAATAGGAGACCTGGGTTGATGCCCCTCCGTCGATTTGAACAGTCCCGGAATCAACAAGGGCTCCATTATCGTAGATCTGGTAGGCCGTTCCCTGCACCATGTTCCCATTGCCAGGTTCTCCCGTATTGGTAATCGTAAACACGCCACATCCATCGGAACTTACCCCGCTCACCGTAAGACTTGAACAATCCAGCCGGTCAGGATTGTTTTTCTGACATGGCAGGGTGCCCACGGGGGTTACGGTCGGCGTAGGGGTCTCTGTTACAAGAGGTGTGGGAGTCACGGTAGCGGTTGCTTCCTGGGTGACGGTGCTAAATACGGTAGGTGTCAGGGCGGGTGTGACCGTTTCTGTTGGCTCAACCGTTCCTGAGGGAGTGGGAGTCACTAATACAGTTGGTTCCGTGGACGGCGTCTCCTTGGGGGTCTTGGTCTCCTTCGGTCCCTTCGTTTCCTGAGGTGTCGACACCCCTGCTGGGACTAGAATTGTTGTCTGGGGCACTTCAGGGGACGGTGTTTCTTTCGGAGCCTTGGTTTCCCCGGGGGTCTTTGTTTCTACCGGGGCTTCGGTTCCTGTGGTTACCGTGGTCAGGATGGGTTCCGGTGTTGAGGGAGTCAGTGTTCCGGGTTCCGTAACGGCAGGAATGGGCGTATCCGGAACTGTTGTCTGTTCAGTTGGGACCTGGGTGACCGGTTCCGTTCCGGTGGGCTCAGTTGTTGGCT
Source organism: uncultured Methanoregulaceae archaeon (assembly GCA_964530035.1). Lineage (GTDB taxonomy): Archaea > Halobacteriota > Methanomicrobia > Methanomicrobiales > Methanospirillaceae > KLAP105. The sequence goes on from CAZGXZ010000079.1 coordinate 8,537, forward strand.
GGTCGGTAATCAGACCCCCGGGTACTTCCGTAGGCTGCTCGGTGAGAGGTTCAGTCGGTGGTGCAACCACCATCAGGGGAGGGATGTTGTCTTCTGGTATTTCAGCCTGGAACTGATGCTCTTCACCCGTTGCCGGAGGCAGATCGATCACTATCGGTTGCAAAACAGGACTTTCTACGGGGGGTTGAGGGGCTATCTCTGCTGGCGGGGCCGCAGGCTCATCAATCGGCAGAATTGATACAAGGGCTCCCTCAGGAGACCCTTCATTGTCTTCAACCTGTTTTCCTACGAATATCAGGCCTGGAATTGTTGCCGTGCTGTATCCGGACCTTGTGACTTTGGATGCCGAAACAGGAATCATCCCTGCAATGAGAAGCAGGATAATAATCGTGAAGAGCAGGATCTTCAGGCCTTTCACGGGGGTCATGCTTGAACCTCCTTTCATCACTGCCTCACAAAGACACTCGGTCCAAGCCGGCCTATCCAGATGTCACTTCCCCCGTTGCCCGATGAATAGGTGTCCCCCACAAAGACAAAACCCCCGTCCGACATTCGTGCAAGGCTTATGATGCTGTCAAACTGGAGGCCTCCATACGTCTTATCCCAGACCTTCCTTCCTTTGTTATCAAGTTTTACAAGCCAGCCATCACTATTACCGACTCCATATGAGTAGGTATGACCCGCAAACAGGTATCCACCATCCTTTGTTTCGGCTACAAACGCAGCACTGTCATGTTTAGGACCACCAAATGTTTTCTCAAAGAGAACATTTCCGTCCTGGTCGATCTTGAGACAGTAAAAATCAGCCTCGCCATTTCCAAACGACTCCGTGCTTCCGGCAATAATAAAGTTCCCGTCGGATGTCGCCTTTATGACACGACCGCTCTCGTATTTTTCTCCGCCAAATGTCTTTTTCCAGATCTCATTTCCATTCTTGTCAACTTTCAAAACCCAGATGTCACTGCTCCCTTTGCCTTCGGATTCAGTTCTCCCAACGACAACGAATCCTCCGTCCTTAGCCCGGACCACATCCCATGCGGCATCTTCGTCAGGCCCTCCATATGTCCTGTTCCAGACCTCATGCCCGGATGAATCGACCTTTACAAGCCAGGCGTCCCCATTTCCAGCCCCAAATGAATGGGTGTGACCGTTAAAAATGAAGCCCCCATCATCCGTTGTTTCCTGGCAGAAAAAACGGTCATCGAGACCGGTACCAAATATGCTTTCCCAGACTTTCTTTCCTGATGAATCAAGCCTGACTGCATAGGCATGGGTATGGGTTTCGCCAGGAGCCATCGTATCACCCACGGTCAGAAAACCCCCATCGGCCGTCGGTGAATTACATGTTCCTGTCTGGTTACCAGGCCCGCCTATCTGGCTCTTCCAGGCAAGCGTACCATCCTTTTCATATCTAAGAGCGAGGATATCGGAATCTCCGGCAGGGTTGATAATCCGGCCGGTCACTACAAATCCGTCTCCAGGGATTGCATTAACCTCCCAGGTAAATTCATCCATTGTTGTCCCAAAGGTCTTTTCCCAAACAGGGGCCCCCTTGTCTGCCATGGGAGTCGAGCCACTCAGTCTGACAGCAACCTTGTCGAACCGTGTGCTGGCAGGGGTCTGTGCGTACTGGCCTTCTGCCGGGATCAGCTGGGCACCGAGATAATATGTACCGAAGGCAAGGTCTGCGGGCAGGCTGAACGTACTGGAGGTGACTTTTTGTGAACCGGGTGGGATCGGCGTCCCGTTTCTTTCGCCGATCAGAATTGGATCAGCCAGGATTGAAGGTTTTTTGGAGAGATAATATCGGAGGGTGTAGGGAACAGACTGCGCCCGGCCGGTATTTTTAACAATATCTGTTATCCCAAACGTCGAGTTTGGATTGGCATGCGTAACCGCTTCCACTGACACCAGGATGATAGGAGACTGTTTTAAAGGGGTTGAAAAAGCTGAAGCAAGAGTTTCAAGAGGAGATGCATTTTTTTCTTCCGCTTTTAAAAAACCATACGTCTTCGCAGGTACATCCATCCCAATGGATGCAGCAGTGGCGGCAACTGGCATCAGAAGCACTACCACAAGAATAGAGAATATCCAATGACGATCATACCGGTGCATGCAATTCATACCCTACCTTCTGATCACTCTTCAAGGCAACACAGTTGTGCAACTTCATCGTATAAAAGATCCAATGATGAGTGCAAATTTGCTTCAAATTGAATTTCCAAAGAAAATTTGACATTATTTGATTTATGTTCGAATATTTACGAATGATAGCTTTTCCGGCAGTTCGCTCATATATCATTGCATATTGAATCGCATTGCAGCAAGTACCCGTTGAGGTCTACTCCGGCAAT
>CAZGXZ010000080.1:0-1666 GCA_964530035.1 uncultured Methanoregulaceae archaeon
AAGGCGCTGCAGTGGTAGTGGCAGTGGTAGTGGTAACGGTGACGACGGACGGTGTGGAAGAAGTCTCTGATCTCCCCTCGGTAGCATCCTTCCTGATCCCAAGGAGACTGCTCCCGTAATTATTCGTCCCGGTGAGTTTTTGTCCATCTGATGACAAGATTAGGGTATCTGTACTGCTATCCCCTGTACAATCCCGGCCGCAGGTCTCCCAGGTGAACAGGTAGCTGTTCCCTTGCTGGCGCCATGTCCCGCGGTTCCAGAACCGGCCGGTTTCATCATACTGGTTCGTCGTGCCATCGGTTTTAACTTCCATGGTGACATGCTTGGATGTCCCCCATGAGTAGTCCCAGACTCCGTATGGCGTCACCGCGAGCTTCCCGCCGGTTATTGTCACGGTCCAGGTCTCGCCTGGATCGTACCAGGTCCCTTTCCCGACGATACTTGTCCCATCTGGAGATAATTTGCCAATGTAATACCCATCATTTCCCTGTCGGTGAAGGGTCACCCTGTTTCCCACTACAGGTTCGAGAGTGATAACATCGTGGATCGTTCCATCCGACCATGATGCATCAAAGGTGTTCGTGCCGGGTCGCCGAACCCATATGCCGTCCCAGTTACCCATATCCCCATATTCTTTCACCGTCCAGACCTCTCCGCCTGCCGAAGAACCGGATACGGGATAATCTGCTTTCGCAATCAAGATTCCTGCCGCTGGCAGGGCAAACAGGACGATTAGGAGCAAGAGGATACTCCATCGTAACAAGAATACCAGTCTCATTTTTCCCCCCGAACAAGCATGTCATATAACCAAATATTTAAATATGATCTAAAAGAAAAATTAACGAATTTCACCTTATTTTGAGTTGTTGATATGCACTTCTCATGATGGATGCTTCAATACCTTTGAAATCAGAACCAACGAGACGGTGCTGAACCTGGCAAACCGGGACATCAAACGAATTGCCATACCGTAGAAGAAACAGAAACCGGTTATAAAAATCACGAAAAAGTCAGGGATACCTCGGCAAATGGGTTTACCACATTTGCAATCGACATCAAAAAACAGGACAGGTCCCCATAACCTAACGGCCTGGAAAGAAACCTGATATTATCCCGGAAGAAGTCAGATTCCTCATTTCGGTGAATTTTCATATTCATCCCATCGGCGATGTACACCTGGGGAGGAAGATAGAAGAGAATCATGGATTTCCTATCCCTTCTAACACCCTGAACCGGGTCCTGTTGGAACACTGACGTATTGAAGTGAAAATGAAGAAGAGGAAGAAAAGGAAATGGATCAGGTTTGAGAGGTACCATTTCTTCTCTCTCTCTCTGTCTTTGGCGTTTGAAACACGTACCTCTCGATGGCCGGGGGTGATGGCTTCTCGCGTGCCAGGATGATTCATCGCACCTTGTCAATTGTCATGGGTTGTCGGATGTACCGACACCGGAAAATCCCGATATTATGCCCGGGAGAGGATTCGGACGGTATGGGATACCTTGTGAGGTCCGTACTGACTATGGCACCCGGTTCTTACCAGCCGGGGACCGGGAGAATCCGGCAAACCGGCCCGGACCCGACGCCGACCTCGAGCCCGGTCCCGGTTGTCCCGACGGCCTTCCTGAGCAGCCTGACCTGGCGGGAATACGTGCCGGGATGTTCCTC
>CAZGXZ010000080.1:1676-10822 GCA_964530035.1 uncultured Methanoregulaceae archaeon
GAACCAGCGGTCGTACTCTTCGGCGTGTTCGTCGAAAACCGGGTTGACGTGGTTCATGGGCTGCTGCCTTCAGGCTGGTCGAGCCTCACGGCCATCTTCTTCCTGATGGACTCCTCTATCCCCTTCAATTTCTGGACCCCGTCCTTTCCCTGCCCTTCGTAGAACAGGAGGAGGTGGAAGTAGTCAGAGACCAGGTCGAAAAATTCCTTCCGGTACCTGACCTCGACGGAGCGGTCTCCCACGAACCCCTTGACCGAGAGGAAGTGCTCCTTTTCAAAGGTGAAGAAAGGGAGCTCCATGTGCGAGAGGTATTTTATCGTCCCGAACCGGCCGAGAAACTCCAGGAACTCTTCGGACAGCGGCTCGTCGAGGAGGTACTCCTTCATGATGGAGCCGTCTACGCACACCTTCGACTGGACTGACTTGAGGATTTTCATTTTTCATGCACGACAGGACAGGTCCTGCCGGGTTGCAACCATTCCGGATGAAATCATGGGCACGGGAACAGATAGGTGTTTTCCTGGCGTCCTGGATGAACCGGATTATGGGCTGCAGCTCCGTTCATCTGCCTTTGAATGGTGGACCTGGTTCCCCCGGGTCACATTCGTGTCTCCCATGATATCGCCCGGAGTGGACCAGGAGCCTCTCTATGCCGTTTTCATTTGCGGGTCGGGGTAGCCGTCACCTTTTTTGTCGTTCCTTTTCACGCAGGGGTTGCCTTTTTGAGCGTTCCGGTTCGGATAGGAGTAGGTTGTTTCGTTGTTACCGTTGGTGTGGGCGTTTTTAGCGTTGATGCAGGAACCGGCTTGATCGTGATCGAGGAGATGATCTGGTTGATCACCGTCTTGCCCGTTTCGAATGAACCTGGAGAGGTACTGCCGTAGACGGTATACGACCGTTTGTTGACGACTGAAATGATACCCTGGGTCTTCTGCGCCTCACCCTCGGGTGTCGTCCAGGTGTAGATGAGTTTTACCGCTGCATTACTCTTTAATGTTATATTTTCCCTTGAGATGAGTTTGAAGTTGGATTTTGCCTTCAGGTTTTCGAGAACATCGTCCACCAGGTTACCGAGGGACCCGGAAAACTCGTTATTGCTACCATAGAGTGCAAGGGCAATGGCATTATCCGGGGAACGGATGTTCACCTTGTACAATGCCGCGTTACTGGTATCAGGGACGACGCTCCACCCGGACGGGTACTGCAGGCTGAACCGGGAGTCGCTGTACGACAGAAGCCCGGTTCGGGTAGGAGTAGGTTGTTTCGTTGTTACCGTTGGTGTGGGCGTTTTTAGCGTTGATGCAGGAACCGGCTTGATCGTGATCGAGGAGATGATCTGGTTGATCACCGTCTTGCCCGTTTCGAATGAACCTGGAGAGGTACTGCCGTAGACGGTATACGACCGTTTGTTGACGACTGAAATGATACCCTGGGTCTTCTGCGCCTCACCCTCGGGTGTCGTCCAGGTGTAGATGAGTTTTACCGCTGCATTACTCTTTAATGTTATATTTTCCCTTGAGATGAGTTTGAAGTTGGATTTTGCCTTCAGGTTTTCGAGAACATCGTCCACCAGGTTACCGAGGGACCCGGAAAACTCGTTATTGCTACCATAGAGTGCAAGGGCAATGGCATTATCCGGGGAACGGATGTTCACCTTGTACAATGCCGCGTTACTGGTATCAGGGACGACGCTCCACCCGGACGGGTACTGCAGGCTGAACCGGGAGTCGCTGTACGACAGAAGCTTTGGCCCCGCCGCAGCATATCCACAGAGCGATCCGATAACAACCAGAACAAGTATGGCAATATAACCTGACGATCTCATGACGCTTCTCCTCCATCGTTTCGTCAATGACAATGAACCATTTTCTTTTCCATTTAAGTAGTTATGTTGAACAACTTTATCCTGGTGAGCTCCGGCCAATGAGCGAGGCGGGTATTCTGTGGATATGGAAACAAAAGAAGAGCGTATAAGCGAGATGATCACCATCCGCGTTTTCTTATGGTAATCCCGCCACGCACCCTCATGTATGAATCGCCAGGTTTCTCCTATCCAGAACCTATTACGTCCCAACCCCTCATTATTATCGTATGAATCTGAAAGTCGTCATCGAAGAAGACACCGAAGATGGCGGTTTTATTGTCAGTTGCCCTGCTCTTCCCGGTTGTCACTCCGAGGGTGAGACCGTAGAGGAAGCCCTCGCCTATCAGGGAGGCCATTCATGGATGCCTCGCCGTTCTCAATGAACGGGCACAACAGACTCAGCGTGCCCGGGTCATGGAGATCACCGTTTAGATGAGCAAGCTTCCCGTCATATCAGGGTTGGCTGCAGTCTATCTGGTATTTCTCATTTCATGAATTGGAAATTTATCCGCAGCATGGGAATATTGAAAGAGAGAAGTCATTTAATGCCGTATTTGACCATAACTTCTTCTTCGGAAAGGTATTTTCCTTCCTGGTATTCCTTCCTGGCCTTCCTGACTCTGCGCCATTCGGCAGGGGTGAGCTGCTCGTCATCACCGGGGTCATCCGGCCGCTCCTGAAGAACGGACATGGGTGTATGATAGGGATTATGGCAATAACTGGTTTGTGACAGGTACTGGTCAGCGGGTCCGGGGAAAAATAGGGAAAGATTCTTTCCATCCCATCTTTGAGAAATTATATTCTTCCTGTCCGGGGTCTGGTCCTGATTCATCAGCACTGGGGCGGTCGAAATTTTATAGCAGAGTTTTTCAGGCTTTTTTCATCGAAGTGATGATGTAGTAACTCCTGCCTTGTGCGAACCTCCTGTACCAGGGAAGTTCAGATCGGTAGAGGGCCCGGATATACATCAGGTCCCTGGTCCGGACATGAACAAACCCTGCCTCCACGAGATATTTCAGCGTGGTTTCTTCAGGGACACCTCCGCCAAAGGGGAGACTTCTCCGTATCTCCGGCCCATAGGAGCGGTGGTGGGTATTACCAGGCTCGAATATCCGGGCCATTCCTGAACTAAACCGTATTTTCAGCCATGAAAGGAGGCTTTTGTCATCCCATACCCCGTCGATGACGAGCACCCGGCCACCCGGTTTCAAAACACGGTGCCAGTCTTTCAATGCGGTCTCCGGATGGGGAAGGGTCCAGAGGAGGTGACGGGTGACAACCACCTCAAAGGATCCGTCGCCAAACGGGAGCTGCTCCGCGTCGCCGGTGAGCAGTCCGAGGTAATAATTGCTCGTTTCTGCTTTTTTCCGGACTTTTACTATCATCTCACGGGATAGATCGATGCCCGTCACCCGGTGTCCCATCTCTCCAAATAAAAGGGCCATCGCACCGGTACCACATCCGACATCAAGAACCATGAGCGGCCCGGGGGGCAGGTCCCGACATAGCTCCTGTTTCCATGCGGTTTTCTCTTCCTGTGTTGTGATCCCATGGCCAGGGTTACCATCGTAGGAAAATGAAGAGGAGTCCCAGGTTTTCCTGACCGTATCCCTGAATTCACGATGGTCCATTGTCATGGTCCCGGTGCATATCGATGCATCATCAGCATGTCACACCAGTCCCGAAAAAACGTCCTGGATCTTGAAGGACCGGTATGGATCCTTCCATCTTGGTAAAATGGTGCCATTCCAGGATACCATCCGGGGTTGTGAAAACCAGGTTCATCTGTATTCACGTCATATCATGTTGCAATACTGGTAAGAATGGTTTATTTTTTGAAGGGAAAGAACGGGTACATCATGATGCGAGCAGTCCCAGTCAGCCGGATAATGAGCGGATACGCATGATAATCCCAAAAAAACCCCGCCTGTTGGATACTGTCCCTTTGAATGCCGGATACATACCATGCTGACGACCTGGGTGACGGAAGGGACCACGACCTTCGAGGTGCCGGTCCAGGACGAGGAATCCTCCTTTCCCGCAGCCAGTGGCCCGGTCTTTTACAATACCCGGATGGAACTAAACCGGGACGCCACCGTGCTAGTAGTCCGGGCCCTGGAGATATCGGGGTACCTGGACACCATGGGGGCGACCGGTGTCAGGGGCCTACGCATCGCCCACGAATGCGGGGTCCCGGTGACGATCAACGACCAGAGCAGCCGTGCGGCGGAACTCATCAGGAGGAATGCCGACGCAATTGACCCGGCAATCCGGGTGACCCGTTCGGACGCGAACACCCTCATGTCCTCGGAGCGGTTCGACTGTATCGACCTCGACCCGTTCGGGACCCCGGCGCCGTTTGTCGACGCAGCTGCACGGTCCGCCCGGAGATACCTCTTCGTCACGGCGACGGATACCGCCCCGCTCTGCGGTGCCCATAAAAAGGCCGGGATACGGCGGTATTTTTCAAGCCCGCTCAACACCGAGTATCATAGTGAGGTCGGGCTCCGGACCCTCCTTGGCTTTGTCACCCGCGAGCTGGTCAAGTACGACCGGGGCCTCGTCCCGCTCTTCTGTTTTGCAAGCCACCACTTCGTCCGGCTCCACCTCGGGGTCAAAGAGGGGGCCGAAGCCGCGGACCGGAGCCTCGCGAGGATCGGGTTCATCCACCAGTGCCCGGGCTGTGCCTACCGGGACGAGCAGGCCGGGATCCTCCCAGAGCACCACGCCTGTCCCCGGTGTGATGCATCCCTTACACCGGTAGGTCCCCTCTGGCTCGGGGCGATCAGCGACCCGGACCTCCTCGGCCGGATGGAATCGCTCCTCCCCGGGACGGTCCTTGGCACCGGGAGGGAGCTCTCGCGGCTGATCGCCCTCGGCAGGGACGAGTACCCTTCGTCCCATTTCTACGACTACCACCGGATTGCCAAGAGCATCAGGGTATCGCCGCCCCAGATGGAGACCTTCCTCGGTCGTATCAGGGAGCAGGGCTTTTCCGCGACGAGGACCCACTTCGCCGGGACCGGGGTGAAGACCGATGCACCGCTCGACGTGATCCTTGAGTTGATGCGGAACGGATGAAGGAGCGTTTTTCAAATACTTTTTGAATCCTTTTGATACCCTGGGCCGGTGAGCCGTATCCCCGTCCCTAATCAATTTTCATACCGGTTTGTCCTGGTGAGACACCACCGTCCTGAAGGCTTCCTCCTGTCCGAAATAGCCCCTGTCTGCCAGGTATCGTGCCGTATCCATATCTTTATCAGGGAAAGTCCCGAACGGTGGCATGTCCCTGTTCACGGGACGAGGTGGAGGAATGTTGTTCATCGCGCTTGCCAGGTTCAAGGAGAAGCTGACGGAAGAGGTCGTTGACCAAAATATCAGGGACATCGAGGATGACATGAAGGGCGAGGTCAGGTACCTGAACATATACTGGACCCTCGGGAGGTATGATACGGTCGTGATCTACGAGGCCCCGGACGAGAAAGTCGCCATGCGGGTCGCCCTGAAGCGGGCGGACCGGATGGAGATCGAGACCCTCGTCGCCCTTCCGGCAGACCCGAAGAGCCCGGCCGGACCGGCGTGAACGTGGAAATCTGAGGTCTCTTAAGACCTTAAACCTGGGGTGGGCTGTCGTTTCCTGACCTTCCCGGGTACCCGTAGCATCCCCTTTCCGATATCCCATAACCATCAACCCTTCAGTGGGGGCGTACCCCCATACCCCCGAAAAGATACGCCGCCGCCCCCGAAGGGCGCCCCGGCGGCGGTTTCACGGTCTTTCATGAAGATTTTAAACTAAAAAATCTCGCTGAAGCCTGATTCTATAAAAACCTTAACCCATACAACCCTGATAACGGAATCGCCAACGGCTTGCCCTCCCTATCGTATGCAGGGGGTTTGGGGGGCGGCAGCCCCCCGGTTCGAATCCTTTTGATCCTCTGTCAGTTCAAGGCGAAAAATCTAAAATCGGTCTTTTTAATTCCAATGACCGAAATTGCAATTCATTGATATCTTTTTTTGAAGCGTGAATAACATTGAAGATATTGCGGATTTCAATTGAGCCAGAAAAATCTCAATTTTAATAAATAATTCCTCCCTGCCTGACATAATTATCAGGTAACCTGCATGCTTGAAGAAAAGGGACTGAAATTTTTTCTGACGTTTCAGACTGTTTCCAGAGATTGCTGAAAACCGATAGCAACACCTTTCCCGCTCATGCCTGGGGAGGGAGGAAGTCCTGTATCTGTTCCAGGATTGTTTTCGGGTTGATGGGTTTTTCGATATAGCCGTTGCACCCTGCGGCGATCGCCTTTTCGCGGTCACCTGCCATCGCATAGGACGTCAGGGCGACAATGGGTGTTGACTCCTGGTCAGGATTCTTCCGCAGCTCCCGGGCAGTCGCATAGCCGTCCATTACAGGGAGCTGGATATCGAGCAGGATAAGGGCCGGACGCTCGGAAGTTGCGAGTGCGATACCCTCCTTGCCATCCCTCGCCCTGATGACGTTGTATCCTTTTGTTTTCAGGATAAAATCAACAAGGTAGAAGTTCTGGTCGTTGTCTTCGATATAGAGAATTTTTGTCGTCATGAGTTCCTCCTTTCGGCAGGCAGGATGACCGTAAAAGTACTTCCCTTGCCGGGTTCGCTCTCTACGCTGATAGTTCCTTCCATCAGGCCAACAAGGCGTTTACAGATGGAGAGCCCGAGGCCTGTCCCTTCGTACTGCCGTGATAACCCGGTCTCCACCTGGGAGAACGGGATGAACAACTTGTTCATGTCCTCCTTGCGAATTCCGATACCGGTGTCCATGACACGGATTACCACCTGGTCCCCGGTCCGGGAGCACTCGATCCGCACCCGGCCCTTGTCGGTAAACTTTATGGCATTGCTCATAAGGTTCAGGACGACCTGTTCCACCCGCCTGGCATCCCCGAGGGCCATGCCGACGTCCGGGGCGATATCCAGTTCGAATACAAGGTCTTTTTTATTCGCCAACGGTTTCATGGCCCGGCCAACCTTTTCAAGCACGAGCCGGGTATCTACCGGTTCGACAAGGAGCCTGAGCTCACCTGCTTCGATTTTCGAGATGTCCAGGACGTCGTTGATCAGGGCGAGAAGGTGTTCGGCGCTGTCTGATACCATGCCCATCTGCTTCCTCTGTTCCTCGTTCAGGGGGCCCGCCAGTTCCTGGAGGAGAATTCCGGTAAAGCCGATGATGGAGTTCAAGGGGGTCCGCAATTCATGGGACATGGTGGCAAGGAAGGCGGACTTGAGCCGGTCGAGTTCCCTGAGGTGGACGTTGGCTTCCGATAGTTCACGGGTCCGTTCAGCCACCTTCTTCTCCAGGTCACGGTGGGCTTCGAGGATTTTTTCCTCGGCCTGTTTCCGCGGGGTGATGTCTGTCATCAGGAGCAGGACGCCGGGATCTTTTTGGTAACTTACCGGGACGGCCTGGAGAAGAACTGTTATGACCTCTCCGGCACCGTTCCGGATGTCCATTTCATAGGGAGCCAGCTGCACACCAGACAACCGTTCTCTCATTTTTTGTGCGATTGCCTCCCTCTGGTAGTCAGCGACGAATGAAATGGCGGGCTGGCCGATGATCCCGGATGAGGGCCGGCCCATTATGGTCGTCGCTGTCTTGTTGGCGAATGTGACGGTCCCGTTTTTATCGTAGATCAGGATTATGTCAGGCAGGTTCTCGACGAGGCTCCGGTTGAACTCCTCACTCTCCCGGAGTGCATCTTCTGCCCTGGCGCGTATCGCTTCCTCCTTCACGATCCCCTCCGCCCGGGTGACATAGTAGGTGAAGAAGAGGAGCGAGAGGATCAGGAGTGCGGAGAAGATGATCAGGTTGTTCCGAAAACCCTGTATCGTGCCCAGTATCTCATTCTCCGGTGTTGAGACGATGATTGACCAGCGGGTGTTCCCGAGAGTCACCGGCAGGTAGCTTGCCTGGTATATCGTGTCCGGTGCATTCCTGGCATGGTCTCCGGTTACTGAGTATGCAGCGGCCCCCCGGGAACCGTTCATCGCGTCCCTGGCCATGGAAATGAAGGTCGGGGATGAGTTGAAAAGATCAAGGACGGTCCTGCCGGTTTCTCCGAGGACGGGTGAATAGATCACGACGCCATTCTGGCTGACGGACCAGGCGTACCCGGAATCGAGAATTCTGATAGTTCCCAGGTTGTCCTGTGCCAGGGTGTCGAACGGGATAAGGATGGCGATGCTCCCCCGGTACCCCGTGTCATCAAAAACCGGCACATGAAACGCAACGGCCCTGAAACCCTGGACCGCTGTGAAAACGTCGCTGATCACGACTGAATGGGTGGCGAGTTCCTCCCGGACATGGGACTGGGACGAGATATCTGCCCCGGTGGATGTTTCAACGGGATAGGTGTATGCGATGATTCCATTCTCGTCCACCCGGGTGATGGCTGAGATCTCTCCGGCGTGATTATTGTAGAAATCCCGCATCAGGTCCCGGCCGTCCGGGTCGAGGGTTATGATATGCTCATTGCCTGCGAGAAAGGACAGGGAAGCATTGTAGACCTCAAAAACGTTCTCGATGCCTGCAGCAGCCTGCTGGGCATGCACCGCCTGTTCGGTATTCACCTGGTCGATGGTCTTTGATTCGATGGCGTTATAAGATGCAAATAACAGGAAACCACAGAGGACGAGCAGCACGAGGAAAATGACTACCTGCCTGGTGTACCGCATTCACACACCCCCGGGGCGTCCGTCATCTCTCATCCTGCTCCCTGGCACGTGCCCTAATATACCTGAATGTCCGGATATGTTGAATACCTTTTTAAGAATACGCTCGATAGGCTCCATGACCTCGTTGAGAAACAGGGTAGGTTTCGCAATACCATCCCGGTGATGCAGGAATGAGGAAGCGGCAGGATATAGCGTGATATCTATGAGAATTAATAAGGATTGGGATTTAAATTCAGAAAAAATGGCCTTGTTGAAATCCTCATATCAGTATGATCCGGTCGGGTTGTTTTCCTGAAAGATCCCGAATTTTGTTCCTTATTGAAGGGTTTCAACAGAGCGGAAAAAATGGGAAAGGAAGGGATTTAATTTGATTATTTCCTCATCAGACTCTTATCGGAGGGCTAACCAACGTGTCGATATTTTTCATTTCATCGACCATCTTCCTGTCGGATACCAGTAGCATCTTTTTTCCCGATATTCCATAACCATAAATCCTTCAGTGGGGGCGTCCCCCCACACCCCCGAAAAGATACCCCGCCGCCCCCGAAGGGCGCCCCGGCGGCGG
>CAZGXZ010000081.1:0-10820 GCA_964530035.1 uncultured Methanoregulaceae archaeon
ATTCCTGAAAGGACAGAGAATTTTCATCACTAACTAGGGTTTCAACAAAGCCCAAATCCGGTTTCTTCTATCATCCAGATTACCTTACAATTATGTCCGGCAGGGAAAAATTCTCTGTTACCATTGAGATTTTTTTCGATCTGTTGAAATCCTCCTTATCCTCTCTTTATTCGCCCTATAATGAGAGATCTCCATCTGCTCTACTTCCGATGAAAGGAATTTGACACTGCCTGAAATGAAAAGCGTTTGAGGCCGGTTCAGGCCTTTTTTTCTTTCCCCTCGGCATAGATGCATGACTGGATGTCATGGCCGAGTTTCCCGATTGCATCAGCCCTGCACCGCTGGCAGTGGCGCATCTGCCTGATGTACTTCGAGCATTCATCCTGCATCGTGCGTTTCATCTCGGGGGTTGGAGGGGTGATGTCGGCGAACTTGTACTGGGCGATGAGGGGTATGAGGTTGAAGGTGAAAACTCCCATTTCACCCGCCTTTTTTGCGATGTCAGGGATTTGTTTGTCGTTGATGCCAGGGATGTAGACGGTGTTCACCTTGACGATCATGTGGCGTTTTACCGCTTCTTCTATCCCTTTCATCTGGTTTTCAAGGAGGATCCGTGCCCCCTCGACCCCATGGTACCGCTTGCCCTTGTAATCCACATGTTCGTAGATTTTTGCACCGGTTTCCGGGTCGAGCGTGTTCAGGGTCACGGTTATGTTGCCTACGTCGTACTTCTGGAGGAGGTCGATATACTCCGGCAGCATGAGACCGTTCGTGGAGAGGCACTTGATGACGTTCGGGAACTGCTCGTGGAGGAGCCGGAGCGTTTCGAGGGTCTCGGGGTTTGCAAGGGGTTCACCCGGCCCGGCGATCCCGATCACCTTGATGTACTCATATTTTTCAAGGACCCCCCTGACCATTTCCACGGCTTCTTCAGGTTTGAGGACCCGTGTCGTCACGCCGGGACGGCTTTCGTTGACGCAGTCGAAGTCCCGTATACAGTAGTTGCACTGGATGTTGCAGCGCGGGGCAACGGGAATGTGGCAACGGCCGAACGCGTGACAGGCCTTTTCAGAGAAACACGGGTGTTCCGAGATCTTCCGCATCTGTTCAGGGTCCCACTGGACCTGCTTTCCGTCGACTTCCGCAACCTTGTATCCCGTTTCGGCCATGTTCAACCAACAGATGTGGGAGCCCTGATTATAAATAGGATTCAATCGGCACAGGGGTGTGCGGGGGCGACGTGTCACCCGGCGATCCGGGTGTGCCCCTCCATCCCTTCCAGCACCGACTCGTCGAGCAGTGCGGTGATATCCGGCTGGATGAGGTAGACAGGAAGGTAGCCGGCTACCGTCCTCCTGACCGTCCGGTAGACCCTGGCCTCCAGGAGTGCCCTCACACCCTCTTTTTCCGCCTCCTCCAGGGACGGGGTGTCTGCACCAGTGCCCAGGACGTCCCGTGTCTCCGCAAGGGAGGCAGCCCTTCCGGCAAGGTGCTCCCTGGCGACCAGCAGGCTTGTATACCCGTGGAAGACCCGGACAAAAACGAACAGGGCAGCCAGGGCAGCCAGAAACTCGAGAGTCGTCCCGGTTCCATGAAACCTGCTGCCTGAGACAACGGTCCCGAAGGTCATCCCGGGCATGAAGATGGCGATGGTCGTCAGGAGTGCCAGCGATGTCGCTATGGCACCGACCAGGAGGAGGAGGAACCAGAGGTAGAGCCCGCCCTTCGCCCGGTACGAGGTCAGGGAACGGACCGTCCGCTCGAACCCGTGTGAGTACGGGCGTGTGACCCATATCCCTGCGTAATACACGACGATTGCTGTGCACTGAAGGCATATCAGGAAATAGTCCCTGTCCATCCACCCGGCTCCAGGCCTGCCTGCAAGGAGAAAGATGAGGTCTGCCGTGAATAAAATCCCGAAAGGAGGTGCAAGGGCCCGGGAGTTGATGAAAAACACGTTCCAGAGGATATGGACAAGCATTGGTGCGTTCCGTCCTGCTGAAAGGATTTTTTCAGGCCTGGCCACCGCCGGGACGAGGGTGAGACCCCTGCGGACCGGGGCGATCTCGGGAGGGATGAGGAACAGGAGAGGATAGACCATGTACAGGACGAGGGTTGAGGCGATGAACAGGACGGGAAGGTCGGGAAAGGCCATGAAAAGGAAGGCCAGGAGTCCGCCTGCAGGGAGTGCCGGCCATGCATGTCGCAGTTGCCAGGACTCATCGCCGCTCAGCTGTGCAAGCGTGTCCAGGTCCTGTATCCGGGCAGATTCAAGCCGGTCGGAGAGCGCCGTGCTGCCGGGTCTCAGGGGGTCGCCGTGGGCGGAGGTCATGGATTCTCCTGGGAAACACCCGGTCCTGTCACGGACCGAGGGTGAAGAAGAAGGCTGATCCCTCTCCAGGGACCGATTCCGCAAAGATGGTCCCGCCGTGCCGCTCAACGATCCGCTTGACGATGGCAAGGCCAACCCCCGTGCCTTCGTAGGTACCAGGGGTGTGGAGTCGTGAAAAGACTCCGAATATCTGGTCGGAGTACTTCATGTCAAACCCGATCCCGTTGTCCCTTACGACATAGTACAACCTGCCGTCCCGCACCTCGGACCCTATCCAGACCCGGGCCTCCTCCCTGTTCCGGGAATACTTGACCGCATTGTCGATGAGGTTGAAGAAGACATTCCGTATCAGGGACGGGTCAGCCCTGCACGGTGGGAGATCCCCGGTGGTGATAGTCACCTTCCTTTCCCGGAGGGAAGGCTCGATGGTTTCGATGGTCTTCTGGACGACTGCCCTGACATCGACGTCGATTATGACAAGTGCCTTTCTTCCGAGCCGTGAAAAGTCAAGGAGCCCGTCGATCAGGTGCCCCATCTCCTGGGCTGAAGTACGGATCCTCGCGATCAGGTCCCGGGTTGCGGACTGCTCCGCACCGGTCATGGTCTCGGAGAGGATCCTCGAAAAACCATCGATTGCCCTGAGCGGACCGCGGAGGTCGTGAGAGACCGTGTACGAGAAAGCCTCGAGCTCGCGGTTTACATGGGTCAGGTCGGCCGTCCGCTCCCTGACGCGCTCTTCCAGTTCCTCGTTGACCTTTCGTACCTCCTCCTCGGCCTGCTTGCGGTCGGTTATGTCCTGGCCGGCGGCTATGAAACTGACCGCAGTACCACTCCCTTCAGCGGGTACCGGTAGCGAGCGGTGGCTTATCCACCTGATGTCACCTGAACGGGTGACAATGCGGAACTCGCTTGATTTTGGCCTGTTTTCGAGGATGCTCTGGTTGTGTGCCCGGATGATGTCCTTGTCCGGGGGATATGCGAGGAACAGCCACCATCCTTTCAGAAGCGCCTCCTGGTAAGTGTAGCCGGTAATTTTCTCAAACGCGCCTGATCCCCACTCGAGACTGATCGCTCCTTTATCGTCGAGCCTGCCGGCATAGGCATAATCGGTGATGATTTCCGACACCGCCCGGTAGCGTTTTTCGCTGATGGCAAGGGCATTCTCGCTGATCGAAAGCTGGACGATCGTCTCCTTGAGCCGTCCCACCATGACAGAGATAGCCTGGGTGAGGGTTGAGAACTCGGCGCCCCGGGCTGAGGCAACCGGGTGGTCAAGGTCGCCACCTGCGATCTGGTCAATGTCGCTGACAATACCCTTGACCGGACCCCCGAGGAACCGCCCAATCATCACGGCGAAAAATGCCCCGATGGCCAGCAGGATGGCCGCCCAGAGTACTCTCTCAAGGAGCAGCCTAGTAAGGGCGTTGTCGATGAGGGACATGTCATAGGTGATTTTCACGATCAGGGACGGGTCTGAGCCGTACCGTTCCGAACGGAGGTCGACCACGAGGTAATCAGTGACCGTCCTGTTTGTCGTGTCAACGGACCGGGTATCCTTCCTGGTCGAGATAACGTGGGCAAGGTCTCCTGAAAGCTCAACCGGGAACGGTTTATCGGGGTCGGTGACGTCCCAGTTCTGGAAATCGTAGACCGTGAAGTCCCTGACGAAGGGGTTCCTCGAAAGGATCTTGCCGATAACCCCCTGGAACTGTATTCTGCCCCGTTCCTTCTGGAGAAACGTCCCGGAAAGACCAAGTTCAAGGATGTACCTGTGGTCGGCCGTCGGCATGTAGGCGAACTTATGGAGTTTCGGGGTGGACTCGTCCCGGACAATCCGGTCCGGGAACATGCCGGACATGTTCCTGATCTTCCCGAGGTAATGGTAGAATTCTGGCTGTGCGCTGAAATCGAGGCCTAAGTCAGCCTTGAAGGTCGTGAACTCGATCACCCCAGACTCGTTGATCACATAGAGGTCGGTTTCAGGCTTCCCTCCTTCAGGGCCTCCTCCGTGCCGGCCCTGATTCAGGTAGGGAGCCGCCCGGAACAGCGGTTGTTCATTGATCTTCCTTTGGACGGTGACCAGGTCCATCTGTGAGGGGTCACCCCCGCTCCGGTTGTACTCCTCCATGAAAATGGCGAACTTCTGCTCCATGTGCTGGTTGTACGTATCGTCGTAGAGCATGAGCCCGGCATCTGCGAGGTACAGGGCGTCCCTGATGTCACTTTCGGTCTGGGTCCTGAGGAGGTCCTGCTGCTGCTCGAAGAGCTGCCTGGTCGAGATGTAGTCGATGGTGGTGATACCCGTTATCATGGCCCCGATGAGGAGGAGGACCAGGACGGTGAGATAAAAGGAGAAACTGCGTTCGTTTCCGGGTGTACCGGTCCCTTTTCCACTCATGCCCGGAGTACCCCCGTGACTCCCGAGGACCAGACATGCATGTCATAACAGTGGAACGAAGGGATATATATTGCTCATCTCTTGCAGGAATCTACCGGTTTCCCGTCTCCCCGGGCCCGGCGGGAGGAGGACCGTCTTTTTTCAGGGCTCCATGCCTGCCCGGGTGCCAGGCGGTCATGAGCCCGGCACAGAAGAAAGGATTGGTTCATGAGGCCGTGACACCCACTCCTTGGATACCTGGTACTGACTGCTGAAGGTGAGACATGTCATGGGAGCGGGGTGAGACCGTCATGGGGCCCGGTGAGGCCATAGAACCGGTTGTCAGGGCAGAAGGACTCCTGAAACGGTTCGGTGAGCTGGCCGCAGTGGACGCCATTTCGTTCAGGGTCATGAAGGGAGAGATATTCGGTTTTTTAGGGCCGAACGGGGCAGGCAAGACGACGACGATGAGGATGGTGCAGTGTGTCTCCCCACGGGACGGGGGCACCCTGGAACTCTTCGGGATGGACCCGAGACCAGACGCACGGATCATAAAGCGCCGCATCGGGGTCGTACCCCAGGACAACAACCTCGACCCGGAGTTTTCCTCGCTTGACAACCTCGTCACCTACGCGGGGTACTTTGACATCCCCCGTGAGGAGGCCGTGCAGCGCTCTGTGGAACTTCTCCAGTTTCTCCAGCTCGATTCAAAACGGGACATCATCATCGAGAAGCTGTCGGGCGGGATGAAACGGCGTCTCATCCTTGCCCGTGCCCTTGTCAACAGGCCCGACCTCCTCATCCTTGACGAGCCTACGACAGGCCTTGACCCCCAGGCACGGCACCTGATCTGGGATACCCTCCGGGTCCTCCGGACGAAGGGCATTACCATTATCATCACGACCCATTACATGGAGGAGGCCGAACGGCTCTGTGACCGCCTGGTCATCATGGACCATGGCAGGATCCTGATCGAGGGCCCTCCCGGGGAGCTCATCGGGAAGACCATCGGGAAATCGGTCGTGGAGATCGCTGACACTCCGGAAGCCCGGGCCTGCACGACCGGGCTTGGCGCCCGCTCCGAGGTCATGGGCGACACCATCCGGGTCTATCCGACCCGGGTGAAGGAGGACACCGATGCGATCCTTGAGGCATGCCCCGGGATCTCCATCACCGTGCGGCCGGCCAGCCTTGAGGACGTGTTCCTCCACCTCACCGGCCGGCCCCTCCGGGAATAATCACTGGCCGTTGTTCTGTCCGAATGTGAAATAGAATGCCGCTCCGTTTCCAGGGCTCGCGTCCACCCAGATCTTTCCGCCGTGGCGTTCAATGATCTGTTTCACGATGGCAAGGCCGACCCCGGTCCCTTCGTACTCGTCTGTCCTGTGGAGACGTTCGAAGACACCGAAGATCTTGTCCTTGTAGGCCATGTCAAACCCTATGCCATTGTCCTTCACGTGGTAAACAGTCCTTCCTTCCTCATGAGAGGACCCAATCCAGATCTCCGCATGTTCACGGGGCTTGCTATACTTGAGGGCGTTCGATATGAGGTTGACAAAGACCTGCCGTACGAGCACCGGGTCAGCCCTGCAGGGAGGCAGCTCCCCGGTCGTAATTTTGACAGACCTGCCCTTCATCGCCGGTGCAAGGTCTTCGATGCATTCCTGGACGACACGGGGGATGTCAACATCAACCATCTCGAGGACACGTCGTCCTGTCCTGGACAGCTCGAGGAGGTCGTCGATCAGGTTCGACATGTTCCTCGCATTTTCCCGGACCCTGTGTATGTAGCCGACGGCCTCTTCGGAGAGGCCGTCACTGTAGTCCTGCTCGAGGATCCGTGAAAACCCGTCAATCGCCCGTAGCGGCGCCCGAAGGTCGTGTGAGACCGTGTAGCTGAAGGACGTGAGCTCACGGTTGTAGTGCTCGAGTTCCCTGGTCCGCTCGAGGACGCGGGACTCGAGTTCCTCATTGGCGCGGACCAGCTCCTGACGGGCTTCGATCCTGTCGGTCACGTCCCTGCCGACGGAAAGGTACCCTGCAAGATCCCCTGTCTCGGAGAAAAGGGCGGTGTCGGTCCGGGATATCCACCTGACCGCACCCCCGGCGGCGGCCACCCGGTACTCGATGGAATCAGTCGGGCGCTCCATGCTCAGGGCGGCAATGTGGGATGCGAGCCGCAGGCGGTCACCGTCATCGACCGCCGCAGCAAACTCCCTGCCCGCGAGGTCCTCCTTGTTCACCCCGAAAAACCGCATGTATGCCTCGTTTGCAAACGTTATCGTACCATTTGCAGCAAGACGGGCAATGAACTCGGACTGCGTCTCCACGACAACCCGGTAGAGTTCCCGGCTTTCCCCGAGGGCCTTCTGGGAGACGGTGAGGTCCTTGATGGAATTTCGGAGCGCCAGGACCATGTCGTTGATCCTGAGTGCCAGTACTTTCAGTTCCCAGCCAAGGGGAGGCCTGACCTGGTGTTCCAGGTTGCCTACCGTGATCTCGTCGACATCGCTGACCATCTGCCGGATCGGCCGGGTGAGGGCCTGGGCACCTATCAGCCCTCCGGCAATCCCTATTGCACCCACGAGAAGGCCTATGGCAAGGTTTGCAAATACCAGTTTCTGGAGGTCTCCCGCGGCAAGGCTGTCATCGTACACGATCTCGGCGACCCTGCTCGTATCGCTCCCGTACTCCGGTGCTGATGTATTGATGTAGATATAGGACCGGGTTGTACCGTTTTCCGGTTCAAAAACGACGACTTTAGTCTTCCCCTTGAAGATCTCCTTTATCCGTTCCCTGAGGGTTCCGTTGGGGACCTTGACGGATCCTTTTTCCGTCTGTTGTTTGATGGTCGAGTCATAGAGCGAGATGTTCCTGATGTACGGGTTCTGGTCCCTGACATCAGCCATGATCTGTGTTACAGGCCGGCCGAACTGGGACCGTTCAGGGATGAATACTTCCCTGGAGAGACCGAGTTCAAGGATGTACCGGTGGTCCGGGGTTGCCATGTATGCGAATTTTTTTGTCTGCCCGGTCGCAAAGTCCTTGACGACCCGGTCAGGGTGAAAACCCCCCTCATTGCGGATTTTATCGAGGTAATCCACAAAATACGGGGCATATTGCCTGAAGTCAAGGTTTTTTTCAGGGGCGAACGTCGTCGCGATGATGACACCCCGGTCATCAATGATATAGAGTTCGAACTCATTGTCAGCTGCTCTCTTGAGCTTTTCGAGGTCCATTTTGGCCGGTTCGCCGCCAGAAAGGTTGTATTCGGTTAAAAAGGGTTCGAAGGCGTGTTTCATCCGGTTGTTGTAGGTATCGTCGTACAGGTTCAGGCCGGCTTCCATGAGGAGGATCGACTCGGAGATGTGTTTCTCTGTCTGTGTACGCAGGACCTCCTGCGTGCGTTCAAACTCCTGCCTGGTGATGAGGTAACTGGAGAGCGACATCCCGGAGACGACGATGATGACAACGACGATGATGACCACGGTCACGTACCAGGAAAAAGGCCAGGTCTTCCCTGCCCTGCCGGGCCCCTCCTGGCCTCGCCCGATCGTGCCGGTCAACTCTCCTCGGGTCACCTTCACGATGAAGTGTTCTTGCATCCGGGTGTAAATAGCTATGTACCCCGGTGTCCGGCGGCAACCGCCCGGTTGTTTTCCGGGTCCCCCAGGACAGCTGCCATACAGCGATAACGGATCAGGGACAACCAACAGCAGGAGGAGGCATTTCATGGGTTTTGCATCAGCCATCGTGCCAAGGGTATCGCACCTTGCCTGGAGGGTCTGGCAGAGGAACCTGACCGTGTTCATACGCGTATGGAGGGTTAACTTCATCCCCCCGTTTCTTGAGCCGGTCCTGTACCTGCTTGCACTTGGCTTCGGTGTCGGCGCATTCATCCCGGTCATGGACGGGATCCCGTACCCCGAGTTCGTGGCCCCGGCTATCGTCTCGGTCTCGGTCATGAACGCCTCCTTCTTCGAGTGCACGTATGCGAGTTTTGTAAGGATGTACTACCAGAAGACCTTCGAGGCGATCATATCGACCCCGGTTACCGTCGAGGAGGTCGTCACCGGCGAGATCCTGTGGGGAGCGACACGGGGGCTCCTCTACTGCTCGCTCATGCTCCCCGTCCTCGCCATCTTCTCGGTCGTGACCCTCCCCGGCGCCCTCCTCCTCGTCCCCCTCTCATTCATCGCCGGGTTCCTGTTTGCATCCATCGGCATGTGCTTCACGTCGGTCACCCCGGATATCGAAACCCTCAACTACCCGGCATTTCTCTTCATCACCCCGATGTTCCTCTTTTCCGGGACATTTTTCCCCCTTGACCTCCTGCCGCCCGCCATCCAGTACATTGCGTACGCCGTCCTCCCCCTGACGCACGTCGTCATCCTCGCCCGGATGTGCACGCTCCAGGCATTCTCCATCGACGGTCTCTGGCACCTTGCGTGGGTGCTCGCTGCCGGACTCGTCTTCTACCTCGTGGCGCTCAGGCTGATGAGAAGGCGCCTCGTGGTCTGAAACAGCATGAGAAAACCCTCCTGTCCCAATACACATAAATACCGGCATACAGCCATCTCTCTCCATGACAGCGGAATCCAGGGGCTGGTCCGGCCGCCGGGGGCCGGCACTCGTCCTGTTCGCACTCTTCGCGAGCCTGGCCGTCATCCCCCTTGCGGCAACGGCAGCCGATGCCTGTTCCGGCGCGATATCCCTAGAGCCCGGGTGGAACCTGGTCTCGGTCCCTAAAAAGCTGGCACCGGGACATGATACCGGGACAATTTTTTCCGCCGTTGATACGGCAGGCCGTTCCGCATGGCTCTTTGACGGGGCTTCGGGGTCCTGGGCGGCCCTCCTCCCCGACACCCCAGTACGGCAGCTCGACGGCATCTTCATCTATTCACGGGCAGCAGCAACCGTCCCCCTGGTCTATGGCTGCGACCCCCTCCAGATCCCTCCCGTGAAAAAGGGGTACAAGGGCTGGAACACCTTCGGGTTCACGGGAATGACCCCTGCCACGGCACGTGACGCCCTGTTCTCCGTTCAGCCCGTCTGGGTGAACACCGTCGGCTTCAACGCGACCACCCAGCAGTATGACATTGCCATCGTGAACGGAGGGAGCGGCGAGTTCTCGGACTCCCGCCTGATGGAGCCGATGAAAGGGTACTGGCTGTACCTTTCCGGTCCAGGAGATATCGCAGCGATAGGGGTGTGAGGCCCCGGGAAATTTTTTTGGTCCCTTTCCGTATCCCCGGCAGGGTATCCTCTGCCTGTTTTTTTAGAAAAAGAGGGTGATTTTCAGAACCGTTTTGCAACGGTGTCCCAGTTGACGATGTTCCAGAGTGCTGCAACATAGTCAGCACGACGGTTCTGGTAATCGAGGTAGTAGGCGTGTTCCCAGACATCGAAGGTCAGGAGCGGGACGTTCCCGGTCTTCAACGGGTTGCCGGCATTGCTTTCCTGCATGATCGCGAGTTTTCCGTCGGGCTTCTTCACGAGCCATGCCCAGCCGGAGCCGAAGAGCCCGACCGCGGCCTTTGAAAAAGCGTCCTTAAATGCCTCGAAAGAGCCGAAGTCCCGTTTTATCGCGTCTGCAAGGGCCCCTTTGGGTTCTCCTCCGCCGTTCCTGGAAAAGCCCTCCCAGTAGAAGGTGTGGTTCCATATCTGGGCGCCGTTGTTGAAGATGCCCCCGTCGGCATCCTTGACGATGGTCTCCAGGGTTGCATTCTCGAACTTCGTCCCGGCGACGAGGTTGTTCAGGTTCGTTACGTACGTCTGGTGGTGCTTGCCGTAATGGAACTCGATGGTCCGCTTACTGATCACGGGTTCCAGTGCACCGTTGTCGTAGGGTAAGGGTGGCAGAACGAATGCCATACGATCAAGGACTCTTCCCAGTAATCGCCATATACTTTCCTATTGGAGCAGTTAAGGGTGGAAAAGAGGTTATTCGTGGCTCCGCTAAATGCTGGGCACGCCTTTCCCCACCTTGCGGAGGACGGGGCTGCGGCCCCTATCAGTGCACCGGGTGCCCGGTGAAACGTGGTCGGAGGAGTGATCCCTCACTGGGTGGCATCGACCTCGATGACCATCTGGTTCGAGAGGTAGTGCGGA
>CAZGXZ010000082.1:0-10720 GCA_964530035.1 uncultured Methanoregulaceae archaeon
GTCCGCGATGGCGATGTACCCGGAGCCGCCGTTCTGGACATGCCAGACGACCTCCTTCATGACCATCAGGTGACCGAGGTGCGGGTGTCCCGAGGGCATGAAGCCCGTGAGCACGTGAAACGGTGTTTTATCACGTATTGCCGAGGCTATCCGGCCATAGTCTCGCTGGCCGACGACAATACCCCGGGAGATGAAATAGGGAAGTTCAGGAAGGTCCCTGCTGGACGGCCCGATAGGTTCTATCCCGAACTCCTCGAAGAGCCGCTCGATGTCCTCACCTGGTGTACTAGTCCAGGGATTGATTGTTTCCGCCATTTCATCCTCTATAACTTCATGCGTGCATATTCAAGGTATGAGATGCCTTTCTCATGTGTACAGGCAAACAACATCTTCTTTTTGACACTGTGGGCCATCCTGACCGAGCGGGATATCGTGCTCATCGGCAGCTCCACTCCTTCAGCGACGGCATGAACAAGCATCTCGGAATGGAGTTTGACCGCAGAATATACCCTGAAGTGGTGCCCGTACTTGTAGCCGGTCCGCGGGGTGTACCCCAGTTTCCTGAGGTCGGAGTATACAAGGGCTTTCTCGGCCACCTCGCTGTCTCCATCCCTGACAATGGCGAGATACGATTCAGGGGAAAGCCTTTTTGTCCCTGAAACGAGGGTCATTGATCCCTGTTCCATGAGGAAAAGAACCTCGAGGGACGCAAGCATGAGGCGACCGGGGTCGAGACGTGTCCCGAAGAACGCCTGGTCAAGGGCCGAGCCTTCATCAACCCGGACTACGGCAGCCTTCCCAGCAAGGTATGCCACGCAGGTGCCCACGGCCGGGACCGGCCCTGCGGCGGAAAGACTGTGCTCACGCACCAGGTAATAGGTCAGCTCGTTTTCGTCATCGACAACCGCGAGGACGTACTGTTTCCGCATGTTCGACGACGTGGTGACTTCGGCACGGGCCACCCTGAAATCGATCAGGTCCCGCTCCGAAAGGACCCTGACGAGGTACTGCGACTCCCCGCTCCCGGGCCTCTGTCCCCTCCTGAACACCCGGAAGTCGTGGGGGCCCGTGGACACGGCATACCCGCGCTCCCTGATGTCGCGGTACACGAGGTAACTCCTGAGGAACACGGGGTCTTCTGCAAAAACAGAGAGGAGGCTGTCGAAGTCATGACCAGGGACCTCGACCTTTCCCCTGTGGACCAGGTAGAGCGCCTCTGCAGGTGATAGTTTCAGGCCGTCCTTCTCGACACGGCCATAGCCGCTCTGTTCGTAGAGGGTCCTGCCCTCATGTCCGAGCCGCACAACCCCTGCATCAAGGATGCCTTTCACACCTATGTATGGGGTGGAAGCCGTAATTAATGCCGCCCGCCACCCGGCCCCGTGGTGTATGGCAGCGACGCTACCAGGACTCAGGATAACCGGTATTTTATGGGACGGGATCTTTCACTCTGGTATGCAGAAGAACCTCCTCGAACTGCAGCACCTGACGGCAGCCGAGTTCAGTGACCACCCTCCCGACAAGGTCATCCTCCCCCTGGGCTCATTCGAGAGCCACGGCCCCCACATGCCTCTCGGGACCGACGCTCTCACCGCTCACCTCATCGCCCTCGAGGTCGCGGGACGGGTCCCGGGGACCCTGGTCCTCCCACCCCTCAACTACGGTGTTTCCGAGCATTACAAACAGTTTCCTTTCACTGTGTCCCTTCGGTTCGAGACCGAGACGGCGGTCATCACTGACATCCTCGCTTCCCTGTACAGGGAAGGCATCAGGAAGGTCTTCATCATGAACGGGCATGACGGCAACATGGCCCCGATAGAAGCTGCCTCGAGGACCCTGAAGGTCACGTCACCAGAAATGAGGATCGTGTCGCTGGACGCATGGTGGAACACGCTCGCACCCCTGATGCCGGAAGGTTTTTTCGAGGTATGGAACGGCCTCGGCCATGGCGGGGAGGGTGAACTGTCAATGGGCCTGGCACTGTTCCCCGGACTGTGCCGGCCTGAATGCGCAAAAGGAATTGTCCCGGTCAACCTTCCTCCCCACCTTGACGTCAAGTGGAGGTTTGACGAGCTGACGAACTGCGGGGCTACCGGGGACCCGACGAAGGCGACACGTGAAAAAGGCCTGGAGATGAAGGCACGGCTCGTCGACCTCATCGCTGAGGGCCTGGCGGCCCTTGACGCCTGCGACTGGGACTATGGTTCCCCTGGTGTCAGGTGATGAATACTCTCATTTTCTGAAGCCGTCTTTTGAAAACAGCCATATACAAGGTTTTTCTTCATTCTTTCGCTTCTTCGTGGAACCGGTACTGCTGTCCTCACCTGGTGCACGTCGCCCTTTGCTCAATAATGTATAAATATATACATCGTGCAACATTAAAGTACATTATGACGTCCAAGGTGATGCCATTGGAATGGAGAACCCGGTGACAGGGATGCGCCTGTCGCTGGAGATTTCGTCCCGCGAATTTTCGCACATTGCCCGTTCTGCAGATGGCCCGGTGAGGATCCCGGTCCGCTTGACATTCCCGGCCGGGAATGTCTCTCCTGCCAGGATTTTTAAAAACCTGAAGGGAAAGCAGGGTTTTCTCCTGGAGTCCATGGAAGGAGTCCCGCGGAGGGCGACCCGCACGATGATGGGAGTGGACCCGGACGGGATTATTACGCTTCCGCAAGCAATCCAGGGCGATGCCCCGTCCGGAGAGGCCCCGTTGGCATTCATCCGCAGGTCAGCAGGTCCGAAAACTTCCCCGGACACCTTCCCGGGGTTCTGTGGCGGGCTTGTCGGGTACTGCTCCTATGACCTCGTCTCTGCCTTTTATCCCGGGATGCTCGATGCAGGCAGCGAAGAGGGCCGGCCGCCGGGCAGGTTCATGCAGGTCACATCCGGGGTTGTCATCGACCATATCTCCGGGACATGCACAGCCTTTGATACCCCGCTTGTATCAGGTGGCGGGGACCTGGCAATAACCTACGAGGAATCGGTCAGAAAGACCAGGGAGCTTGCCGAACTGGTCATGAACACACCCGGGGATGAGGATGTCACGCTGTCCCGTGAAAAACCCCTCCCGGAAATCCTCCCGGGAACGGGAAAGGAAGAGTTCATGGAGCAGGTAGAACGGGTCCTCCGGCATATCCGTGCCGGAAACACCTTCCAGACGGTCATCTCGCGGCGGTTCGATGTTCCTTACCCGGGAGACCCGTTCCGGATCTACGAGGCGGTCAGGGTGATAAACCCTTCACCGTACCTGTATTACCTTGATTTCGGAGACGAGGCCGTCATCGGCTCAAGCCCTGAGATGCTTGTCAGGGTGGAGGGAAAAACGGTCTCGACGGTTCCCATCGCCGGCACACGGCCCCGGGGAGCGGACTTTGCCGAGGACGAGAGGCTGGCCCAGGAAATGTTGTCGGATGAAAAGGAGCGGGCGGAACACCTCATGCTCGTCGACCTCGCCAGGAACGATATCGGGAAAATTGCGGCGTACGGCACGGTCAGGGTCACCTCGTTCATGGAAGTGGAGCGCTTCTCCCATGTCCAGCACCTCACCTCCCGGGTATCGGGAGAGATCAGGAAGGGATACGACCATATCGACGCCCTGGCGGCGTGTTTCCCGGCGGGGACGGTAACCGGTGCTCCGAAACTCCGGGCCATGCAGATCATCCGGGAGATCGAGTCGGCCCCGAGGGGCCTCTATGCCGGCGCTGTCGGTTATATCGGGTTTGACGACAGCCTCGAGTTTGCCATCGCCATCAGGACCATGACAGTCAGGGACGGAACCGCCTCGTTCCAGACCGGAGCGGGAATCGTCGCCGATTCGGACCCGCTGCGCGAGTTCGAGGAGACTGAAAGAAAGGCAGGAGCTCTTGTCGCCGCCCTGAACATGGCAGGGGGGAGTCCATGAACGTCACCATCGTGGACTGCTTTGACAGTTTCACCTACAACCTCGCCCAGCTCGTCGGAAGCCTCGGGGCGGCCCCGGTCACGGTCACCTGTGACCATACCATCGAGGATATCAAGAAAACCTCCCCGGACAGGATCATTCTCTCCCCGGGCCCCGGGACTCCGGATGATGCCGGGGTCTGCCGGGAGGTCGTGGAGGAGTATTCTGGAAAAGTGCCGATCCTCGGGGTCTGCCTCGGCCACCAGACCATCATCCAGGCCTTTGGGGGAAAAGTGGTCAGGATGGACCGGCCTGTCCATGGAAAG
Source organism: uncultured Methanoregulaceae archaeon (assembly GCA_964530035.1). Lineage (GTDB taxonomy): Archaea > Halobacteriota > Methanomicrobia > Methanomicrobiales > Methanospirillaceae > KLAP105. The sequence continues at coordinate 4,210 of CAZGXZ010000082.1, forward strand.
ACCTCTGTCATCCACCACACGGGGACAGGGCTCTTCACCGGGCTTCCCGACCCGTTCACAGCAACGCGGTACCACTCCCTGATGGCCGAACCGGGGACGCTTCCTCCAGAACTGGAGATAACGGCGAGTTCAACACAAGACCGCTGCATCATGGGAGTCTCCCACAGGAGGATGCCGGTCCACGGGCTCCAGTTCCACCCCGAGAGCTTCATGACCTCCCACGGGTCCCGGATCATGTCGACGTTCCTCCTGACGGGAGGACGACCATGACGATGCAGGCAGCAATCTCGCGGGTCATGGAGCGGGGTGACCTCCCACCAGCCGAGGCTGCCGCCGTGATGACATGTATCGCAGGCGGACATGCGAACGATGTCCAGATAGGGTGTCTCCTCGGGGCCCTCAGGACGAAGGGGGAGACCGCCGGGGAGATCGCTGCATTCGCCCGCGTGATGCAGGACGCAGCAGTACCCATCCATCTGGACGTCCCCGGGCCCGTTGTTGATACCTGCGGGACAGGTGGTGACTGCCAGGGGACGTTCAACATCAGTACAGCCGCGGCCCTCGTTGCGGCATCTGCAGGGGCCACTGTCGTGAAGCACGGAAACCGTGGCGTATCGAGCCGTTGCGGGTCAGCAGACGTCCTCTCATCCCTCGGTGTAAGGATTGACCTCCCACCAGCCGGTTCTCTCCGGGTAGTCCGGGAGACAGGCTTTGGTTTCCTGTTCGCCCCGCTGTACCACCCTGCAATGGGCAGGGTGGCCCCGGTACGGAGGGAGATCGGCGCAAGGACGGTGTTCAACATCCTCGGCCCCCTGCTCAGCCCGGTCAACGCCGATGCCCGTCTTGTCGGGGTGTATGACCCCGCACTCGTCCCGGTCATGGCCGAGGCGCTCAACAATCTCGGGGTGAGAGCGGCGATGGTCGTCCACGGGAGTGGCCTTGACGAGATCACCGTCACCGGGCCGACAACCATCGCATACCTTGGCGGAGGGACTATCTCGGTCACCACGGTCACGCCCGAGGAGTTCGGAATTGCACGTGCACCGCCCGCATCCCTCGCCGGAGGTACACCGGATGAAAACGCCGCTCTCGTGAGGTCAGTCCTCGGCGGCGCCCCAGGACCGTGCCAGGACATCGTCGTCCTGAATGCCGGGGCCGCCCTGGTCCTTGGCGGACTCTCCCCCGACATCGCAACGGGCATGACCCTTGCCAGGGAATCCATCACAAGCGGGGCAGCGGCTGCGAAACTCGACCAGATCGTCCAGGTATCAGCAGGTGCAGCATGATCCTCGACCAGATCGTCGAAGCTTCAGCTGTGCGGGCGCGGTCACTTCCCTTATCCCGCACACAGGCCCCAAGGACAGAGACACGGAGCCTTCGTGCAGCCATCTTGTCCGGGAGCAGGGGCAGAAACGCCGTTATAGCCGAGATCAAGGCCGCGAGCCCGTCTCGCGGACCCATACGGTCGATTTCAGACCCTGCCGGTATCGCGGCTGATCTCGTCGCAGGGGGCTGCTGCGCCCTCTCCGTCATCACTGAACCCGGGTTTTTCTCAGGCCACCCGGGGCTTATTCCAACGATCCGCACCTCGGTCGGGGTCCCCATCCTGAGGAAGGACTTCATCGTGGATGACCGGCAGGTCAGGGAGAGCCGTGACCTCGGTGCCGACGCCGTTTTGCTCATCGCCGCAGTCCTCGGCGAGCGACTCAGTGAATTTTGCGACCTTGCCGTGAAAGAGGGGCTCGAACCGCTGGTAGAGGTCCATTCGAGGCAGGAGGTGAGGACTGCCCTGGATACCGGGGCCGGGTTGATTGGCGTCAACAACCGTGACCTCTCCACCATGAAGGTCGACCTGTCCGCCACCCGTCGGATCGCACCGTATCTCATGGAAGCAGGGAGAACGGTAATCAGCGAAAGCGGATTTCTCTGGCCATGCGACCTGGCGGGCCTGAAACAGTACGCAGACGGTTTCCTTATCGGTTCATCAATCATGGCCTCGAAGGACCCGAAAAAACGTCTCACGGGGTTTGTATACGCATGAATTTCCGTTCTGAAATGGACCACCAGCCAGGGCGGGACCGGGGAAAGCCTGCCGGCTGCACGGGAGGCAGGCCATGATCCTTACTACCAGGTTCGGCGAGTACGGAGGGTGCTTCGTCCCTGAAACACTGATTCCCGCTCTCGAGGAGCTCGAGGAAGCCTACCGTACCATTGTTCCTGACCCGTCGTTCCGGGAGGAACTTGGCGGGTACCTGACTGAGTTCGCCGGAAGGAAGACGCCATTAACCCTGTGCAGGAACATCTCGCAGGACCTTGGGTGCAGGGTATACCTGAAACGCGAGGACCTCCTCCATTCCGGTGCCCACAAGCTGAACAACGCCCTTGGCCAGGCACTCCTCGCAAAACGCATGGGCAAGAAAAGGCTCATCGCAGAGACAGGCGCCGGTCAGCACGGGGTGGCGACTGCGATTGCAGGGGCGGTCACCGGGCTCCCCGTCGACGTATACATGGGGGACGTTGACATCGAACGCCAGGCCCCGAACGTCGCCCGCATGAAACTCTTTGGAGCGAGGGTCATACCCGCCTCCTCAGGCACGCGGACCCTCAAGGACGCGGTGAACGAGGCCCTCCGGGACTGGACTGAAAACGTGAGGGACACGCATTACCTCATAGGCTCGGTCGTCGGCCCCCACCCGTTTCCAAGGCTGGTCAGGGACTTCCAGACGGTCATCGGGACCGAGACGCGGGAACAGGTCCTAAAACGCGAGGGGCGCCTTCCGGATGCCATCGTCGCCTGCGTCGGCGGGGGCTCGAATGCCATCGGCATGTTCCACCCGTTTCTCGACGACGACGTGGCCCTGTACGGGGTTGAGGCCGGAGGTGAGGGCGAGGGTGGCAGGACCGGGGCGACCCTGTGCACGGGCTCACCCGGGACCCTTCACGGGGCGTATTCCTACCTTCTCCAGGATGGTTACGGTCAGGTCGCCGAATCCCACTCTGTCTCCGCGGGCCTCGACTACCCGGGCGTGGGACCCGAGCACTCGATGTTGCGCGACAGTGGCAGAGTCACCTATACCTCGGTCACGGACACGAAAGCACTTGATGCCTGCCTCTACCTCTCGAGAAGGGAGGGTATCCTGCCGGCGCTCGAGTCGTCCCATGCGGTGGCATTCGCGAGGACGCATGCCATGACCCTTGACAGGGACTCGGTCATGGTCATCTCTCTTTCAGGGCGGGGCGACAAGGACCTGGCGACGGTCATGGAATACGCCGGGGTGCAGGCATGACCTCCGGGGAGAAACGGATCGCCCGGGCGTTCGAGGCCGGGAAGAAGCCGCTTGTCGTTGCGTTCACCGTCGCGGGGGACCCGGACGTCCCGACAAGCCTTGCCATCATGAAGGAGATGGCGGCATCAGGGGCTGATATCATCGAGCTCGGCCTGCCGTGGAGCGACCCGGTAGCCGACGGTCCGGTCATCCAGAGGGCGGACCTGAGAGCCCTTTCAGGGGGCATGAACACGGACAGGCTGTTCGACCTTGTCAGGAGCTTCAGGTCGGGGCACTTCGTTCCCGTGGTACTCCTGACCTATGCCAACCCGGTGCTCCGGCGAGGGCTGGAGCGGTTCTACCGGGAGGCGGCGGACGCAGGGATCGACGGGGTCGTCATTGCCGATGTCCCGCTCGAGGAGGCAGCCCCTTTTTCAGCTGCTGCACGGGCCTCGGGGATTGCCCCTGTCGTCATGGTGAGCCCCATGACCCCGCCGGAGCGGATTTCACGGATCGTTTCAGCCGGAGGAGGGTTCATCTACCTTGTCGCAGCGCTCGGGGTCACGGGAGTCAGGCAGGGCACCGACCCCGCAGCTATCAGCCATCTCGCTGCCGTCAAGGCCCGGACAACCCTCCCCGTTGCACCAGGTTTCGGGATCTCGTCACCAGGACAGGTCAGGGAGTGGGAGAGGGCCGGTGCCGATGCGGTCATCGTCGGCTCGGCCATTGTCCGGATCATAGAAAAACATCATGGCGACGCGGAAGGGATTGTACGTGGTATCGGCGAATTTATCAGGGCATTGAAACAGGACTGCCCTGAAAAGGCCGGTACGTCAGTCAAGCACCTGTCCCATGGAACCCCTGCCCGGTGAAGCCCTGAAACGGTGTATGATGCGGCTGGTCCGTGACGAGTGCCCATTTGTGCCGGGCCGGAGAGCGGTACGTCGTCCCAGGAGGGCGCCCAGGCGCCGCTGTTAGGGGGCGCCCGGCATGCCGGGTCCCGTAGAGGTCCGGGTATCTCCCGGCCTTTCAGACCCGTGACGCCAGGTCCCTGACCACCGCAAGGGTCCCGCGGTCATCCCGCCGGTCGTCAACCGGCGTCTCGCACACGAAGGGAAGGTCCTTCAGGGAAGGGTGCCTGAGGATCCCGGAACAGCCGCCGGCACCGATACTGCCGAGCCCGATGTGCTCATGGCGGTCGAGGCCGCTCCCGAGGGCACCCTTTGCATCGTTGAAATGGACGAGGAAGAGGCGTTGCAGCCCGAGGAACGAATCAAACTCGCGGAGGGTCTCATCGAGTCCATTTTCCGTGTGGACAGGGTATCCGGCCGCAAACGCGTGGCAGGTATCAAAGCAGAACCCGATCCGGGACTGGTCCCGGACCTGCCCCGCGACCCCGGAGATGTCCTGGAACCGGCTGCCGACACCATTCTTTTCCCCTGCTGTGTTTTCAAGGAGGAGGACCGTTCCCCCCCCGGCCTCGTCAAATGCACGGTTGATGGCGGCTGCGACGAGCCGGCGGCCTTCAGCCGGGCCCGAAGCCCCATAGTGCCCGAGGTGGGTCACGAGGTACGGGACGCCGAGACATTCGCACCGGTTTAGCTCCTCAGCAAGCGTTTTAACCGATTTGTCGTAAATTTCCTGGTTTTCCGAGGCAAGGTTCGGCAGGTAGGGCATGTGGTCAAACACCGGGCCGATCCCGGACGCGGCAAGCCCTGACCGGAACGCAGTGCATTCCGTGGTTTCGAGCTCTTTTGCCTTCCATACCCTCGGGCTCCTTGTAAATATCTGGAAGGTATCGCACCCGGTCTCCCGGGCACGCTCCACTGACCGTGCAACCGAACCTGCTATCGAGATGTGGACACCGCACCTGACCATGGGTTTTCAGGGAGAATTGGACCTGAAAGAATAAGAGGGCGTCCCCTGGCCGCGGTTACAGCGCCGCGAATATCGCCCTGCCCATGCTTTTTGTGGTCGCGGTCCCCCCGAGGTCAGGGGTGACCTTCCCGGACGCAAGGACCGTAAAAACTGCCTTCTCTAACCTTTGTGCTGAGTCCTCGTCACCGAGGTGGCGGACGAGGAGGGCGGCAGAGAGGACCGCGGCGGCCGGGTTCGCAATCCCCCTTCCGGCAATGTCAGGTGCACTCCCGTGAACCGGTTCGAAGAGGGCGTACCGGTCGCCGATATTTGCACTCGGCAGCATCCCGAGGCCTCCGGCCAGGTACGCCGTAACGTCGCTCACGATGTCCCCGAACATGTTCTCGGTGACGATTACGGGGTAACGTCCGGGGTGCATCAGGACGTCCAGGCAGAGTGCATCGATGTAACGGTCCTGGTACGGAACACCGAGACCGGCCGCGACCTCACGGCAGGTATTGAGGAAGAGCGTGTCGGCCTTGATGACGTTCGCCTTGTGGCCGATGGTCAGGGTCTCTCCCGGCTGTACCAGGCCGCATGCGAAACGGGCCACCCGCTCGGAGCCCTTCCTCGTGATGATGCGCAGCGTGGTCGCCCGTTCAGGGGTGATCTCCTCGACCCCGGCGTAGAGCCCCTCCGTGTTCTCCCTCACGACCGTGACGGAAACACCTTTTGCACGTACCGGCCTCACGTTTGCATACAGGTCAAGCTCCTTCCTGATCCTGACGACGATGCTCCGGTAAGAGGGGTCGGGGGGTGTGGTGATGGCACCAAACAGGATGGCGTCAGCCAAACGGAGGGCCTCGATATCCGCCTCGTCAATCGCCACCCCCTCACGGTCCCACCTGGTGCAGCCGACATCCACCGGAAAAAAGTCCAGGTCCTCCCTGACCGTCCTGAGGGCTGTCACGGCGACCGGGATGACCTCCTTTCCTATCCCGTCCCCTTCAACTACCGCGATTTTCGGCGCCAACACGCTCCCTCCATGCATCAGCCAGGTCCACGACGGCTTTTCTGATCTCCTCCGGCGATGACCCCCAGTGGACGATCGCCCCGAACATTCCGTGCCACGTTCCGATACCTTCGCGTTCCTTTCTGCAGCAGCGTGCGATGAACGGTTCGCGGTCAACCCTCCGGAGCGGACAAATCTCCACCTGGGTAAAGTCCCCGCCCCACAGTTCCCTGTACAGGGTGGCGCCGGTCATGCAGCATGCGACGCGTTCCCCTCCCTGCATCGGGTCGGAATCAAGGCTCTTTTCAAACCCGGCGGCCCTGCAGGGATAGACATCGGCCGGCACTGATGAGATGTCCTCCATATGGTACTCGAA
>CAZGXZ010000083.1:0-10652 GCA_964530035.1 uncultured Methanoregulaceae archaeon
AAGTGAGAGGACTGCGAGGACAGGATAGAGGAGGTTGTTCTCGGCAAGGTATTTCGGGATCTGCGCGATAAACACAATGACAAGGCTCGTCCAGCCGGCGATACCGAAAAAAGACCGGTATCTGCCGGGGACCAGGTAAAGTACGAATGCCACGCACGATGCTGCAATGAAAGCCTCGATCATTCTTCTTATGGTTGGGAACCCTTTGATGAAAAAGTTCGTGAACCGGGAGCATGTATCCGGACGGATCTGAGCACCACGCAAGGCTTCATCTCATAAAAACACAGATAAATATTCTGATGTTCTGTCCAGAATGTAAAAGTCTCATGATCTCCTCCGCAGGGTTCCTTAAATGCCGTAAATGCGGTTATATGAAAAAAATTGAGGAAGGGGACCCCCAGATGAAGAAAAAGGTCAGGATGAGTGAGCGTGAGATTGTCATCGTCGAGGACGGTGCAGCCATCAAGACCCTTCCCACTATCGCGATAAAATGCCCGAAATGCGAGCACAACCTGGCCGAGTGGTGGCTCCGCCAGCTCAGGTCGGCTGATGAGAGTGAAGTGCGCTTTTTCAGGTGTACCAGCTGCGGACACACCTGGCGTGAATACGACTGAGTTATAACCACATATTTTCAGCTTTATTGAAATCCTCCACATCTTCAATTTTATTCACCCCATTATGAGAGATCTCCATCAGTTGCAATTCCAATGATAGGATTTCCTATGAAAATGCTAAAAATGGCCTCATAATATCGAGATTTTGTGCGGGGATTTTCATGGTTCTGGTGTAAACTCCCGTTCATTTGCGTTTCAAGAGCCGATTTTTTGGTTTTAACCTCGAACAGGCAGAGGATTAGAGAAATTAGGACAGGGGGCTGTCGCCCCCCAAACCCCCTGCATACGATAGCCATGGCAAGCCGTTGCCGATTCCGTTATCAGGGTTGTTTGCGGCACGGTTTTTGCAGTTTTGGTATTCAGCGGTTTTTTCCAGTTTGAAATCTTCATGAAGGGCCATGAGACCGCCGCCGGGGCGCCCTTCGGGGGCGGCGGTGTATCTTTTCGGGGGTGTGGGGGCACACCCCCACTGAAGGGTTGATGTTTATCGGATATCGGAAAAGGTGACTACGGGTATCCGGCAAGCTCTGAATCATTCTGAAAGGTCTTGAAAAATTTCAGATCCCTTTTCTTCAATCACGCAGATTACCTGAAAGAAATGTCCTGCAAGGAAGAATTATTCGTTAAAATTGAGATTTTTTGGCTCGGTTGAAATCCTAAACATCTTCACTTTTATTCTCCCATTATGAGAGATATCCATCAGTTGCAATTCCGATCATAAGGATTCAACAAAGCCACATTTTCCGATTTTTTTCTCTTAACCTGGATTCTACGGCCTTATTTATTTCCGGGACCCATGCAGTCCGTTTTGCTGCTAAGAGTGAAAGGCTCCAGAACGGGAGCACCTGGCTAAATCAGACTAAAAAGGAGGCCAAGGTTATAAGAGTCCGGGCGCCCGCGTCCTGAACTTCTGCCACAGGACCCTGCCGATGACCCGGTAGGTATAGTCAAGCTCGCCAAAGTTCGGGATCCCATTGTCCTTGAGGATTTTCCTGCCTACATCCATTGATTCTCCACCGAGGAGACTGGCGACAATCCGGTTCTCGGTCATGCCGGAAAAGGCGAGGATCTCATGGGCGAGATCCTCGGAGGTGAGGACGAGGTTCGGGAACCCGACGACGAAGGCGATGTCCCAGAGGTCAGAATGCCGCGAGAGGATCCGGAATGTCTGTTCAAAGCGGGACGCTGAGGCATCACCCAGGAGGTCAACCGGGTTGCCTTTGTTCCAGTAATCAGGGAGGACCCCGTTGAGCTCCCCAATAACTGACTGCGGGAGGTCTACCAGCTCTATGCCATACCGTTCCGAGTAATCCGAGGACAGGACAGCAAAGCCGCCGGCGTTCGTGATGACCACCGCCCGCTTTCCTTTCGGGTAGCCCTTCGGATGGGAGAGCATTTCTGCAGCAAGGAACGCACCGGTGAGGGTGTGGACAACGACAACGCCGGAACGCCTGAAAGCCTCCATGTAGACATCATACGACCCTGACAGGGAACCCGTGTGGGAGGAGGCCGCCTTCTGGCCCTTCTCGGAAGACCCCGACTTGATGGCAATCACGGGCTTCGTCTTCGCAACCTCGGACACGACATCCATGAAGGCCCTTCCGTCATGGATTTCCTCGATATACAGGATAACAGCCTTTGTACGTTCGTCGTTCTGGACAAACCTGAGGTAATCGAGAAAGTTCAGGTCGGACTGGTTACCGACTGAAATAACCGCTGAAAAACCAATATTGGCTGAAATACTCCAATCAACAACAGTATTGATGATCGCCCCGCTCTGAGAGATGAAGGCAATGGTCCCGGGATAGGGGGACTGCCTGACATAGGTCGTATCAATCCCCCTGGGCGGGATGATGACCCCGAGGCAGTTCGGACCAATAATCCTTGTACCGTGGGAACGGGCGATCTGGACGATCCTGTCCTCGAGCGCCTTTCCTTCAGGTCCCATCTCACGGAAACCGGCGGTTATTATGACCACCATGGGAACCCCTTTCTGGCCGCATTCCTCGACCACACGGGGGACATGGATTGCCGGGACGGAAATGACCGCGAGGTCGACCGGTGCGGGTATCGAGAGGACGGTCGGGTACGCCTTCAGTCCCTGGATATCAGCCCGCTTGTTGTTCACAGGGTACAGCTGCCCGGGAAAGTGGAGGAGGTTGTGCATGACGGCATACCCCATCTTGGACGGATCCTGCGAAGCCCCTATGACGGCAATGGACCGCGGGTTAAAGTATTCCATTGGCACGGGTACGCTTTCCGAGGGAGTATACACCTCGGGTGTGTCGGTGAGGATGATCCGGGCATCGACCGCACAGGCCCCTTTTTCATACAGGCGGAGAGGGTTTACATCAAATTCCTGGATCCCCGGGTTTTCCAGGAACATCCTGCTGACCGAAAGGATAATGGATACGAGGAGTTCGCTGTCCTTCGGTTTCATGCCCCGGTATCCCGTGAGGAGCGGATATGCATTGATCTCCCTGATCATGCCCCGTATGTCATCAGCTTCAAGCGGCAGGATCCGGAGGGTTACGTCCTTCATGAGTTCCACGAGCGTCCCGCCTATACCAAAGGTGATGACCTTGCCGAACGCCTTGTCAGTCTTCCCTCCGATAATCAGTTCAAGTCCGGGATTTGCCTGTTCCTCGATAATGACCCCCTTTATTGATGCATCAGGAAAAACCGACCTGACATTCCCCATTATCCGGGTGAATGCCTGGGAGGCAGCTTCACGTCCCCCGATACCGGTGATCACTCCACCTGCATCGCTCTTGTGCACGACATCAGGTGAGATTATTTTCATCACGACAGGAAAACCAATCTCCTCAGCTGCATCTGCTGCTTCCTGTTCGGAATTAACGATGCGGTACGAAGGTACCGGGACCCCATATGAGCGGAGGAGATCATATCCTTCCGCTTCCGACATCATCCAATCACTCATGGTAACTGACCTTGCCTGAAAAAAACTCCTTAACCTGCAGGACTTATCCGCATTAAAGGTCTTGGAGAGAGTTTTTGTTTCGGATACTCCTTTACACATGTGCCTCCCGCCCTTATAAAGTACCAGTTTTGCCATGCTGCGAGAATAGATTCTGGAATTACCTCTATGGTCCGGAAAACCCTGATAATGCCCACGATGGGTCTGCCGGGGAGGCCGGGTGATGGGTTTCTCCAAAGGAATAATTCCAGAATGAAGGATTTTAAGCAATATAGACCCGATTCCAGTCGCAGGGGTTTATCCATCGGGATACAGGATTCGCATCGGAATCAGGCGTTTTTCATGCATTTTGAATGGGGGATCTACCCAACTGTTTATATAGTGCCCTGAAGTATTTATAAATATGAAGACGCGGCCAGAGGACTCCCTCCGGATAGAGAATATCGTCGCTTCAGCCAAAATCACGGATTATCTTGATCTCCCTGAAATCGCATCAAAGATTAAGGATGCCGAGTACAATAAGAAGCGGTTTCCCGGAGTGGTTATCCGGATGCAGGACCCGAAAATCGCCGCCCTGGTTTTCGGGTCAGGAAAGGTCGTCCTTACCGGTGCCAAAAGTATTGAAAGCCTGTCAAGGGGGCTTGATATCCTTGGAGACCTTCTCCGGGGCCTGCAGATCCAGATACCCGACACCCTCCAGTACAAGATCCAGAATATCGTTACTTCTGCCGATCTCGGGTCAGGTATCAACCTGAATAAAATTGCCGTCGGGTTCAACCTGGACAGGATTGAATACGAACCTGAACAGTTTCCCGGACTGGTCTACCGTCTTGAAAATCCGAAGGTCGTCGTCCTCCTCTTCGGATCAGGGAAACTAATTATAACCGGCGGGAAGGAGCCTGTCGATGCACGACTTGCCGTCAACAAGATCGTCAGTGACCTGAAAGGTCTCGGCCTCATCTGATTCTTTTTAACGAGGCAGCCCCTGAAAGGGCATTGAAATGTGGCAAGCCTTTATTAATAACGACAAATAATAATGTTTTTATTTATTGTATAGAATAAAAGGAGCTGGGCGGGGGGTCTTCATGAGGTCAAAAAATATTCTTTATTTTACCCAGAAAGAGGAGGACCTGGCAGAGCTCCTGATGCAGACAGGCCTGAAGAGGAATGTCGCACGGGTACTGGTATACCTCGCCAATTCTCCCGAGGCCACGTCACGGGACATAGAACGGGGGACAGATCTTCGTCAGCCGGAAGTCAGTATTGCAATGGGAGTACTTCTTGCACGGGAATGGATCTCCACGAGGGAGATCCGGACTGAGAACAAGGGCCGCCCGGTCAAGAAATATTTACTTTCACGTCCGTTTCTGGAGATTATTGACCGTATTGAAACCGAGAAGGTTACTGAACTGGACCACCAGCTTTCCCTTATCAGGAGCATCCGGGACCTGTTCTGAACACGGGTCACCTGTTTTGGCAGGTCTTTTGGGGAGTGTCCAGGACGTCGCAGCCTGCTGTTGTCCCGACAATAACGGTAGTCTTTTGGGAAAACTCGCAGAAGAGACCGCACCCGGTGACCCCGGGAAGGTTGTTCAGGTCTTTTTCAAGTTCCTCGGGACATTCAATGAAGGGAAATGACGCGTCGATGATAAAATTGCCATTGTCAGATATGACAGGCCCGTCCTTTCTTAGTCCTTCGCGGATCACCGGGATCCCGCCATGTGCGATGATACGCCGCATGACAACAGGGGATGCGAAGGGGAGGACTTCGACGGGAATATCGCCTGATAATGCATTCTTCAGTTTTGATTCATCAATTACGATGATGAACCGTTCCGATGCATCAGCCACGACCCGTTCACGCACCTGGGCTGCGCCCCTTCCCTTTACAAGGCGGAAAGAAGGGTCTACCTGGTCGGCACCGTCAATGGTAAGGTCGAGCACCGGGTGTTCTTTCAGGGTTGTCAGCGGTATACCCAGGTCTGCCGCACGCTGTTCAGTCTGGAACGAGGTAGGGACACCGAGAATGGTGTTTCCTTCCCGCACCAGGTCTGCAATCCTTTCAAGGGCATAGGAGGTTGTGGAGCCTGTCCCGATGCCGATGACCATACCGTCCCTGACGAGTTCTGCCGCCTTGTAACCGGCGCGTTGCTTCATCGAACCTGGCTCCATTGCTACCATATCCGGATATTAATCACAATTTAGTACCAAAAAAAACCGCTGGTGCAGGTTTCAGTCATGATGTTTCTCCTCACGAGGGGTTGCCTGCGCTACCTTCCTTTTCGGCAGCAGTCTCCCGAGATGCTTTCCCTTCCATACAGCTGCTTCAGGTCGTCATTTGCGTCGTACGCGGTGCAGTCCAGGGTTACAGGCGTGACAGAAACGTTGCCCTTGAAAACGGCATGGGCGTCAGTACCTTCCTCGGCATCGGCAAGGAGCGGACCGTTGATCCAGTAATACTCGCGGCCTCTCGGATCGAAACGCTGTTCCACACCGGTTGAAAAGAGTTTTCTTGCAAGCCTTGTTATCTCGTAATTTCCTGACCAGCGGGCGGGAATATTGATATTTATCACATCAGCACTTGCCGGAAAGCCCTTTTCGAGGAGCCTCGAAACAACCGTGCGGATGACCGTCTCGGCATTTTTAAAATCAAGCATCGAAAGGCTCGGGTCATCGAACTTCTCGCCCTGGTCCTCAACCTGTACGGAAAATGCGACTCCCGGGGCACCCTGGTTCGCAGCCTCGAGAGCGGCGCCGACCGTCCCCGAGGTCATGATAGACTCGTATGACAGGTTTTCCCCGATATTTATCCCGCTCACCACCATGACCGGGTCGAGCCTGAGCCCGTAAAGGCCAATGATCACTGCGTCCGTGGGTTTACCTCCAACGGCATAGGCAGCCACCCCGTTCATCGTGACCTTGCTCACCCGGATGGGCTCAAAGATGGAAATGGATCTCCCGACAGCACTTTGCTGGGTCGCAGGGGCGACAATGGTCACATCTGCGAGCGGGATCAGGGCCTGGTAGGCCGCCCACAACCCTGCTGAGGAAATGCCGTCGTCGTTGGTGAGGAGGATCCTGGGTTTCATCGGGTATCACATTTAGAGTGTCAAGGGCATATAGGTGATTATTCAGCCAGGACGCATCCGTCACGTACATCCCCGGGTACCTCCCATGATATGGGTATGAAAGTCCTGCTCGCCGAGTACACCATCTTGCGTGACCCACACCTCGCCCCGGAGGGGGCAGCCATGTTACATGCCCTTATGACAAGCTTCGAACGGGCCGGACACGAGGTAATGACTCCTGAAAAGGGGGACTTTGGGGATGAAATCAGGCGCCTGGCGCCCCTGTGTGATGCCGGACTGATAATTGCACCTGACCACCTCCTTGCAGGGTTTACCCGCATCCTCGAGCAGGCGACGTGGAATATCGGTTGCGGGAGCCTGAATGTCGCGGTCTGTGCAAACAAGCAGCTGACCTCATCAATCCTTGCATCGAACGGTATTGATGTCCCTGGTGCACCCGGGGCTTCGAAAAAGGTTATAAAGCCGGTCAGCGGCTGTGGCTCCCAGGGTGTGAGAGTGACGGCAGAGGATGCAGGCCCCGGGGAAATCAGCCAGGAGTTCATCGAGGGCGAGCATATGAGCGTGAGTCTCGTCGGCAGCAGGGTCGTCGGCGACGTGTGCGAGTGCTACACGGGAAAACCACCCCTGGTGCTGGCTGTCAATCGGCAGGAAATTGGGATAGCGGATGACGGGAGGATCTCTTACCACGGTGGAATAACCCCCGTGAAAGACCACCCGATGGGTGACAGGATTATCGGGACCGCGATAAAAGCGGTAACAGTCCTCGGATGCCAGGGGTACACCGGGGTCGACATCGTTGCCGGCGATCGGGTCGTCGTCGTGGATGTGAACCCCAGGATTACCACGAGTGTTGTCGGCATCATCCAGACAATGGACGAGGAACTCGCGGACATCCTTATCGAGGCTTCGTTCGGCAGGGGGCCCGTCGAGGTCCACCACCACGGGACCGCCCGGTTTGATGAAACGGGCAGGGTGAAAGCGGATGATCGGGATTGACGTGGGCGGGGCCAACTTAAAAATCGCTGACGATTCAGGCATCCACGTAATCTATGCACCCTTGTGGACGGGCCAGAAGATTGCAGAACTCCTGGAACCGTTTCGTGGGGAGGGAAAACAGGCCGCAGTGGTCATGAGTGGTGAACTTGCAGACTGTTTCCAGACAAAGATGGACGGCATCGGGTGGATCGTGCATGAGGTCCTTAAAGTCTTTCCCGAAGCGATTTTTTTTGGGACGGACGGCAGGTTTCACACCCGGCCAGAGCCTTCCCTGGCTGCTGCAAACTGGCTTGCCCCGGCAGTCCTGCTTGAAAAAACCCATGGAGGGCAGGTTTTCCTCGATATGGGCAGTACGACGACCGATATCATTCCATTACACAACGTTCGTGACTTGTACGGATACACGGACATCCAGCGTCTTCGGGAGGGATTTCTTGTTTACACCGGTATGCTCCGGACCAACATCGCAACACAGATTCACCACGCCGTGATCGGGGGGATGCCCACCCCGCTCGCCCGGGAGTATTTTGCATGCAGCGCCGATGCACACCTTGTCCTCGGACACATATTCCCTGAGGAATATACCGTTCCTCCGCCCGATGGAGGGGAGAAAACCCTCGAAGGTGCAATGAGACGGTTGGCACGGTGTGCCTGTGCCGATATTGACGAGATAGGAAGAGCCGGGTGTACCGCCATTGCACGTGAGTTCTGGGCGTCGCAGCGATCAGAAGTGACCGGACGCCTCAAGGATGCGGAACTGAGGGGGTGCCCGGATGGAATCATCACTGCGGGGATAGGAGGAAGGCTGTTCACTTGTTATCCCGGCAGCATAAGTCTTGACAGGGAGTTCGGTTCTTATGCCAATGGTTTTCCCGCTTTTGCCGTTCGGGAGCTGGCTGGATGACCCGGCTGGCCCTCACACTGATAGTGCTTGCAGCTTCACTCACGTTCTCAGTCGTCCTCTTTTTTCTGGGAATCCCGTTCTTCGCCCTCTTCCTGTTCATCCCGCTGGTACCTCTCCTGACCCCCGGGAGAAATGTGAGGACCTGTCCCTCGTGTGGATGGGAAACCACAGGCACGGAGAACTTCTGCCCCTACGACGGGGTGCCCCTCACCGGACCGGGCAAATAACTCAGAGAGAGTAATGACCGAAAGGGGAAGTGGCATACCATAGAGAGGTAGTGCCGGCACAACCCGCCGTGACATCAGGGCATAGTTCCTGACCGTCCCCCTGTCAATGGAGACCCCCATCTGTTCCATGAGCCGGGAAGTGCGGTAGAAAGGATAAAACCCAGAAAGAGTACGTGCGAGGTCCACCACCGGAGAGCCGTGGCGGGTTCCCGGATAGAAGGGTTCGTCTGCATACATGAATGATTTGCAGGCTATGCAGTGATACCTTCCCACCCTGACCCTGACCGTCCGCAGACCCCGTTCTTCGATACAGTTCACGATCTGCTTATCCCGGAAATCATGAATCCTCACCGCACCACCACAGACCGGACAGCGTTCAAGACCGGAAAAGACCACTCCGTCGAGCCCTGTAAGAGCGGACATCACAAGACCGGTGACCATCAGTGGAACACGAACCAGCATTGCATCCCCGGGTACTGGTAGATGATAGGTTGCTCCTGAATAAGACAACGGTCCAAAGGACCTCGAAGCCGGTTGGTTCTCATCATGTGACGAAGGGATCCCTTGTGTGGTTCTCCCCGGTGTGTTTCACACGTCCGAAAATGAGAATGAGACAGTCGAATCCGGAACAGCCGGGTATATTGAATCCAACGGGACTTCACCCGATATTGCATTTTAGTTTTGCACGGCATACCTGCTGTGCAAATAACTATTATTCATCAGATGAACCGGACTTCTGTATTCATCCGCAAAAAATGGAGGTAAACGAGGTAAAACGTCCCCTGCCAGGGGGAGGGCGCGCGAATGAAAACAGAAAAAGAAACGCATACAACCATTGAAATCATTTCACCCGAGGTCCTGTACCTGCACCGGTATGCAAACGAACTTGCGAGTAAAGGGCTGTTCGAGCAGGCTGTTGAGTATCTGGACAAGGCCATCAGCGCCAATCCGGGGAATTCATGTCTCTGGAATGACAAGGGGGTAATCCTCGACGGCTTGGGCCGGACCGCAGAGGCCCTTTCCTGTTACGAGAAAGCCATTAAAAATGATCCGTATCATGCAGAGGCATGGTTCAACAAGGGTGTCGCCCTGAGAAAGACAGGGCATAACAAGGAATGTGATACCTGCCACCGTATCGCATCCTGCCTTGAACAGGGAAGAGACATCCGGTCCCTGTTCCCAAATTTACCAGAACTTAATAAAAAGCATTGATTAATATATTTCTCTTAGCCGTTTTCGGATTCTATGAATGCGTGATTTTTTTTCACGTACATCGTTCATTCAGGCATTTGATGGAGTGATATGAGTATCCACGGGCGTGGTCGTATCAATGACAAGGAACCAATCCAAAAAGAAAAACACCTTTTAGCGGTCTTCAGACGAAAATAATGAAAGAACTGGTTTAGATGCTCCTGTTCAAAGACACCTCGCCCTACCTTTGATTCACATCCGGGAAATAAACCTAAAGTCCTTGATTCAAGGTACAGGTAAGGACTTTCAATGGCAGACCCAATGCCATAGTTTAAATATCGCGCACAATACCTCAATTCCACCAATCGCTTTAATATGCCAGCATATATAATTTCAAGCGTTAATATTTTGATATTTGTAATTTAAATCAAAAAACATTTGAATTTCCATTCGATTACAGAATTTTAAAATTCAACTTTTTAATTGAAAAATTTCAAAATTTCTGGCGATTTGAAAAAAACGTCTCCTGATGATTTTTACCACCAGGAATGATCACCGAATTCTGAATGCCATGTACTTAATATAAGTATCTGAATTACCCATGTTTGTTCGAGGTTACATGATGGACATGAAGTACGTTCAGACCACCTGTCCCTACTGCGGGACCGGGTGTTCATTCAACCTCGTGGTAAA